>CAZLLV010000232.1:0-20404 GCA_964560325.1 uncultured Thermoanaerobaculia bacterium | reverse complement strand
GAGGCGGGCCGGCCCCCGGTCGTCCTCCGCCAGATCCGGTGCGCGGCCGAGGGCGCGGTCGATCCACGCGCTGCCCAGCGGGGCCGTCTCGCCGTACCAGCCGCCGACGGCGTCGGCCACCAGGGTGCGTACCGCCGGCGGGAGGCTTCGCGCCCCCGCGTCGTCCACGTAAGCCGCCAGCCGCGCCAGGGCGCCGGCCACGAAAGGGTCGGGTGCGGCCCACGACAGGTCGGAAGGGAGTCGGGCGTCGGGCAGGAGCTCGAGCGAGCGGCCGGGGGGGAGCCGCCGGTCGAGGCGGCCCGAGAGCACGGCTCCGCCGACCCGGCGGACCGTTCCGCTCATCCAGCGGAAGCCCCGGGGGATCGGCGTCGAGTCCAGGAAGACGGTCGCGATCGTGGTGATGTACTGGAACGCCACGGCCGTCGCGACGAGCTCCGGCGCCCACTGCGCGCCGAAGGGCGGCTCCCGGAGCGCAGGCGCGCCGGGCGAGCGCACGGCGGACGCCCACCGGACGATGGCGGCGAGCTCGCTCGCGGGCGGTGGGGTTTTTCCCTCGGCGGCGAGCCAGCGCGCCTCGGCGTGGGCGCCAAGCCCGTGGAGGAACATCGTGTGGGCCTCGATACAGAACGGACAGCGGTTGGCCCGGGCCACCGCCGCCGCGGTCGCCTCTTTCCAGGAGCGGGGGGCCTCGCCGCACAGCACCGCCTCCCGGAACAGCGTCCACACCCCAGCCAGGAGCACAGGCGAAGGCGAATGCACCACCAGGGGCGGAGCCGGGAAGAAGTCGCGATCGACCGCGTCGTAGACCCGGGCGACCAGACTGTCGGCGTCGCGGTGTCGGACCGGGGGAAGGCTCATGCTCTCGTCTCGTGGCTGCGGCCTCGTACCCTATCGTCTCTCGATTGCACTGGGAGAGGAGGTGGCGTGGGCCGCGGGTGCGGAATCGTCCCCGTCTCGAAGGCGTTGCCGCTTGCTATGATCCGGGGTAGCCCGGCACCGAGCAGCGGACGCACGACGTCGACGCGGAGACCTCACCACGATGGCGATCGCCGACACCCAGAGAGACGACCCTTCGGCCAAACCCCGGCAGCGCGTGGACGACGTGGTCGTCCGCTTCGCGGGGGATTCGGGCGACGGCATGCAGCTCACGGGGGGGCAGTTCACCGCGACCTCGGCGCTCTTCGGCAACGACCTCGCGACGCTGCCCGACTTTCCGGCCGAGATTCGCGCCCCCGCCGGCACCCTGCCGGGGGTCTCGGCCTACCAGGTGCGGATCGCGGACTACGACATCCACACGCCGGGCGACGCGCCCGACGTCCTGGTGGCGATGAACCCGGCGGCGCTGGTCAAGAACCTGCCCGACGTGAAGCCGAACGGCGTCGTGATCGTCAACACCGACGAGTTCAAGGACCGCAACTTCTCGCGCGCCAACCTGGAGAGGGACCCGCTCGAGGACGGAACGCTCGACGGCTTCCGGGTGCACCGGGTCGAGCTCACCACCCTCACCCGCCGCACGCTCGAAGACACGGAGCTCACGGTCAAGGACAAGGACCGCTGCAAGAACTTTTTCGCCCTGGGAATCGTCTACTGGCTGTTCCACCGGCCGCTCGACAACACGGTGCGCTGGCTCGAGAAGAAGTTCGCCGGCAAGCCGGAGCTGGCGGCGGCGAACATCCGAGTGCTCGAGGCGGGCTGGAACTACGCCGACATCCACGAGTTCTTCCAGGCGCGCTACGAGGTGCAGCCGGCGAAGCTAGCGCCCGGCACCTATCGCAACATCAACGGCAGCGAGGCGCTCGCCCTCGGCCTGGTCGCGGCGAGCCGCAAGTCGGGTCTGCCACTCTTCCTCGGCGCCTACCCGATCACGCCCGCGTCGGAGCTCCTTCACGGGCTCGCCCAGTTCAAGAGCTACGGCGTGACGACCTTCCAGGCCGAGGACGAGATCGCCGCCGTCTGCGCCGCGATCGGCGCCTCGTTCGGCGGCAGCCTCGGGGTCACGGCGTCCTCCGGCCCGGGAATCGCCCTGAAAGCCGAGGCGATGAACCTCGCCGTGATGGTCGAGCTGCCGCTCGTGGTCTGCGACATTCAGCGCGGCGGCCCGTCGACCGGTCTGCCGACCAAGACCGAGCAGTCGGACCTCCTCCAGGTGCTCTTCGGCAGGAACGGCGAGTCGCCGGTGCCGGTGATCGCCGCGAGCTCGCCCCAGGACTGCTTCTGGGCCGGGCTCGAGGCGGCGCGCACGGCGATCCGCTACATGGTGCCGGTGGTGGTCCTCTCGGACGGCTACATCGCCAACGGCTCGGAGCCGTGGAAACTGCCGGACGTCGAGGAGCTGCCCGATTTCGCCCCCGAGTTCCACACCCGGGCGGAGGACTTTCAGCCGTACTCGCGCGATCCGGAGACGCTCGCCCGCCCCTGGGCGGTGCCGGGCACGCCGGGGCTCGAGCACCGGATCGGCGGCCTGGAGAAGCAGGACGGCTCGGGCAACGTCTCTTACGACCCGGTCAATCACGAGCGCATGACCCACCTGCGCGCCGAGAAGGTCGCCCGGGTGGTGCGGGACGTGCCCGACCTCGAGGTCGAAGGGCCCGCGTCGGGCGGCGTGCTGGTCCTCGGCTGGGGCTCGACCGAGGGCGCGATCAAGGGCGCGGTCCGCAACCTCGCGGAGAAGGGGCACATCGTCTCGCGCGCGCACCTGCGCTGGCTCAACCCGTTCCCGGCCAACCTGGGCGAGGTACTCTCGCGCTTCGAGCGGGTGCTGGTGCCGGAGATGAACCTGGGGCAGCTCTCGCTGCTCTTGCGGGCCCGCTTCCTGGTCGACGTGATCTCGATGACCAAGATGCAGGGGCGGCCCTTCTTCCGCTCCGAGATCGAGGACCGGCTGCTGGAGCTTCTGCCATGACCGAGACGGCGACCCTGACCCGCAAGGACTTCCAGAGCGACCAGGAGGTCCGGTGGTGCCCCGGCTGCGGCGACTACGCCATCCTGGCCGGCGTCCAGTCGGTCTTCCCGGAGCTCGGGGTGCCGAAGGAGAAGTTCGTGGTGGTCTCCGGGATCGGCTGCTCCAGCCGCTTCCCGTACTACATGAACACCTACGGCTTCCACTCGATCCACGGCCGCGCGCCGGCGATCGCCACGGGCCTGAAGATGAGCCGGCCCGATCTGGAGGTCTGGATCGCGACGGGCGATGGCGACTCGCTGTCGATCGGCGGCAACCACCTGATCCACGTCCTGCGGCGGAACGTCGGGGTGAAGATCCTGATGTTCAACAACCGGATCTACGGGCTGACCAAGGGGCAGTACTCGCCGACCAGCGAGGTCGGCAAGCGGACCAAGTCGACGCCCCAGGGCTCGGTCGATCGGCCTTTCAACCCCCTCGCCCTGGCGCTCGGTGCCGGCGCCACCTTCGTCGCCCGCACCGTCGACATCTTCCAGCCCCACCTGAAGGAGACGCTGCGGCGCGCGGCGGCGCACCAGGGCTCGGCGTTCGTCGAGATCTACCAGAACTGCAACATCTTCAACGACCACGCCTTCGAGTACATGACCGACAAGGAGGGGCGGGTCGAGCGCACACTCCACCTCGAGCACGGCAAGCCGCTCGTCTGGGGCGGCGAGACGAAGCACGGCATCCGCCTCGACGGTCTGCGGCCGGAGGTGGTCGAGCTGGGTGACGGCGTCTCCGAAGACGACTGCCTGACCTGGAACGAGACGGTCGAGAGCCCGAGCCTCGCCTTCCTCGCAGCACAGCTCCTGCCGCCCCACTTCCCGACCCCGATCGGCGTCTTCCGCGCCGTCGACGCTCCGCGCTACGACGCCGAGGTGGTCAAGCAGGTCGAGCGCGAGGTCGAGCGGACCGGCCCCGGAACGCTCCAGGACCTGCTCTACAGCGGCGAGACCTGGGAGGTCCGGTAGGAGCCTCGTGCGACTTCTGATCCTCTCCCACGGAGCGTCGTGGGACCGCCGCTACCAGGCGAGCGCGCTCGCGGCGAGCGCGGCTTCCGCCGGCGACCGGGTCGATCTCGCCTTCTTCTTCGCCGCCCTCGACGCCTGGATCCACGGCCACTGGGACGACCTCGACCCCGACCCGCCGGTCGACCCCGACCGTCTCGCCAGCCTCGGCTTCCCGCCCCTCTCGAGCCTCCTCGGCTCCGCCCACGACACCGGCCACCTCACCCTCTACGCCTGCAGCGCCTCGAGCCGCATCCTCGGCCTCGACCCGACCGAGGTCCAGACCCGGGTCGACCTGCTCTGCGGCTGGCAGACGTTCACCAAGCTGATCGCCGAGGCCGACCGGGTGGTGACCTTCTAGACCAGCCGAAGACGACGAGCCCGGCCGCCGCCGCGACGGCGCCGGCGGCTAGCTGGAGCGGGGTGGCCTGGAGGAGCAGGGCGATGCAGAGGACGAGGGCCAGGACCGGGATCGCCGGCCCGCCGGGCAGCCGGAAACCGGCGCGCAGGCCCGCCCGTCGATCCCGCCGCCGCAGCACCAGCACTGCCAGGCAGGTCGGGACGTACTGGATCAGCCGTCCGACTACTGCCAGCACCGCGAGTTGGGCGAAGGTTCCGGAGAGGGCGACGGCTGCGACCGCGGCGTGGACCACGATCACGGCGAGGCCCGGCGTGCCGAAGCGGGGGTGGAGGCGGCCGAGCGCGGCGGGGAGGTCGCCCCGCTCGGCGAGCGCCGAGACGCGGCGCGGGAGGATCAGCGAGCTCGCGGCGTTGACCCCGAAGATCGAGATCACGATGCCGACCGCGATCGCGCCGCCCCCGGCGGGCCCCAGCGCGTGCACCGCCGCCCGGGCGACCGCCTCCGTGCCGGCGGCCCCGGCGGCCTCGCCGAGGGTGCCGGTGACCACCGCCTGCGCCGCCGTGTAGAGCACCGTGACGGTCGCGAGGACGGCGAGGATGCCGAACGGCAGCGAACGCTCCGGCGACGCCATGTCCCCGGCCGGCACCACCAGGTTCTCGAAGCCGACGTAGGCGTAGAGGACGAGGAGCACCGTGCCGGAGAGCGCCCCCACTCCCTCCTCCGGGCCGGCGAAGAACGGCGTGAACGCCGCCGGGTCGAGGGCGAGGGCGCCCACCGCGACGAACAGGCCGAGGGTGAGGAGCTTGGCGCCGGAGAAGACGTTCGACAGGCGGGCGCCCGGCTTCGCTCCTCGGTAGTTGACCCAGCCGAGGAGCGCGACGAGAGCGAGCGAGACCGCCGCCCGGGCCGCTCTTCCGCCCGCCGCCGGCACCAGCATCGCGAACGCCTCGGCGAACCCGGCGGCGAGCGCGCCCCAGGCGACCATTCCGGCGAGCGCCGAGAGCCAGCCGACCTCGAATCCGACCAGCGGGCCGAACGCCTCGCGGGCGTAGAGGTAGGCGCCGCCGGAGCCGCGGAACCGGCTCGCCGCCTCGGCGAAGCAGAGGGCGACCAGGCAGGCGAGGACGCCGGCCAGCGCGAAGGCGAGCACGGCGGCCGGCCCGAGGCGGGCGGCGGCGAGGCCGGGGAGCAGGAAGACTCCGGAGCCGACGACGCAGTTGACGCCCAGCGCGAGCACGTCCCAGCGGCCGAGCGCGCGCGGCGCCTGGCTCATGGACGCGAGGGCTCGCCGAAGCCTTCGCCGCCGAGCCCGTCGAGGTCGATCGGCGGCAGCGGCCGGGCGGCCTCGTGGGCCGAGATCTCCGCGTCCCGTTCCAGGAGGTACCCCATCTGGTCGAGGCCGCGGAGCAGGCACTCGCGCGGGAAGGGGTCGACCGGGATCGGGACCTCGCGGCCGTCGGGCAGCGCCAGCACCCCCGTACCGAGGTCGACCCGCACCCGCGCGCTCGGGTCCTCCGCGACCGCCATCAGCCGCTCCAGGTCGTCGTCGGAGACCCGCACCGGCAGCACGCCGTTCTTCAGGCAGTTGGTGTAGAAGATGTCGCCGAACGAGGTCGAGGCCACGACCCGGAAGCCGTACTCGGCGAGCGCCCAGACGGCGGTCTCGCGCGCGCTGCCACCCCCGATGTTGTCGCCCGCCACCAGAACCCGGGCCGCGCGCCGCGCGGGCTGGTGGAGCACGCAGTCGGCGCGCGGCGCGCCCGCCTCGTCGAAGCGCCAGTCGTAGAGCAGGATCTCGCCGTAGCCGCCGTCGCCGCGCGAGGTCTTGAGGAAGCGCGCCGGGGTGAGCTGGTCGGTGTCGATGTTCGGGCGGGGGAGGGCGACGAGGGCGCTGTCGAACGGGGTGAACGGCTCGGGCATCGGGTGTCTCCGGCTCCTCTCCGGGGAGTCCTCGATCAGGCGCCGGCGAGCGCGCCCGCCATCGCCGGGCGCAGGAGCGGCCGCGGGTCGGCGACCGCGCCGGCGATGGCGGTGGCGGCGGCGGTCAGCGGGCTCGCCAGCAGGGTGCGGCCGCCCTTGCCCTGGCGGCCTTCGAAGTTGCGGTTGGTGGTCGAGAGCGCCAGCTCGCCCGGGGCGAGCTCGTCGCCGTTCATCGCGATGCACATCGAGCAGCCGGCCTCCCGCCACTCGGCGCCGGCGGCTCGGAAGACGTCGGCGAGCCCTTCGCCCTCGGCCTGGTGCTTGACCTGCTGCGAGCCGGGCACCACGAGCATGCGCACGCCGTCGGCCACCCGCTGGCCGCGCAGGAGCGACGCGGCGAGGCGCAGGTCGGTGATGCGGGAGTTGGTGCACGAGCCGATGAACACCACGTCGACCGGCCGACCGAGCACCGGACGGCCCGGCTCCATCTGCATGTAGGCGAGCGCCCGCTCCAGGCCGCCGCGCGCCTCGGCGTCGGCGGTGTCCGCCGGATCGGGCACCCGGCCGCCGATCGGGATGCTCATCCCCGGGTTGGTGCCGAAGCTCACCATCGGCTCGATCTCGGAGGCGTCGATCGTCACCGACCGGTCGTAGGCGGCGCCCGGGTCGCTCGGCAGCGCGCGCCACTCGGCGAGCGAGCGCTCCCACGCCTCGCCCGCCGGCGCGAACGGCCGCCCGGCGAGGTACTCGAACGTCGTGTCGTCGGGCGCCACCATGCCGGCCCGGGCGCCGCCCTCGATCGACATGTTGCAGACCGTCATCCGCCCCTCCATCGACAGGGCGCGGATCGCGTCGCCGGTGAACTCGAACAGGTGCCCGGTGCCGGCGTCGACGCCGATCCGGGCGAGGAGCGCCAGGATCAGATCCTTCGCGGTCACGCCGGAGCCGGGCCGGCCGTCGAAGCGCACTTCGAAGGTGTTCGGCTTCTCCTGGAGCAGGCACTGGCTGGCGAGCACCTCCGCCACCTCGCTCGAGCCGATGCCGAAGGCGAGCGCCCCGAAGGCGCCCTGCGTCGAGGTGTGGCTGTCGCCGCAGACGACCGTCATGCCGGGCTGGGTCAGGCCGAGCTCCGGGCCGATCACGTGGACGATGCCGCGCAGCGGGCTGTCGACGCCGAGCAGCGGTACGGCGAAGTCGCGGCAGTTCTCGGTCATCTGCTCGATCGTCGCCGGAGCGGTCGCTTCGACCACCGGCAGCGGCCCGCCCCGCGGGCGGGGCAAGGTCGGCATGATGTGGTCGATCGTCCCGAGCGTGCGGTCCGGCCGGCGCACCGGCAGGCCGCGCTTGCGGAGCTCGGCGAAGGCGCGCCGCGAGGTGAGCTCGTGGAGCAGGT
This sequence comes from uncultured Thermoanaerobaculia bacterium, assembly GCA_964560325.1. GTDB lineage: Bacteria > Acidobacteriota > Thermoanaerobaculia > Multivoradales > DATKCC01 > CAZLLV01. Next base: position 12,782 of record CAZLLV010000232.1, on the reverse strand, counting down.
GGAGGTCGATGTACAGGACCGCCGGGCCGTCCTGGTGGACGACGTGGCGATCCCACACCTTGTCGAACAGGGTGCGGGGCGGAGAGGATCCGTTGGACGAGGAGGCCGTCACCACACCCCTGGTGCGGCCCCCGCCCGCGACCGTGACCGCTCCAGGACTTCGAGGAGGAGATCGACCGATGATCCGACCCAGCCGCCGCCCGACGCTCGTCCCCGCCGCCCTCGCCTGCGCCCTTCTGGTGCTGCTCGCCGCGTCCGTCGCCGCGGCCTCCGACTTCGACCCGGGCACCCCGCACCCGGACGCGCCGCCCCAGATCGAGCTCTTCGGCCGCTTCGCCGGCGCCTGGGACGCGAAGATGTGGGTGATCCAGGACGACGGCACCTTCCCCGAGGAGCCGCTGGCGGCGCTCTGGACCTTCCGCTACATCCTCGACGGCCGGGCGATCCAGGACGAGTGGACCGCGCCGCCGCCCGGGCAGCCGGTGGCCGACGGCTCCCGCCAGCACGGCACCGGTCTGCGCGTCTACCACCCGGCGGAGGATCGCTGGGAGGTCGCCTGGATCAGCAACACGCAGCCGTTCGTCACCACCTTCGAGGCGGAGCCGCACGGCGACGGAGGCATCGTCATGCTCGGCGAGCCCCCCACCGGCCACCCCTCGCGCACCACCTTCCGCGACGTGGAGGAGGACCGCTTCTCCTGGACCCTCGAGCTCCAGGGCCTGGGCGACGACCCCGACGCCTGGACCGAGGTGGCGCGGATGCGCGCCGTGCGGGCAAAGTAGTCCGGCGGCGCGGCGGCCGCCGGAGAGCGCTCGCGGTATCCTCTCCCCGATGGAGCTCCTACACACCGCGCACGTGCCGGCCGGGGACGGACCGTTCCCGACCGTGATCGCCCTCCACGGCTGGGGCGCTTCCGCCCACGATCTGCTCGGCCTCGCGCCGGTGCTGGCCGGCGGCGAGGCCCTGGTCCTCTGCCCGCAGGGGCCGGTGACGGTGCCGGTCGGCCCCGGTCTCCACGGCTACGGCTGGTTCCCGCTCCAGCCGGGCAAGCCGCCGGACGAGGCGGAGTTCCGCAAGGGCGCGGGGGCGCTGCGGGACTTCTTCGAGACGGCGAAGGAGGTCTACCCGATCGACCCGGACCGGGTGGTCCTGGCCGGTTTCAGCCAGGGCGGGGCGATGGTCTACGAGTGGGCGCTCTCCGAGCCGCGGAGCTTCGCCGGCGTGATCGCGCTCTCGACCTGGCTGCCGGAGCCTTTGGCGAGCGCGATCGGCGAGCGGCCGGGGCAGAGCGAGCTGCCGGTCCTGGTGCTCCACGGCACGACCGACGAGATGGTCTCGATCGACATGGCGCGGGCGAGCCGCGAGCGCCTGCGCGAGCTCGGCGTCCAGCTCATGTACCGCGAGCTCGAGATGGGGCACGAGGTCTCGCGCGAGGCGCTCGAGCTGGTCGTGCGCTGGCTGGCCGAGAGAATCGGCTAGTCGGCCGGTTCTACCGTCACTGCCGTCTTGACCGACAGGGCGATGAAGCAGTTCTCGTGCGCCTTGTGGTGCATCTTCTCGATCACCTCGGGCGCCGGCGGCTCGGCGAACTTCACCGCCGGGCGCAGGATCACACGGGTCATCGCGAGCTTGCCCTCCTCGTTCTTCTCGAGGTGGCCGACCGCCGAGTCGGCGTAGTCGTCGACCACCAGCCGCTTCTTGGCGGCGATCGCGAGGAAGGTCAGCATGTGGCAGCTCGAGAGCGCCGCCACGAACGCCTCCTCCGGGTCGACCCGGTCGCGCGAGCCGAGGAAGTCGGGCGCCGAGGATGCCGGCACCACGTGCCCGTTCTCGAACTCCCAGGTGTGGCTGCGCGAGTAGGTATCGTACTCGAAGTCTTCGGTGATCCGTTCCCAGGAGACGGTGACGCGGTGCTCGGACATGGCGGGCTCCTCTCGGTGCGTTTCCGACCGTCGCCCCGGCCGGTGCGCTCAAGCTAACACCGAACCGCAGCCGCCACACCGCCCCGCCGGGTGGGGGCCGGTCGCGATTCCCTCCGATTTTCATTGACAAGCGCACGTGGCGGCGCTAGTTTTCCGATAACCAGCGGTCACAGGCGCTTCGGACGTCCCGGAGCGTGCTTCGGACTCGCGAGGAGCGCGCCATGAGTGGAGTTCTCGGAAAACCGGACCCGGACGGACCCGTACGTGCGCAGGACGCGGAGGCGCATCGGGACGACGCCACCGATCTCGCCGAGCGGCGCGGAACCGCCCGCCCACGCGCCAACGGCGAAGAGCTCGCCTACGGCGACAGCTTCGCCGCCAATTACCACAAGAGCCTGCCCCACGGGCCGACCGGCTTCGTGGACGTGACGGCCTACCGGGAGTACGTCGACGCGCTCCTGAGCCAGGACCACGGGCGGTTCGAAGGGCTGCCGGTCGGGAACAACTTTCCCGAGAGCGACTACCCCCGCCGGACGAAAGGCAGTGAGGGGCGGCGCAAGCTGACCAGCCCGTTCACCGGGCACGTCTTCGATCTCGAGGGAGCGGACGCCGGCGCCCTCGCCGTCGACGCGGCACCGACGCTCGCGAGTGACGAGCTGGCGGCCGAGATGGCCGAGCTCTACGTCATGGCGCTCCTGCGCGACACCCCGTTCCACACCATCCAGACCGGTGGCGGAGAGACCGGGAAGCTGATGAAGGCCCTGCAAGGGATGCCCTGGTTCGCAGGTGCGACCGGTTGCGAGCCGATCGGCTCGCGGCGACGGAAGATCGACGGTCCCGAGGACCTCTTCCGCGGCTCCACGCCCGGCTCCCACCGCGGACCGTGGCTGTCGCAGTACATGTTGGTCGGCAACGAGCTCCCGACCCGGGCGGTGGCCGGCGACCAAAAGGGTCGGACGAAGAAGGGAGAGGGAGAATCGAAGGAGTGCGCTCGCGCCCAGGTCGGCGTGAAGGACGGCTTCGTCTTCTACGGCACCCAGTTCATCGACCAGCGGAGCCTGGTCGCCCAGGAGGGCCTCGACTGGCTCCAGACGTGGCCGTCGTGGCTCGACGCCCAGAACGGGGTCGACTTCTCGGGCAAGGACCGAATCCTCGACACGCGGCGCTTCCTCACGACGCCGCGCGACATCGCCACCTACGTCCACTTCGACGCGCTCTACCAGGCGTACCACGTGGCTTGTAACTTGATGCTCGCCGTCGGCGCCCCGTTCGGCTTCGACCGCGGCATGCCGGAGACGCTCAGCCGGACCCGCTCGGCGTTCGCGAGCTTCGGCGGCCCTCATGTCCTGAGCCTGGTGGCGGAGGTCGCCACCCGCGCGCTCAAGCTGGTCTGGCGGCAGAAGTGGCTCCACCACCGGCGGCTCCGCCCGGAGGCCGTGGCGGGACTGATCACGCTCTACTCGGACGACCCGGAGGCGATCCGGAACGACGCCCTCCGCTGTGCTCTCGAGGCGCTGTGCCGCAAGATCCCGAGCGAGATCCTGGACGCGGTCGCCGAACGGAACCAGAAGCCGGACGGCGTGATCGCGAGCAACGGCAAAGGCGCCGGCCTACCGAAGATCGGGGCGGGATGCAATTACCTCTTGCCCATGGCTTTCCCCGAGGGCTCACCCACCCACCCGGCCTACGGCGCCGGACACGCCACGGTCGCCGGCGCCTGCGTGACGGTGCTCAAGGCGTTCTTCGAGATGTACGACTTCCGGAGCCGGAGTGCGGACGACAACGGCGCGAAGGGGAAGCGGACGGGTGACGAGGAGCACCCCCCCCACCGGTGTGCCTGCGGCTGCCCGCCCGAGCTCCCCTGGCCGCTGAAGAAGGAGCAGTCGCCGACCGGCAGCGCGCTCTACGGCTTCGGTGATGTCTACGTCGGCCACTACCACCAGCTGAAGGGCGTCGAGCAGGAGCCACCGCTCACGGTGCAGGGCGAGCTCGACAAGCTGGCCGCGAACATCTCGATCGCCCGGAACTTCGCGGGCGTCCACTACTACACCGACTACTTCGCCTCGATCCGCCAAGGAGAGCGGCTGACGGTCTCGATCCTCGAGGAGCAGGCGGGGCTCTACGGCGAGCCGGTATCGATGAGCTTCACCAGCTTCGACGGCGACTGCATCCGGGTCCGAGGCCACGCCGGCTCGGCCACGGTCTCCGTCGTCGACCGCGACGGCCACGCCGAGGACGCCGCCGACTGGTACCAGCGCTACGGCGGCTGAGCCGCAGGAGCGGCCTCTGTCCCCCCGCCCGCACCCCCGGAGGGTGATGGAACGATTGCGCCCTGACATCCGCTTCGCCGTCCGATCGTTGCGCCCCGGAGACCGGAGAAGGCGGGGTGGTCTCACGGCTCCCAGACGTCGAACGGCACCACGTTCGACGTCGGTCCGAAGCGCTGGCCGCTCGGGTGCGGCATCTCCCAGTAGGCGAAGACTTCGTACTCCCCGGGCGGGAGATCCGTTCCGACGATCGCCTCCTGGATCACCGTGTGACCCGGCGGCAGACGGGGGAAGCCGCAGGGATCGAGGTGGCGGAGCTCGACGGCGCTCCACTCGACCGGCACCTCGAACGCGGCGTAGGACGCCTGGTCGCTCGGGTCTTGGAGATCGATCCAGTCCGCGTGGTACCAGGCCGGCTGGCTCAGCACGCGCCAGGGATCGTCCGCCGTTCCGGCACCGGGAGCCGCGAACGGCGTCTGCGCGGCCTCGCCCGAGACCGCGACGACCAGGACCACCGACCGCGGAGGCCACCAGATCGGCGGCTCCGACCGGTTGTGGGCCAGCAGAGTGACGAGGACGCCCTCCCCGGACCGAGCCCAGCTCGAATCGAGCGCGATCTCGACCGCGGTCGAGGTCGTGAGCGCTTCGGCCGAAGCGATGCCCCCCACCCGGCTCCAGACGATCTCGGTGACGTCGACGGCGGCCATCGCCCCCTCCAGCTTCCGCAGGCCCTCCCAGGCCTCCTCCGAGAGGAAGAACGCCCCCGGGCCCCACTGGAGCAGGGGCCTGCCCCAGCGGTCGATCCGCGGCTGGCCGTAGTAGATGCCGGGCGTGATGATCTCCGCGGGCAGCGGCAGGCAGGCGACGAGCAGCAACGACGAGAGGGCGACGGCGCGTTTCATGGCTTCTCCTTCCGAGAGGTTGGACGCCGCCGGGCGGAGAAACGAAACCGGATCGAGAGCTGTGAGCGATCGGCTTGCCGCGCGTCGTGACGACGGCGTTTCTGTCCCTCCACCCGGCCGCGCCCGCACCCCCGGAGGGTGATGGAAGGATTGCGCCGTGACATCCGTTTCGCCGTCCGATCGTTGCGCCGGAGCCGGGGGTTCACCCTCGCCGCGCTGACCTGCGTCGCGCTCGCCATCGGGGCGAACGCCGCCGTGTTCAGCGTCGTCCGCGCCGTCCTCCTCCAGCCGCTGCCGTACCAGCAGCCCGACCGCCTGGTCATGCTCTGGGGGCACGTGCCGGGGGAGGAGGACGACGAGCTGCCCGCTTCGGGAGCGGAGTTCCTGGACTACCGCGAGCGGCTCGAGTCGTTCGAGTCGGTCGCGGCGATCGTCAACCGCTACGTCAACCTGACCGGCCCGGCCGGCCAGGGCGAGCCGCGCCGCCTGACCGCCGCGCGGGTCTCCCACACCTTCTTCTCCATCCTCGGCGTCCCGGCCGAGGTCGGCCGCACCTTCCTGCCGGAGGAGGACCGGCGCGGCAACGAGAAGGTCGTGGTGCTCTCGCACGGTCTCTGGCGCCAGCGCTTCGGCGGCGACCGCGACGTGGTGGGCCGCAAGATCCTGCTGTCGGACGAGCCGTTCACCGTCGTCGGCGTGATGCCGGCGAGCTTCGAGTTCCGGTTCGAGCTCTTCGAGCACGATCTCTGGATCCCGGTCGCGATCGACTGGGACGCTCTGCCGCCGCGCGACTTCCGCGGCCTGCGCGTGCTCGGCCGCCTCGCCCCCGGCGCCTCGCTCGAAGGCGCGCGCTCGGAGGCCGAGGCCCTGGCCGCGAGCTTCCAGCGCGAGCACCCGGACGTCTACCCGCCGGCCGACGGCTGGCGGCTGCGCATCGTGCCTCTGCTCGACCAGGTGGTCGGCGACGTGCGAGCGGCGCTCGTGGTGCTCCTCGGCATGGTCGGCCTGGTGCTCCTGATCGCCTGCGCCAACGTCGCGAACCTCTTCCTCGCGCGCGCCGCCGAGCGCAGGAAGGAGGTCGCGATCCGCACCTCGATCGGCGCCGAGCGCTGGGAGCTGGTGCGCCAGTCTCTCGTCGAGAGTGTGCTCCTGGCGCTCGCCGGGGCGGCGGTCGGCCTGCTGCTCGCCGCCTGGGGGCTCGCGGTCCTCCAGGCGATGGAGCCGGACAACCTGCCGCGCCTGGCCGAGGTGTCGATCGACGGCGGCGTGCTCCTCTTCACGCTGGTCGTGGCGCTGGTCACGGGGCTCCTCTTCGGGCTGGTGCCGGCGATCCGCGCCTCGCGGCCCGACCTCCAGGGCACGCTCAAGGAGGGGGGCAAGACCGACGACGTGGGCGGGGGCGCGGCGCGGCTGCGCAAGATCCTGGTCGCGGGCGAGGTGGCGCTCGCGCTCCTGGTGCTGGTGAGCGCCGGGCTGATGTTGCGGAGCCTCGACCGGCTCCAGGCAGAGAGCCCCGGCTTCGAGCCCGCCGGGGTGCTGACCGCCGATCTCTTCCTGTCGCCGACCCAGCACGCGCCCGGCCCGAGCTCGATCGCCTACGGAGAGCGGCTCCTGGAGCGCATCCGCGAGGTGCCGGGGGTCGCCGAAGCAGGCGCGGTCACCGGTCTGCCGCTCTCGAACGTCCAGTTCATGGTGCCGACGGAGGTCGAGGGCGACGTGCGCGGCGCGGAGCGGGCGCTCCCGTCGTTCGACTGGCGGTCGGTCACGCCCCGCTACCTGGAGACGATCGGCGTGCCGCTGGTCGCCGGGCGGACGTTCGATTCGCGCGACCACGCGGAGGCGCAACCGGTGGCGATCGTCTCGCGCGATCTGGCCGAGCGCTACTGGCCGGGCGAGGATCCGCTCGGCAAGCGCCTCATGCTGACGGTCGGGCAGCCGAACGGCCCGGAGTGGCGGACCGTCGTCGGGGTCGCCGGGCACGTCAAGGCGGTGAGCCTGGAGGGAGAGTCGCCGGAGCAGGTCTACACGCCGGTCGCGCAGTCGCCGACGCCCTTCTTCTCGGTCGCGATCCGCACCGAAGGGAGCGACCCGATGGCGGTGGCCCCGGCGGTGCGCGATGCGATCTGGGCGGTCGACCGCGACCAGCCGATCGAAAACCTCCGGCCGATGACCGAGATCGTCGACCGGGCGAGCGCCGGACGGCGCGCCTACGCCTTCCTGATCACCGTCTTCGCGGTCGTCGCGCTGGTGCTCGCGGTGGTCGGCGTGTACGGCGTGATGGCGTACTCGGTGGCGCAGCGGACGACCGAGATCGGCCTGCGGATGGCTCTGGGCGCGGAGCCGGGGGACGTGATTCGGCTGGTGGTGCGGCAGGGGCTTGCGCTCGCCGGAACCGGCCTCGCGGTCGGGCTCCTGGTGTCGTTCTGGAGCGGGCGCTTCCTCTCCGGGCTCCTCTACCAGGTGAGCGCCCGCGACCCGGTCACCTACGCCGTGGTGGCGATCGCTCTCGGGCTCCTGGCGCTGGTCGCCTCGGTGGTGCCGGCGCGCCGCGCCACGCGGGTCGATCCGATCGCTTCGCTGCGCTCGGAGTGACCGTCCGTCCGGCACCGTCCGCGCCCGTCGCGCCCCGGTTCACGAGTCGGTCCGCACTCAAAAGGGGGGAGCCCCGGCGCTCCGGCACGCACCGTCGCGGCGACACGGCTCGGCCGTGGGCGTTTGTGATCGTGCGACGGATCCCCGTCGTTTCTCTTGGAGTGATTCTGTTCGAGCGGAGGCCATGACCGTCGACATCGACCGGCCACGCGGCCGCGCGGACGCGCTGTGCTCCGACCTCTCGGTCGAGGTGGACAGCCTGGTCGCCCTGCTCCGACTGCGGGCGGAGGAGCGGGGCGAGCAGGTCGCCTACACCTTCCTGGCGGACGGGGAGGAGGAGGCCGAGCGGCTGACCTTCGCCGAGCTCGATCGGCGGGCGCGCGAGATCGGCGCGGCGCTCCAGGGCGCGGTCGATGGGTCGATCGAGGGGCGGCCGGTGCTGCTCCTCTACCCGCCGGGGCTCGAGTTCGTGGCGGGCTTCTTCGGCTGCCTCTACGCGGGCGCGGTGGCGGTGCCAGCCTACCCGCCGCGCTCGCGGCGCTCGCTGCCCCGGCTCCGGTCGATGGCGAAGGACGCCGAGCCCGCCGTCGCCCTCACCACCTCGGAGCTGGTATCCCGGCTCGAAGCCCTCGCCGCCGGCGTGCCGGAGCTCGCCGACCTGCCGGCGCTCGCGACCGATGCGCTCGAGCCCGACCTCGAGTTGGGCCTCGAAGGGCGCCTCGAAGCGGGCTGGCGCGACCCGCGGGTCGGCCCGGAGACTCTCGCCTTCCTCCAGTACACCTCCGGCTCGACCGCCGCGCCCAAGGGGGTGATGGTGAGCCACGGCAACCTCCTCCACAACGAGGAGGCGATTCGCCGCGGCTTCGGCCAGAGCGAGGCGTCGGTGATCGTCGGATGGCTGCCGCTCTACCACGACATGGGGCTGATCGGGAACGTCCTCCAACCTCTCTACCTCGGCGCCCGCTGCGTGCTCATGTCCCCGGTCGCCTTCCTCCAGAAGCCGGTGCGCTGGCTGCGCGCGATCTCCCGCTACCGGGCGACGACCAGCGGCGGTCCCAGCTTCTCGTACGACCTGGTGGCCCGGAAGTCGCGGCCGGAGGATCTGGCGGGGGTCGATCTGTCGTCGTGGACGGTGGCGTTCAACGGCGCCGAGCCGGTGCGCGCCGCCACCCTCGACCGCTTCGCCGAGGCGTTCGCGCCGTACGGCTTCCGGCGCGAGGCGTTCTACCCCTGCTACGGCCTGGCCGAGGCGACGCTCTTCGTCACCGGCGGCGCGCCGGGCGAGCTGCCGGTGGTGGCCGGCTTCCACCGCGAGGCGCTCGAGCGGGGTGCGGCTCTCGAGCTGGGTGCGGCGCGGGAGGCGGCCGACGACGCCGTCGAAGAACGGCGGCTGGTCTCCTCGGGGCGGGCGCAGGGCGGCCAGGACGTGCGGGTGGTCGATCCGGAGACGCGGCGCCCGGTCGGAGACGGAGCGGTCGGGGAGATCTGGGTGCGCGGCCCGAACGTCACCGGCGGCTACTGGCGCCGGCCGGAGGCGACGGCGGAGGACTTCGGCGCCGAGCTCGCCGGGGCCGCGGAGGGGGAGAGCGGTCCCTACCTGCGCACCGGCGACCTCGGCTTCCTCTCCGGCGGCGAGCTCTTCGTCACCGGCCGGAGGAAGGATCTGATCATCCTGCGCGGCCGCAACCTCTACCCGCAGGATCTCGAGCTGACCGCCGAGCGCGCCCACCCGGCCCTGCGCCCCGGCTGCGGCGCGGCGTTCTCGCTGGAGAGGGCAGGGCAGGAGCGGCTCGCGATCGTCCACGAGGTCCACCGCCACGAGCACGACGGCGACCACGGCGCGATGGCCGACGCGATCCGGGCGGCGGTGGCGGAGGAGCACGACGCGCCGGTCGACACGGTGGTCCTGATCCGCCACGGCACGATCCTCAAGACCTCGAGCGGCAAGATCCGCCGCAGCGCCTGCCGCGAGGCGATGATGGCGGGGGAGCTGGCGGAGCTCGCGCGGAGCGCCGGGGCAGCCGAGGCGGCCGAGGCCGGGGGGGACGCGGAGGCGTCCGAGGAGGTCGGGCTGCCGTCGCGCGACGACCTGCTGCTGGTGGCACCGGGAGAGCGCCGGGCGCTCCTCGCGGCGGCGCTCCAGGGCCAGCTCGCGCGCGCCCTCGGAGTCGACCGGTCGCGCATCGACCCGCGCGAGCCGGTGCTCCTCGACTCGCTCGCCGCGCTGGAGCTCAAAAGTCGTCTCGACGCCGCGCTCCGCCTCGACCTGCCGCTCGACGGGCTGATCGACGGACCGACCCTCGACGGGCTGACCGAGTCGCTGCTCGACGCCGTGGCGGCGCCGGAGGGCGAAGAGGGGGCGGCGGCGCCGCTGCCGCCGGTGCAGGCGCACGCGGAGCGGCCGGCGCGCGGCCCGCTCTCCTACGGGCAGCGGGCCCTCTGGCTGGAGCACCGGCTGGCGCCCGAGAGCCCGGCCTACACGATCGTGCTGGCGGCGCGCTTGCGCTCGGACGGCCCCGCTGTCGACGCCGAGGCGACCCGGTGCGCGTTCGAGGCGCTGGTCGAGCGCCACCCGGTGCTGGGCGCCCGCATCGACGACCGGGGGGGCGGAGGGCCGGCGCTGGTCTACCGGCCGGCGGGACCGGCGCTCGACTGGGAAGAGCTCGACGCCGCCGGCTGGAGCGAGCAGGCGCTCCGGGAGCGGCTCGACGAGGAGGCGCACCGGCCGTTCGACCTGGCGGCGGACGCTCCGCTCCGGGCGCGGCTCCACCGGCGGGGCCCGGACGAGCCGCCGGTCCTCCTGCTCGCGATCCACCACGCGGCGGTCGACCTGCGCTCGCTGGTCGTCGTGCTGGAGGAGCTGGGCGCCCTCTACGCCGCGTTCGCCTCCGGCCAGCCGGCGCGCCTGCCCGAGCCGGCCGTCTCGCACGCCGACTACGTCGCCTGGCAGGAGGGGGTCGTCTCCGGCGCCCGGGGCGAGGCGCTCTGGAAGTGGTGGCGGGAGCGCCTGGCGGGCTTTCCGCGCACCCTCGACCTGCCGGCCGACCGGCCGCGGCCGGCGAGCCGTCGCATGGCCGGGGGCGCGGTGCCGTTCGACCTGTCGGCGGACGCCCGCGCGGCGCTCGCCGCCCTCGCCCGCGAGGACTGCGCGACCCTCTACATGGTTCTGCTCGCGGCCTTCGCGGCGCTCCTCTCCCGCCACGCCGGCCAGGAGGAGCTGATCGTCGGCTCGCCGGCCGCCGGGCGGCCCCGGCCCGAGCTGCGCGACCTGGTCGGGTACCTGGTCAACCCGCTGCCGCTGCCGGTCGACGCGAGCGGCGATCCGGGCTTCCGGGAGCTCCTCGGCCGTGTGCGGGAATCGGTCCTGGGCGCCCTCGCGCACGAGAGCTACCCGTCGATGCGGCTCGCCGAGCGGGCGGCGCGCGAGGGCGACGGCGCGTCGGGCGAGGACCACGGCCTCTTCCGCACCCTCTTCGTGCTGGAGCGGCCGGTGCGGACGCTCGATCCGCCCTATCCGGCAGAGTCGCCGGACGACGGCGCGTCGACCGAGGCGGGGGAGGAGGTGGCGCCGTTCGTGCTCGGCCGCGAGGGCGGGCGCCTGCGCCTGGGCGGGCATAGCGGCGGCCCGGCGCTCGAGCTCGAGTCGGTGCCGGTAGTACTCCGCGGCGCCCAGCTCGACCTGGCGCTGACGGTGGTCGACGGCGGACCGGATCGGCCGCTCACCGGCGAGCTGCGCTACGACGGCGACCTCTTCGACCGCTCGACCGCCGCCCGCCTCGCCCGCCGGCTCGCGACCCTCGTCACCGGCGCTCTCGGCGATCCGGCGACCGCCCTCTCCCGCCTGCCGCTCCTCGCCGCCGCCGAGGCGCACCAGCTCCGCCACGAGTGGAACGACACGCGGGTCGCGTACCCGGAGGGCGCGCGGCTCGACGAGCTGATCGCGCGCCAGACGGAGGCGACCCCGGACCGGATCGCGCTCGTCTCCGGGCACGACCACCTCACCTACGCCGGGCTCGGCCGCCGGGTGGCCGCAGTCGCCGCGCGGCTGCGCGCGCTCGGCGTCGGCCCGGAGGTGCGGGTCGGCGTCTGCGCGGAGCGCTCGGCGGAGCTCGTGATCGGTCTGCGGGCGACGATCGAGGCGGGCGGCGCCTACGTGCCGCTCGACCCGGATTACCCGGCCGACCGCCTTGCCTACATGGTCGAGGACGCCGCGGCACCGGTGCTCCTCACCACCCGCGAGCTGCTCGACCGCCTGCCGGTCCTCTCCGAGAGCGGCGCGGAGGTGGTGCTCCTCGACGCGCCGGACGAGCCGGCGGCGCGGGGCGGCGCCGACCGCCCGTCTGGCGCCGCCGCGCTCGCCTACACCATCTACACGTCGGGTTCGACGGGCAAGCCGAAGGGCGCGATGAACGCCCACTCCGGCATCGTCAACCGGCTCCTCTGGATGCGCGACGCGTACGGCATCGGCGACGGCGATCGGGTGCTCCAGAAGACGCCGTTCAGCTTCGACGTCTCGGTCTGGGAGCTCTTCTTGCCGTCGCTCGCCGGCGCCACGCTGGTGATGGCGCGGCCGGGCGGGCACCAGGAGCCGGTCTACCTGGTGGAGACGATCGAGCGCGAGGCGATCACCACGATCCACTTCGTGCCGTCGATGCTCCAGGTCTTCCTCCAGGCGGTCGAGAGCGGGGTCGGCGAGTGCCCGGGACTCCGGCGGGTGATCGCGAGCGGCGAGGCGCTGCCGGCCGACCTGCGCGAGCGTTTCCGCGCCCACCTCGGAGCCGAGCTCCACAACCTGTACGGACCGACCGAGGCGGCGGTCGACGTCACCGCCTGGGCGACCGCGGACGATCCGCCGGGCGCCGCGGTGCCGATCGGCCGCCCGGTCGCGAACACCGCGATCCGCGTCCTCGACCGGCACCTGCGGCCGGCGCCGATCGGCGTGCCGGGCGAGCTCCACATCGGCGGCGTCCAGGTCGGGCGCGGCTACCTCGGCCGGCCGGCGCTGACCGCCGACCGCTTCGTCCCCGATCCCTTCGCCGGCCGCGGCGGCGCCGAGCCGGGCGGACGGGTCTACCGCACCGGCGACCTGGTGCGGCGGC
>CAZLLV010000231.1:0-5415 GCA_964560325.1 uncultured Thermoanaerobaculia bacterium | reverse complement strand
TGCGGGATCGTATCCCGCCGGATTGCGATGCACCGCCTGGAGAAAGAGGTTCGGGCGGGGGCGCCCTTTCTCCCCGCGCGGGGAGAAAGGGTCGGGGTTCAGCGGGGCGATCACTGAGAAACGCCGACATCGTCGACGATGATCACCCCCACCGGGCTGCGGTCGAAGACCAGGCGGACCTCGGCGAGGGCGGCCGGGTCGAAGCCGGGGGCGGCGTCCGCGAAGGCCGCGAGCGGCATCGAGTAGGTCTGGAAGATCGGCTCCGGCTCCTTGCCGTAGCGATCGTCCTCGATCGCGTCGACCTTGCTGAAGCGGGACGGAAGCACCCGGAGCTCGGGCCCGAAGCGGCTGAGCGGCAGCCGCGCCACGGCTCCGGAGCGATCGCGCAGCTCGACGGTCAGGTCGACCGGCGTGCTCCCCGGCTCCGGCTCGTCTCCGTCCGCCTCGTCCTCCGACGCCTCGTCGTCCTCCCCCTTCTTCGGCTCCTCCGGCGCCCGCGCGAGGTCGATCTGGAGCCGTGCCGGCGTGCCGGTCGCGCCGCCCCCCCAGCCGGCCGGCACCCGCACCGCCCAGGCCGGCGCGCGGCGATCCGCCTCGTCCTCCCCGCCATCCGCCACCCGCCAGCCGAGATAGACGCCGTGGTCGTAGCGCGTCCCGCCGCCGCGGAGCGGCACGTCCTGCTCCCGCCAGGTGGCGAGGCCGCGCGCCCGGATCGTGGCGCCCGGCGCCGAGCCGGTCGTCACGTCGATGTCCTCCTCGAAGTCGGCGAGCGGCCGGAAGCTCCCGTCCTGGTAGCGGCCGGCGTAGATCCCCTCCGGCAGCCAGGGACGGGCGGCCGAGAGGTCGCGGAACATCTCCCGGTATCCGGTGCGGTCCCGCAGCGTCGCCTCCAGAAAGCCGCCGATCAGCGTGCGCGCCGCGCGGCGCTGGTCGTCCGGGTCCATCAGCGGCGCCACGTTGAGCAGCCACGCCCGCGGCGGCGACGTGTCGAAGCGCCCCCAGGAGGTGTTGAACTGCCCGTGGTTCGCCCGGTAGAGGAAGACGCCGGCCTTGAAGAGCCGGGGCTCGGCGCGCGTGAAGCGGACCCGGCGGAGCTGGCGGTCGCCGGCCCACGAGGACACGTCGCCGTCGTGGCCGCCCTGGATCGTCAGGTACGCCACGTCCTCGAGCGGCGTCCGCCGGTCGGCCGGGCGGTACTGGCCGTCGCTCGGGGCGATCGCCACCACCGCGCGGATACCGAAGTCGTAGTCGAACCGCACCTTCGCGTCGTCCGGCCACGCGGGCAGGCGATCGAAGGCCGCCGCGTGCCCGGCCGCCTCGCCGCCGCGCGAGTGGCCGATCAGCCCGATCCGGTCGAGGTCGATCTTGCCGTGGAAGGGGTTCCCGGGGTCGCCGTTCCACTCCCGCCAGACCTTCAGGTGCTCGAGCAGCAGCCAGCCGCGGGCGTCGTTCTCGCCGGAGGGCCCCGGGACGTGGTGCCCGTTGAGGAAGTTCTGGTCGATCGACACGAACACGAAGCCGCGGCTCGCCAGGTGCTCGCCCAGGTAGCCGTAGCCGGTGTCCGAGAAGTCGCCCATGTTGTGGTTGCCGTGGACGATCAGCACCAGCGGGAACGGCCCGTCGCTCGCTCCATCCCTGGCTGAGGTCTCCGGGTACCAGACCCGGCCGTTGAGTGGCAGCGCTTTCTTGCCGAAGCCCCAGTAGCGCTCCCGCAGATCGGCCTTCCAGCCATCGAAGCCCTTCAGGAAGGGGGTGCCGTCGACCGTCCGCGTGGTGAGGTCCGCCTCGGCCCCGAGCTCCGGCCGGCGCCGGTCGGTGCCGCTGCCGTAGGTCAGGCGGGCGACCGGGTAGGCGCCGGGGAGGCCGGGATCGGGGAGGTGGCCGAGGGTCACCGCCTGCGCGGCGACCGCCGTCTCGGCTCCGTCCTTCTCCGCGTCGAGCAGGTGGTCGGCCGTGCCGTCTCCGCCCAGCCAGAGCACGAACGTAGCGCCGGCGCCGAGCGCGGCGAGCAGGCAGGCGAGCCCCGCGGCTCGGGTCCCCCGCCCGGCGGCGCGGAAGCCGGGGCCGGTGACGAAGGCGACGGCGCCGCCGAGGATCGCCAGGATGGCGAGCGGCACGAGAAGGAAGACGACGATCTCCGTCTGTGAAGAGCCGAACGCCGAGAGCAGGCCGATTCCGCCGAGGAGCGCGCCCACGCCGAGCGCCCCGAGGTAGAGGGGGAGGACCCGCGCCACGACCGCGATCAGCCGGAACGTGAGCTTGCCGAGGAGGACGACGAGCACGCCGAAGCCGGCGAAGAAAAGTACGTCGAGCGCCAGGCCGAAGCCGGAGTAGAGGCGGGTGCCTTCGAGCGCCAGGAAGGCGACGACCGCGACCGCCGCGCCGAGTGCCGCGCCCCGGCGCGTGCGGGAACCGGGGACGGTCCAGGCGGCGGCGCGAGCGATCGCGGAGCCGGCGCGGCGGAGCGCACTCCGCAAGTGCGCGGCTCTTCTCTTCGCGGGTGCCTCGTGCTCCGGTTCTCGTTCCATGGCGCGGCCTCTCTCGGTTCTTCATCCTACGGGAGCGGCGGCGCCGAGTTCCGCCCGTGTACACTCTCGCCTGCACCATGAACGACTGGGACTTCCAACCGCCGCCGGCGTCCGATCTCGGGGACCGCGAGGTGCCGCGGGACGGCGATCACCTGGCCGGCCGGCGCGTCGCCCTGATGGTGACCGGCGGCATCGCCGCCTACCGGGCGCCCGACGTCGCCCGCGCGCTCCGGCGCGAGGGGGCGGAGGTGGTGGCGTTCACCTCCGACGAGGGCACCCGCTACGTCGCCCGCGACACGCTCGAGTGGGCGACCCGCAACCCGGTCGTCGACCACCTCTCGCCCCGCGCCGAGCACCTGTCGGACGAAGAGAAGTTCGACGCCTTCCTGGTGGCGCCGGCGACCTACAACACGATCAACAAGATGGCGGCCGGCATCGCCGACGGCGTGATCACCGCCACCCTCGCCTCCGCTCTCGGCCGCATGGAGCGCGGCGAGGCGCAGGTGCTGGTCGCGCCGACCATGCACGGCAGCCTCCACACCTCGATCCTCACCGCTTCGCTCGAACGCCTCGCGGGCCTGGGGGTTCGCGTGGTGCCGCCGCGCGAGGGCTACGGCAAGCACAACATCCCGTCCGCCCACGTGCTGGTGGCCGAGGTCTGCCGCGCCGTCTCGCGCTCGCCGCTCCGGGGCGTGCCCGGCGTCGTCACCGGCGGCCCGACGCCGGTCTGGCTCGACGACGTGCGCAAGATCACCAACCGCTTCAGCGGCCGGCTCGGCGTGCGGGTGGCAGAAGAGCTCCACCTGCGCGGCGCCGACGTGCGGCTGATCCACGGCCAGGGCGCCTACGACCCGCCCGACCACCTGCCGGTGATCGTGTCGAAGAGCTACGACGACTACCGTCGCCTGGTGGCGGAGGAGATCGAGACGCACGGCGACCGCTTCGGCGTCTTCACCGCCGCCGTCGCCGACTACCGGCCGACCGAGACGCTGCCCGGCAAGACGCCCTCCGGCCGCGACTGGACGATCGAGCTCGGGCCGACGGTGAAGGTCATCCGCGAGGTGCGCGAGCGCTTCCCCGATCTCCACATGGTGGTCTTCAAGCTCGAAGCGGGCGTCGAGCACGAGAAGCTGCTCGAGATCGCCCGCCGGCGCCTCGGCGACGGATACCAGGCGGTGGTCGCCAACCGTGGGGAGGAGATGGGCGCGGGCGACGAGCACGTCGCCTACCTGCTGACCTCCGAAGGCGGCGAGCCGGAGCGCCTCGCCGGCAAGCAGGAGATCGCCCGCGGCATCGCGCGGCACCTGGAAATGAGAGCTTGTGAATGAATCGCCCGCCTACTGCGGACGCCGCCGCATCGTCTCTCGCGGCGTTGCGGCTCCTCGACGTAGCCCCGCTACGCCTGCGTCGCCGCGCCTTGCGAGAGCCGCCCGGCGGCGCCCTCGCTACGGCCGGCGATTCAGTCACGAGGTCTGAGCTCTCGGAAGGACGATGACCCGCCAGCCGACCACCCCGTCCGCGCATCCGATCCGTCTCCCCGCCTTCCTCCTCCTGCTCTTCGCCGTTCTCCCACTCGCCCCGCTCGCGGCGCAGCCGGCGGCGTCCGATCCCGAAGCTCCCCCCGAAAGCGCCGGCGCCGCCGAGCCCCGCGGCGTCCTCGTGGTCGGCACCAAGGTCGCGCCGCCGTTCGCCATGAAGCAGGAGGACGGCACCTGGCGCGGGATCGCGATCGAGCTCTGGGACGACGTGGCCACGGAGCTCGGCTACGACTACGAGCTGCGGGAGGCGACCCTCGACGAGCTGATCTCCGGGCTGGAAGACGGCACGTTCGACGCCTCGGTGGCGGCGCTCACCGTGACCGCGCCGCGCGAGGAGCGGATCGACTTCAGCCACAGCTTCTATACGTCGGGCCTCGGCATCGCCGTGCCGTCGTCGGGCGGAGGGGGCTCCGGCTGGATCCGCGCCGTCCGCAACCTCGTCGATCCGCGCTTCCTGGGCGCGGTGGCGAGCCTCGCCGGCGTGCTCTTCCTGGCGGGCGTGCTGGTCTGGTTCTTCGAGCGGCGCAGGAACCCGGAGGAGTTCGAGCCGGGGGCGCGCGGTCTCGGGTCGGCGTTCTGGTGGTCGGCCGTGACCATGACCACGGTCGGCTACGGCGACAAGTCGCCGGTCTCGCTCGGCGGACGGGTGGTGGCGCTCCTCTGGATGTTCGCGAGCGTGATCATCATCTCGAGCTTCACGGCGGCGATCACCTCGTCGCTCACCGTGGCGCAGCTCGACTCCGGCATCGAGGGGCCGGACGACCTGGCGCAGGCGGTCACGGCGACGGTCGCCGGGTCGACCAGCGCTGCTTATCTGGAGGACCGGCACCTGCGGCACGAGGAGCTCGCGACGGCACAGGAGGGGCTGGACGCGGTCGCCGAGGGCGACGCCGATGCGATGGTCTACGACCAGCCGATCCTGCGCTACCTGGCGCGAGGGTCGGGCCGGAACCTGCGGGTGCTGCCGCAGACCTTCGAGGGACAGGACTACGCGGTCGCGTTTCCGGAGGGGAGCGGGCTGCGCGAGCCGGTCAACCGGGCACTGCTCGAGGTGACGGCCCGGCCGGCTTGGCAGCAGGTGCTGGAGCGGTACTTGGGAGAGGAGTGAGGCGTCGGGAGGGAAAGAACGGGGAGGCGGCCGGGCGGCCGCCTCCCCGGGGTCGTGGTGACCGGAAGCGGCTCAGTGCCGCAGCTCGGACGCCGTGGCCGGCGTGCCGGGCGGCGTCTCGTGGAGCTGGAGGCGGTTCTCGACCGTCGAGACGCCGCGCACCTTGTTGACGGCCTTCACGATCCGCTCCGCCTCTTCGGTCAGGACGGGGCCGGACAGGACGACGCAGCCGTCCTTGGCC
>CAZLLV010000230.1:0-6284 GCA_964560325.1 uncultured Thermoanaerobaculia bacterium | reverse complement strand
CGACGCCACGATGGCGAACGTCGCGAGCCTGACCGGCACGCTGGCGCGCGACATGCCGGAGATCAGCTCTCAGGTGGCTGCGGTGCTCGATCGGATGGACCGGACTCTCGCCCAGCTCGAAGGGGCGGTGGGGGAGAGCCGGCCCGACCTCCAGACGACCGCGACCAATCTGCGGCGCCTGACCGAGGACGCCCGGACCTCGGTCGACAACCTGAACGAGGTCACCGGACGCCTCGCCCGCGGCGAGGGCACGATCGGCAAGCTCCTGACCTCGGACGAGGCGCACGACGAGCTGGTCGGCGCGCTCCAGTCGGTCGAGGCGGGGGTCGAGAGCCTCTCCGGCGCCCTCGGCGGCATCCAGGAGATCGAGCTCGAGCTCGGGCTCGAGAGCTACTACCTCCAGGAGGTCGAGGAATCGCGCAGCGCCTTCACCCTCGACGTCGACCCCCAGAGCGGCAAGCTCTACCGGGTGGCGGTGGTCGACGCGCCGTTCGGCAAGGAGGACCGGCGCACGCGGCGCGAGACGGTCACGCAGCCGGACGGCACGATGGAGACGACGGTGACCGAGACGGTGACGCGCGAAAACGACCCGGTCTTCTCGGCGCTCTTCGGTTATCCGTTCGAGAGCGGGCCCCGCGTGTGGGCCGGGCTGATCGAGTCGAGCGGCGGCGTGCAGGTCGAGTATCCGCTCCTCGACCGGCGGGTCTGGCTGTCGCTCGAGGCGTTCGAGTTCGACCGGGAGGACGACCTGGAGCCCCACCTGCGCCTGTCGGGCACCTACCGGCTGAACGACAACCTCTACCTGCGCGCGGGCTACGACGACCTGCTGACCGACGAGCGGAGCTCGCTCTTCCTCGGCGGCGGCATCCGCTGGCGCGACGACCAGCTCAAGTACCTGCTGGGCTCGATCCCCTCCTTCTGACGATCTACAGCTCGGGCTCTGTCCCCGTGAGCTTACGGAACGCCTCGATGTACCTCGACCGGGTGCCTTCGACCACGTCGGGCGGGAGCTCGGGGGGCTCGCTCTCGTGGTCCCAGCCGGAGGCGTCGAGCCAGTTCCTCACGTACTGCTTGTCGAACGACGCCGGCTCCTCCCCCGGCGTCCAGGCGCCGGCCTCCCAGTAGCGCGACGAGTCGGGAGTGAGCACCTCGTCGACCAGGATCAGCTCGCCCTCCCCGGTCTCGCCCAGCTCGAACTTCGTGTCGGCCAGGATCAGCCCGTGCTCGGCGGCGTGGGCGGCGCCCCGGCGGTAGAGCTCGAGGGTGATCTCGCGCATCCGCTCGGCGAGCGGCCGGCCTACGCCCTGGATCCGGCCGGCGTGGTCGCCTCGGGCCATCACCTCGAATGAGACGTTCTCGTCGTGGCCCGACGCCGCCTTGGTCGCCGGCGTGAAGATCGGCTCCGGCTGGCGGCTCGCGCGGACGAGCCCGTCGGGCAGCGCGAGCCCGCACACCTCGCCGGACGCCCGATACTCCCGGAAGCCGCTGCCCGCGAGGTAGCCGCGGGCCACGCACTCGAAGGGGACGACCCGGGCCTTGCGGACGAGCGCGGTGCGCCCGGCGAGCCGTTCCCGCTCCGGCGTCATGCGCTCGCGCAGGTCGGAGGGGAGATCGTCGAAGCGGGTGGCGAGCAGGTGGTTCGGCACCACGTCGGCGAGATGCTCGAACCAGAAGGCCGAGAGCTGGTGGAGGACCTTGCCCTTGTCCGGGATCCCGGGCCGGAGCACGTGGTCGTATGCCGAGATCCGGTCGGTCGAGACGATCAGCAGCTCGGAGCCCAGGTCGTAGACGTCGCGCACCTTGCCCCGGAAGGGCGGGGGGAGGCCCGGCAGGTCGGTTCGCAGCAGGGCGGGGCCCGGCGTCCGCGGCTCGCTCTCGCTCCTCATCCTCTTCCTCTCTCCCGTCCGGTCACGAGCCGGCGGCCGCCCGGCGCCCGTGCATCTCCTGGTTGAACTCCCGCTCGACCGCGCCGACCAGCCCCGGTCCGTGCATCGGGTCGAGATCGGCGAAGACGTGGCCGCGCAGGTCGACCACCTCGTAGATCGCGAGCTCGTCGAGCCCCTTGAGCGACGCCGTTCCGAGCTTGCGGAGCCCGACCGTCAGCGTGTCGGCGGGCGTGCGGGGGCCGGTGGCGGCGCCGTCCGGGATCTCGACCGCGACGTAGTGCCGTCTCCCCTCGACCGCCCGGCGCAGGTCGAGGAACCGGTTTTCGTGGTCGAGCTGCTCGAGGAACCCGGCGGTGGCGACGATCCCCTCGTTGACCAGGTGGCCGTTCCGGTTGACGTAGGCGAAGAAGCGGCGCGCCTCCTCCTGGGGGTCGATCGTGTCGACGTTGCGCTGGGCGAGCGGCGCGAAGAAGCGGTGGACGACCTCCTCGCGGTAGCCGAGGTTGACCAGGGTGGTCTTGATCTCCTCGATCTCCCGCGTCGCCTTGCCGGTCGTCAGGCGCGACAGCTCCACCAGGCCGTGCCCGAAGAACTCGTAGCGCTCGGCGCCGCTCTCGGTGGTGTGGATCGGGATCAGCCGGTACTGGCCGAAGTTGAGCGCGATCCGCACCCCGCGGTCGAACGGGAAGCCCTCGGCCAGCGCCTGCTCGTAGAGGCGCTGGACGTGGAGCGCGGCGGCGAGCATCCGGCGCCCGCGCCGGCTCGAGTAGAAGGCGCCGTCGCCCAGGTACTTCTCGAGCTTCATCCGCTTCGACGAGGCCATGCGGTTGATGCGCCTCTGGAAGCGGAACATCTTGCGGAAAGAGGTGTCCTGCGTCTCGGAGCCGGAGCGCCGGAGCACGGAGACGACCTCGGAGAAGTCGGCGATGTCGTAGATCATGCCGAAACGGTGCACCTGCGGGTCGACCACCCAGGAGGCCATGAAGTCGAACGGCCGGGTGGTGGGGGAGAGCACCAGGTCGTGGCGGCCGATCAGGGTCCGGTTGATCGCGTCGCGGCTGGTGACGTAGGTCTCGCCCGAGGATTGGACCGGCACGATCAGCTTGCGCATCGCGTGGAGCAGCTCGAACTCCTCGAGCTTGCCGAGCAGGTTCTCCCAGACCTCGACCATCCGCGGGGGCAGGAACGCTTCCGGCTCGTAGCCGTCGAGACCGGTCAGGTAGGAGACGTAGCCGGGGCGGACCAAGAGATCGCGGGCTCCCTCCGGGTCGGCTCCCAGCAGGTGCCGGACCGCCCGCGCGAGGTGCGGATCGCTCGCGAGGCGCTGCCGGTGCCACTCGGTGAGAGCCCCGAGCCGGCTCCTGAGATCGCGGCCGTCGAGCCGTAGGTGGCCGGCGAAGTAGCTGTTGAGCTCGGCCAGGTTCGGGCTCACGTGGTCCTCGGTGAGGATCAGCACGTTGTCGACCATGCGGGTGAGCAGGCGCGGGAAGAGCTCCTCCTCGACCTCGTCGGTGTCCGCCGCCAGGCGCTGCGCCAGGTCGTAGATCGTCGACTGCACCCGGTCGACCCAGCGGTCGTAGACCCGGTACTTGATCTCGTCGCCGTGGCGCCGCCCGAGCTCCGGGTCCTCGCGGGTCACGCGGCGGGGGGTCTCCTTGAGCAGGGTGGCGAGCTCGAGCGAGTGGTGGAGCCAGAAGAGCTCCGGGAACTGGCGGCCGTAGCTCGAGATGGTCGCGTTCTCCATCGCCCGGCAGAGATGCTTCTGGTAGGTCTCCCAAGCGCTCGCGTACGCCTTGCGGTCGCCCGGCGTGCGCCGGACGATCCCCATCTGGGCCTGCTCCTCCTGGAGCACGTAGCCGATCAGCGCGTCGCGCAGGGCACGCAGGCGGTCGGAGACGAGCACGGGGAAGCCGGCGAGCGGTGTGGCGGTTTCCTCCTCGAGGTAGATCGGCTGCGGCCGGGGCAGCACCAGCCCGGCCGCCGAGACGACCCGGCGGACCTCGTCCGGCTCCGGCCGGAGGAAGCTGAAGGGACCCTGGAGGTAGGGGAGGATCGCGCTCGTGTTCATCGAATCGGGGGTACCGCTCGCCATGCTTCGTCGTGTGGTTCCGAGAGGGATAGCATATCCGCCCCGGCCGCCGAGGCCAGCCGCCGAGGCGCGTGCGCGCGCCGCCGACCGCGCCACGGACTGCTAGACTCTCATTTCAGGACTTTCGATCCGGTCGGCGTATCGTCCGGCGACCGCAGGGACCCGCCGAGCCGGGAGAGAACCCGCGAACCGGTTCGGCCGGCCGCGCGCACTAAGTATTCGTACCGCCGACACCGTCGCACTCGTGAGCCGATCGGGGGCGGCCGCCCAGGACGGTGCCGGGGCGGGGTTCGAACAGGAGACCGTGGAAGATGACTGAGCTCGTCCAACTGGAGATCGCCGACGGCACGAGACCGGAGGCGGAGGTCTTCGTCGCCGGCTGCTTCGAAGGAGAGGAGCCCTCCGTACCCGATCTCCCCGGAGAGCTGGCGCGGGCGGTGGCCCGGGCGGCCCGCCGGCCCGGCTTCGCCGGGCGCGAGAAGCAGGTGGTCGAGGTCCCGGTCGAGACCGGCGACGACGACGGCGGTGGCGCGGTCCTCTCCCTCCACGGCCTCGGCCGGCGCGACGACTTCGAGTTCCGCCGCATGGCGTCCTGGATCGAGCGCGCGCTCGAGACCCTGCGCACCAACGGCGTCGAACGCGCGGCCTGGATCGTCCCCGACTGCGAGGAGGGGCGGGGCGAGGCCGCGGCGGAGCGGATCTGCCGCCGGCTCGTCCTCGGGGCCTACCGCTTCGACCGCTACCGCAAGGAGTGCAACGGCGGCCCGGTCCGCCTGGAGCGGATCGCCGTCGTGCCCCCTGGCGGGGAGGCGGAGGCCTACCGGCGAGCGCTCGGCCTGGCCGCCGCGGTCGCCGGCGGAGTGGTCCTGACCCGCGACCTCGCCAACAGCCCGGCGAACGTCGCCGACCCGGCCTGGATGGAGGAGCGGGCGCGCGAGCTCGCCGCCGAGCACGGCATGAAGATCGACGTGTTCGGCATCGAAGAGCTCGAGCGGCGTGGCATGGGCGGCATCCTGGCGGTCGGCAAGGGGTCGGCGGTGCCGCCCCGGCTGGTCCGCCTGGAGTGGGGTACCGAGGGCCCGGTGGTGGCCCTGGTCGGCAAGGGCGTGACCTTCGACACCGGCGGCATCTCGATCAAGCCGGCGGCCCGCATGGACGAGATGAAGTACGACAAGAGCGGCGCCTGCACGGTCCTCGGCGTCGCGCGGGTGGTCGCCGAGCTCGGGCTGCCGATCCGCCTGCGGGTCTACGTGCCGCTCGCGGAGAACATGCCCGACGGCGCCGCCTACCGGCCGGGCGACATCATCCGCGCCTACGACGGCAAGACGATCGAGGTCTTGAACACCGACGCCGAGGGGCGGCTCATCCTCGCCGACGCCATCGCCCTGGCGGTCGAGGAGGGGCCGGACGTGTTGGTGGAGTACTCGACCCTGACCGGCGCCTGCGTGGTGGCGCTCGGAACCCACGGCGCCGGCCTCTTCACTCCGGACGACGAGCTCGCCCGCGAGCTCCTGGAGAGCGCCGAGGCGGGGGGCGAGCGGCTCTGGCGCCTGCCGCTCTGGTCGGAGTTCTTCGAGGAGATGAAGGGCCTGCACGCCGATCTCAAGAACTCCGGCGGGCGCTGGGGCGGAGCCAACACCGCCGCCGCCTTCCTCGCCAACTTCACCGGCGACCACGGCCGCTGGGCCCACCTCGACATCGCCGGGCCGGCGCAGATCCCGAAGAACGACCAGGGCTCGAAGGGCGGGGCGACCGGCTACGGGGTCGCCACTACCGTCCACTGGCTGCGCCGCCTGGTCGGCTGACTCCGCGCTCCGGTCCGGCCGCAGCCCTTCCGCCTCGTGCCCTCCGCCCCCTCGCTTCCCCCCTCGCCTCTCCTCGCGGTCGACCGGCTCACCGTCACCGTGCCCGGCCCCCGCGGCCCGCTGCCGGTCGTGCGGGGCGTTTCGTTCACGGTCGACCGGGGGGAGATGGTGGCGCTCGTCGGGGAGTCCGGGGCCGGCAAGAGCCTCACCGCCTACTCGCTGCTCCGGCTCCTGCCGCCCGGGGTGGCGATCGCGGGCGGCCGGGTGCTCCTCGACGGCCGCGACCTGCTCGCGCTGCCCGAGTCCGCCATGCGCCGGGTGCGAGGCGGCGGCATCGCCATGGTCTTCCAGGAGCCGATGACCGCCCTCAACCCCGCGTTCACCATCGGCTTCCAGGTCGCCGAGGCGATCCGAGCCCACCGCCGTCTCGGCGGCGCGGCGGCCCGGGCCGAGGCCCTGCGGCTCCTCGACCGCGTCGCCCTCGCCGGCGCCGCCCGCCGCCTC
>CAZLLV010000229.1:0-6365 GCA_964560325.1 uncultured Thermoanaerobaculia bacterium | reverse complement strand
CCCGCGTCTTCGACGATCTGCGGGGCTTCCTGGGCGAGCACCTGCGGCCCGACGACCGGGCGATGGTGATCGCCCACGACCGCGGTCTCGCCCTCGTGCAGGAGCCGACCGCGGACGCCGACGAGCTGCTCGCAGCCCTCGCGCGAGTGGAACGCGGCGCCTCGGCCGGCCTCTCGCTCGCCGGCGAGCGCCGCTCCGCGCTCCAGAACATCCGGGACGCCTACGAGAACGCGCCGCCGCCGCTGCCCGGAGAGATCCCCGATCCCTGCCTGACCGCCTGGGGCGAGATCCAGGCCCACGCCCAGGCGTACGCCGCGACGACCCTCGGCCACGCGCAGGGCTCGGGCGGGGCGCTGGCGACCGCCGGCGACCTGCTGGCCGGCATCCCGGGGCGCAAGATCCTGGTCTACGTCGGGAGCGGCCTGCCGCAGCAGGCGGGCAGCGAGATCTTCCACTACCTGACCGAGCTCTGCCCGCACAAGCAGTCCGAGATCGCCACCTGGTTCGCGACCTACGACCTCACCTGGCTCTACGAAGAGGTGGCCCGGCGGGCGAACGCCAACGGCGTGACGCTCTACACCGTCGAGGCCGCGGTACCGAGCGCCGGCGACGACATCTCGATGGCCAACTTCGCGGGTCCGATGAACCCCTCCCGGACCGGATCGCGCGGCGGGCAGGGTTTCGCCGGCGACGCCACCCGCACCGGCGGCCAGACCTACCGCCCCTCGGCCTCCGCGCGCCGGTCCGCCGAGCTCGACCAGGAAGCCGGCCTCTTCTACGTCGCGAACGAGACCGGCGGCCGGGCGATCCTGAACGCCGCCGACTTCGCGAAGGACTTCGCGCGCCTCGCGACCGAGCTGCGGACCTACTACTCGCTCGGCTTCACGCCCGACCACGCGGGCGACGGCCGGCTCCACCGGATCGAGGTGAGCCTGAAGAAGGGCGTGGGAGATGGCTGGCGGGTGCGCCACCGGCAGAGCTATCACGACAAGCCGTACGACCAGCGGATGGCGGAGACGATCCGCGGCGTGGCGCAGTTCGGCACCGAGGCGAACCGGATGCACGTCCGGGTCGAGACCGGCGAGGCGACGCCGGCCGGCACCGGCTACCGGGTGCCGATCCGGCTCTGGGTGCCGCTCGACGCGGTGACGCTGGTCGAGCCGCGCGGGAAGGGCGGTGGCGCGCGGGCCGGCCGCCTGCGGGTGATGATGGCGGTCTCCGACGCGGCGGGCAACCTGGGGCCGGTGCGCCAGAAGGTGGTCGAGGTCGAGGTGGGGGACGGCTCGGCAGAGACCGCCGGCCGGGAGCACCTGGTCGAGGTCGACCTCGACCTGCCGACGCCGAGCCACGTCGTCGCGCTCGGCCTGCGCGACGAGCTGGGCGGCGAGACCACGTTCCTGCGCCACGAGATCCGGCTCGGCGACGGGCTCGCCGGCGACGGGAGCCGCTGATGGGGAACGGAGCCGGGACGGTCCGGAATCTCTGCCGCCTCGCCCTGCTGTGCGCGCTCTTCGCGCTCGCGCCGGCGCCGGCGATCGC
The DNA here is from genome assembly GCA_964560325.1 of uncultured Thermoanaerobaculia bacterium. Taxonomy (GTDB): domain Bacteria; phylum Acidobacteriota; class Thermoanaerobaculia; order Multivoradales; family DATKCC01; genus CAZLLV01. The sequence goes on along the minus strand of CAZLLV010000229.1, from coordinate 4,826 downwards.
GCAGGACGAGGAGATCCCGCCGGAGGCGTTCGCGGAGAGCGTCGACGTCGAGGTGGTGAACGTCGAGGTCCGGGTCTCGGACCGCCAGGGGCGGCCGATCACCGGCCTGACCCGCGACGATTTCCGACTCTTCGAGAACGGCGAGCGGGTCGAGATCACCTACTTCGCGGAGATCGACGAGAGAATCCCGGCCGGCCCGGCCGGCCCGGCCGAGGCGGCTCGGTCCGAGCCTGCGGCTCCCCCGGACGCTCCCGCCGACGAGTCCTGGGCCGCGGCCCCCGCTCCCGATCCGCGCGACTTCGTGATCTTCCTCGACCTGGGGCACTTGACGCCGGCGGGCATGAAGAAGACGTTCGGCGACCTGCGAACGTTCGTCGACGACCTCCTTCGCCCGGGCGATCGGGTGATGGTGGTCGAGCGCCAGCAGAACCTGCGGGTCCGCCTGGAGCTGACGGACGACGCCGCGCGGGTGAGCGAGGAGCTCGCCGCGGCGGCGGAGGCGGCGCCCCAGGGCATCCAGCACGTGACCGAGCGACGCGGGCTGCTGCGCGGGATCCGCCAGGCGCTCGAGCAGGAGGACGGAGCCGGAAACTGCACGCCGTTCGAGGCGCAGAGCGCGGAGCAGGTGATCCACCAGCACGCCGGCTGGGTCGGCGGGCAGGTGCAGGGGACGATCGGGGCGCTGACCAGCCTGGTCCGCGCCCTGGCCGGTCTGCCGGGGAACAAGACGGTGCTCTACGTGGGCGAGGGGCTCGACCAGCGGCCGGCGGCGGAGTACTTCCACATGCTCTCGGAGCTCTGTCCGGTGAACCGCCAGGCGATCCAGTCGAACCTGCTGAGCTACGACCTGTCGACCGATTTCCATCGGCTGGCGGCGGAGGCGAACTCGAACCGGGTGACGTTCTACACGCTCGACGCGGCGGGGCTCCAGGCGGGCGGCTCGGTGGAGGCGTTCGACCAGCACGTTCGGTTGCAGACGGTCGATCTGCGGATCGCGGAGGCGAACCGGCAGAGCCCGCTCTACCAGATGGCGGACGAGACAGGCGGCCGGGCGATCTTCAACACGAACGAGTTCGAGGGGGAGCTGGCGGAGATCTCGGAGGACGTGAGCCGGTACTACTCGCTCGGGTTCGTGCCGGAGCACGCGGGAGACGGTCGTGTGCACGCGCTGCGGGTGGAGCTGGATGCCCGGCATCACGACTTGCGCTATCGGCGCGCCTACCGGGACAAGCCGCGGTCGGAGCGGATCGTGGAGGCGATGCTGGGGGCGTTGCTGTTCGGGGTGGAGGAGAACCCGTTGCGCGTGCGGGTGGAGGCGGGGGAGGCGGTGCCGGGTGCGGAGGGGCGGTGGGAGGTGCCGATCCGGATCTTCGTGCCGCTCGAGTCGGTGGTGCTGGCGCCGGGGACGGGGTTTTCGGTGGGGCGGCTGCGGCTGGTGCTGGCGGCGCTCGAGCCGGAGGGGGAGTGGACGGCGGTGCGGCAGCGGGACCTGCCGTTCAAGCTGAGCGAGGCGGAGGCGTCGGCCGGGGTGCCAAGGTTCTACGAGGTGTCGATGGATCTGCCGGCCGGGGAGAGCCTGGTGGCGGTGGGGGTGCGGGACGAGCAGGGGGGCGACGCTTCGTACTTGCGGCTGCCGGTGGTGGTGAAAGCGGGGGAGGCGGCCGCCGACGGGTGATGCAGAATCCCTCTCGTTCTCGCCTTCGTGGATCGAGGCCATTCCTACGAATGGCTCCGAACCCAACGAGGAGGCGAAATGAGAGGCCCCACCGTATCGAAAACGATCCGTTCCCTGTTCGTCGCCGTCGCCCTGCTGGCCCTGGCGGCGAGCGCGTCGGCCCAGTCTGAATCGCTCGAGCCCGGCGCCGGCGATCCGTACGCTCCGAGAGTGATGGCGGAAGGCAAGGGCTGGAAGCTGCTCGAGACTTTCCACCGCGAGCGCGGAACACGGCAGCAAGGACACCTGGTCTGGATGGTGATGCGCGGCGCGGTCGCCAACCTGCCGGTGACCGAGGCGCAGCGCGACGCCCTCGAGGCGTCGTTCGTCGAGCTCGTCGATGCCGACCCCACCGAGCTCTTCTTCGTCGACGTCGCCGGCCTGGAGCAGCTCGAGGCCGGGACGCTCGGCCCGGACCCCGAGGGGGGAGAAGAAGACCTCCTCGCCAACTGCGGCTGGCGGACCCGGACCCAGGACAAGACCTACAACTTCTCCGGTTTCAACCCCTCCGGGAGCTTCGAGCTCGGCGAGATCCCCGGCACCTACGCCGTCCACATCCCGCTGTCCGGCCAGGCCAACCTCCACTTCGAGTACGAGGAGTGGCGGCCGAACCTGCTCTTCTTCTGCGGACCGCCGGTGTGGTGGCGCTTCAAGATGGCCCACGTCGACGGCAACATCCAGGTCAGCGGCGACGGCGACCTCTCCGCCTCGGCATCGATCGGCGACACCTACTCGAAGGAGTGGAAGCTGTTCGAGCCGGAGCTGGGGCGGTTCAGCTTCACCATCGCCGGATTCCCGGTCTACGTCACCGTCACCCTGCCGACCTACGTCGGCGCGTCCCTGACCTGGAAGCTGACCGGCACCGTCGGGGTGGACGCCGACTTCGGCGCCTCCGGCACCTTCGACTACGACTGCACGAAGAACGGCTGCACCGGGACCAACACCTTCACCGACAACTTCGACCTCTCGAACGTCACCGCCGGTGTGGAGGCGGACGTCGACGCCCAGCTCAACGCGCGGGTGATGGCCAGGGTCTCGCTCTACGACGAGGACGTCGCCTACGTCGAGGCCGGCGTCAAGGGCCTGCTCGACGGCGAGCTCTGGGCCTACTACGGCAACACCTGCGGCGACGCCGACGGCGACGGGCACAACGAGACCGTCGAGGCGCTGGCGGTCGATCTCGGCTGGGGCTACGACATCGTCTACGGCATCGGCGGCTTCCTGCTGCCGGACCGTGACTGGACCCACGAGGGACCCCGCTACCCCCTCGGCTGGTACGACCTCCTCGGCCCCGGCGGCTCGACGGCGCTGCAGCCCATGCTGCTCGGCCCCGCGACGGTCACCGAGGGCGAGGGCGCGGCCTACACGGTCAAGATGCGGCCCTGCTACCACTACCCCGACCGCGTGAGCTTCACCATCACGCCGGGGACCTGGACCGGCAACACCTTCATCCCCAAGCCGAAGTCGAGCGTCGCGAGCGAGAACAGCAGCACGGTCTCCCGCGGCTTCAACCAGGCCGGGACCCCCACGCTGGTGGTGACCAACACCACCGACGCCGAAGGCCGCGCCATCAACGCATCCTTCGCGCGCACCATCACCGTCACCCCGGCGTGCACCGACACCACCCCGCCGTCCGTGTCCGTGACCGCGCCGGCCGCGGGCGAGCGGATCTGGGGCAACGCGACCCTGTCCGCCGCCGCGTCGGACAACACCGGCGTCACCCGGGTCGACTTCAAGATCGACGGCGCCACCCGGTGCTCCGACTCGACGGCGCCGTTCAGTTGCAGCACCCACGTGGACGGCTACCCGACCGGTGACTACACCGTCACCGCCGTCGCCCACGACACCTGCGGCAACACGGCGACCTCGGCGCCGGTCTCCGCCCGCATCGTCAGCAACCCGGAGATGTTCGTCGGGACGCCGGCGCAGGGCGCCACGGTGTCCGGCAGCTCGGTCGCGATCCAGGGCTGGGCGACGGACCCGAACGGCATCAGCTCGGTGACGGTGACCGTCGACGGCCAGACCACCCTGCCGGTGACCTACGGTGCGTCGCGCCCCGACGTCTGCTCGGCGGTGCCGGTCGACGACCCGAGCTGCCCGAACGTCGGCTTCCACGCCACGCTGGACTCGACGCTCTTCCCGAACGGCACTCACTCGTTGGAGATCGTCGCCCGCGACGTGCAGAACAAGACGACGACCGTCACCCGATCGTTCTCCATCGGCAACGCGCCGCCGCCGCCCTGCACGCCGAACGCGACCACGCTGTGCCTGCGCGGCAACCGGTTCAAGGTCCAGGCGCAGTACGTCAACGGCGCGGGCTACGGCTCGGCGCGCTCTGTGCCGTTCACCGACCAGAGCGGGTTCTTCTGGTTCTTCAGCCCGGACAACATCGAGGCCGAGGTCAAGATCCTCGGGCCGGCGAACGGCTACTACTGGGTGTTCACCGGTGCGGCGACGGACCGGGAGCTCACCCTGGCGGTGACCGACACGCTGACCGGTGACATCCGGACCTACGTCAAGCCCGCCGGCTCGTTCTGCGGCACGCCGGACACGCAGGCCTTCCCCGAAGGTGGCTCGGGCCTCGCCGCCCCCGGTGGCGAGATCCCGAGCTTCGGCGGCCCGGCGACCTTCGACGAGGTGGGCAAGATCAGCCTGATCGATCCGACGCAAGCCTCGTCGACCTGCACGCCGTCGTCCTCGGCCGTCTGCGTCCAGGACGATCGCTTCGAGGTCGAGGTCCTGCGCGGCGGCGTGCCCCAGCCGGGGAGCGAGCTGACCTCCGCGACCGGAACCTTCTGGTTCTTCAACTCGAGCAACCAGGAGGTCTTCGTCAAGGTGCTCGACGGCAGCGGCATCAACGGCCACTACTGGGTCTTCTACGGTGCGACGTCGAACCAGGGCTACACCGTGCGGGTGACCGACACGTCGACCGGCCAGGTGGTGACCTACGACAACCCGACGGGGAACTACTGCGGCAACGGCGACGTGGGCGCCTTCCCCGCACCCTGACGGACCGTCCCCTCCCATCCTCTCGGCGCGGGGGGGGCCCGGGGGCGGCGCGCGGGGTTGGGTGTGGGGGGCGCCCCCGCGGCGACCCCCCCGCGGGGGGGGC
>CAZLLV010000228.1:0-15212 GCA_964560325.1 uncultured Thermoanaerobaculia bacterium | reverse complement strand
GAACGGGTCGGCCTGCACGACGACCTGTTCGCCCGCGGCGGGCATTCCCTGGTGGCGGCCGCGGTGGCCAGCCGGGTGGGCGAGGCGCTGGGCGTCGACCTGTCGATCCGAGACATCTTCGAGCACCCGACGGTGGCGTCGCTCGCTCGGGCCGCCCGCCGTCCCGGGGCGGTGGCGAGCTGGCCCCGCCCGATCCGGGAGGCGGTGACGATCGCCGACACGCCCCTCGCTCCCGGTCAGCGGCGGATCTGGCTGCTCGACCGGATGGAGGAGGCGGGCGCCGCCTACAACGTGCCGTTGGCGCTCAGGCTGTCTGGCCCCCTCGACGTCTCCGCCCTCGCCCGGGCGGTCGCCTCGGTGGTGGAGCGCCACGCCGTGCTGCGCTCGGTCTTCCCGGCGGTCGACGGCGAGCCGGTGCAGAGGCCGGCCCCGGCCGGCCCCATCCTCCTGGCGATCGACGATCTCTCCGAAGTCGGCCGGGACGGCGAGGACGCCGCCGCCGCGACCGCCGTGGCCGCCCGAGCGGAGGCGGCGCGGCCCTTCGACCTGGCGACCGAGCCGCCCTTCCGGGCGCGGCTCCTGCGTCTCGGGCCGGAGCGTCACGTGCTGCTCGCTACCCTCCACCACGTGGCGGCCGACGGCGCCTCGGTGGCCCTGCTGCTCGACGAGGTGGAGGCCTGGTACCGCGAGGCGCTCGGAGCGGAGACCGCGGTACCGGCGCCGCTCCCGATCCAGTTCTCGGACTACGCCCGCTGGCTCGACGAGCGCTCCGCCGACCCGAAGGTGGCGACCGCAGTGGAGGCCGACCTGGACGAATGGGCGGGTCGAATCGCCGACCTGGAGCCCTTCGACCTGCCCACCGACCGGCCTCGCCCGGCGGTCAGGGCCCGGGAGGGGCGGACCGAGCGCTTCGCCTTCGGGCCGACGGCGGCGGGGGCCCTCGCCCGGCTGGCCCGGGAGCACGGCGCGAGCCGGTTCATGACCGTGATGGCGGCCTTCCAGGCGCTCCTCCACCGGGTCACCGGCCAGGAGCGCTTCGCCATCGGCACGCCGGTCTCGGATCGCGCCCGCCCCGAGGTCCGGGAGCTGATCGGTTTCTTCCTGGAGACGGTGGTGGTGCCGTGCGAGCTCGGCGGCGACCCCCGGTTCGACGACCTGTTGGCCCGCACCCGCCGGGCCTGCCTGGACGCCTACGGCCGCCGCCACGTGCCGTTCGACCGGCTGGTCGGCCGGGTGGCGCCGGAGCGCGACCCGAGCCGCACGCCGCTGTTCGATGTCATGCTCTCCGAGCAGCCGTCGATGCCGCCGCTCCGGCTGCCGGGAATCGACGCGGAGGAGCTGCCGCCGGCGCTGCCCACCGCGCGATTCGACCTGAGTCTCTCGGTGACCTGCCTCGACGACCTCTCGGGCCGGGTCGAGTACAGCACCGCCCTCTTCGACTCGACCACTGTCCGCCGGCTCCTGGGCGCCCTCGGCTGCCTGCTGGAGGGGGCCGCGGAGCGGCCACAGGCGCGGCTCTCGGAGCTGCCGGTCACCGGACGCGCCGAGCGGCACCACGTGCTCCGCGAGTGGGCGACGGGCGCCGGCCACGGTCTCCCCCCGGAGCCTCTGGTCGCCTCCCTCGACCGTCGGGCCGTCGAGAGCCCCGACGCGCTCGCGGTCACCGACGGGCACGAGCATCTGACCCACGGCGAGCTGTGCCGCCGGTCGTCCGCCCTGGCCGCCCGCCTGCGGTGCCTGGGGGCCGGCCCGGAGTCGCGGATCGCCCTCCTGCTGGAGACCGGCGCCGAGGGGATCTGCGCGGCGCTGGCGACGCTCCGGGCCGGGGCGGCGTTCGTGCCCCTGGACCCGAGTGCCCCGCCGGCGCGGCTCGTCGAGCTCCTGGACGACTGCGGCGCCGAGCTGGTGATCGTTCCGGGAGGCGGTCGACCCGGCCCGACCGCCAGGGTCCTTGGGGACCGCACCGTGGTGCCGGCGGACGCCGACGCTCCGGGCTCCCGCGCGGCGGTCCCGGCGGCGACCCCGCAGGGCGACTCTCCGTCCTACGTGATCTTCACCTCCGGCTCGACCGGCCGGCCCAAGGGAGTCGTGGTGACTCATCGGGGGCTCGAATCCCTGGTCGCCTGGCACCGGGGCCGGTTCGCCATCGGACGCTCGGAGCGGGCCTCCCTGATCGCCTCCCCGGCGTTCGACGCGTCGGTCTGGGAGGTCTGGCCCTACCTGGCCGCCGGTGCCTCGGTGCATCGAGTGCCGGAGGCCGCGCGGGCGGTACCCGACGCCCTCGCTCACTGGCTGGCCGCGCAGCGGATCACCGTCGCCTTCCTGCCCACCCCACTGGCCGAAGCGTTCCTCGCCGGCCGGAAGAGCGACGACGACCTGCCGGCGCGCCTGCTGACCGGCGGCGATCGGCTGCGCCGGGCGACGCCTCCGAGGGGCGTCGAGCTGGTCAACAACTACGGCCCGACAGAGGCGACGGTGGTCGCCACCTCGTGGCCGGTCGGATGGGGCACCCGGCCCGGCGAGCCACCACCCATCGGTCGGCCGGTCGCGGGGATCGTGGCGACGGTCCGCGACGCCCGGCTCCGCCCTCTGCCGATCGGCGCCGCGGGCGAGCTCTGTCTGGGCGGCGACGCCCTGGCGCGGGGCTACCTCGATCGTCGCGGGCTCACCGCCGAGCGTTTCGTCCCCGACCCCGAGGCCGGACGCCCGGGAGCCCGCTGCTACCGCACCGGCGACCTCTGCCGCTTCCGCTCCGACGGCGCCTTGCGCTTCGTGGGACGGATCGACCGCCAGATCTCGCTCCGGGGCCAGCGCATCGAGCCGGGAGAGATCGAGTCGGCGCTCGCCGCCTTGGACGGAGTCGAGGCGGCGGTGGTGGAGCGGATAGCCGGCGCCGCCGAGTCGTGCGAGGCGGACCGCCTGGTCGCCTGGGTCGTCCCGTCGCCCGGCCGGCGCCCATCGGCGGACGAGCTGCGCCGCGCTTTGACGGAGCGTCTCCCCGGGCCCATGGTGCCGTCGGCGGTGGTTCTCCTCGACGAGCTGCCGATCACCGCCAACGGCAAGATCGACCGCTCCCGACTTCCCGTCCCGCCGGCCTCCACGGGTGGCGCCTCCCGGCCCCCCCGTACGGCGACCGAGCGCGCCCTGGCAGTCCTCTGGGAGCGGGAGCTCGGGATCGAGAGAATCGGCGCCGACGACGACTTCTTCGCGCTCGGCGGGCACTCTCTCCAGGCAGCCCGGCTGGCCGCCGCGGTGGGCGAGGAGCTCGGCGTCGAGGTGGCCCTCCGCCGGTTCCTGGAGGCGGCGACGGTGGCTCGCCTGGCCGCCGAGGTCGATCGGGCCGCCGGCGGTCGCGCCGTCGAAGCGATCGAGCGGGTGCCGCGGGACCGGCCCCTCCGCCTCTCGCCGGGGCAGGAGCGCCTCTGGTTCCTGGACCGGCTCGACGAGGGGCGGGCGGTCTACAACCTCGCGACGGCCCTGGACCTCGACGGGAGACTCGGTACCGCCGCCCTGGCCCGGGCCCTCGCCGGGTTGGTGGCGCGTCACGAGAGCCTCCGCACCCGCTACGCCGAAGGGAAGGACGGCCCGGTCCAGGTGGTTTTGCCGCCGGAGCCACCGCACCTGTCGGTGATCGACCTTTCGGCGCTCGGAGCCGGCGCGGCGGAAGCCGTGGCGGCGGGGCTCGCCCGGGACGCCGCTACGCAACCCTTCGACCTGGCCCGAGACCCCGCCCTGCGGCTCCGCCTGGTCCGGGTGAGCGCCGAGCGCCACGCCCTGCTGATCGCCCTCCACCACATCGCCGGCGATGGCCGCTCGCTGGCGATCTTCGCTCGAGAGCTGGGCGCCCTCTACGCCGGCGCTCTCGAGCGGACCCCTGAAGGCGATGCCCCCGGCCTGCCGGACCTACCGGTGCAGTACGCCGACTTTGCCGCCTGGCAGCGCCGGCGGCTGGCCCGGGGGGACGTGGAGCCCGCCCTCCGCCGGACCCTCCGGCGCCTGACGGGTCTGGAGTCCCTCCAACTTCCCACCGACCGGCCCCGCCCGGCGGTCCGCCGCGGCCGGGGCGCCGTGGTCCGCTCCACCGTGCCCGGCGAGGTGGTCGGGCGTCTGGAGCGGCTGGCACGGGAGCGCCGCACCACCCTGTTCGTTGTCCTCCTCGCCGCCTTCGAGGCGGTCCTGGCGCGGGTGTCGGGCGGCTCCCGGTTCGGCGTCAGCACGCCGGTGGATGGCCGGGAACGGGTCGAGGTCCGCGACCTGATCGGCTTCTTCGTCGACACCCTGGTGGTGCCGGCGGATGCCGGCGGCGATCCGACCTTCGGTGAGCTGGTAGAGCGGGTCCGGGCGACCTGGACCGCGACGCTGTCGGACCGGGAGGTGCCGTTCGGTGCCCTGGTGGAGGAGCTGCGGCCTGAGCGCGACCTTGCAATGCCGCCGGTGGTGCAGGCAATGCTCGCACTCAACCCCGAGCCCCCGGTGTTCGACCTGCTTGGCCTGGCCGTCCGGCGCCGTCCCCTCGACCCCGGGACCTCCCGTCTCGACCTCACCCTGGCGGCGGAGAGCTCCGACCGGGGGCTCGAGCTGGCGGCCGAGCTCGATGGCGATCTGTTCGACTCCACCACTGTGATCCGGCTGCTGGGCCGTTTCGGGACCACGCTGGCGGGGGCCGCCGAGGACCCCAGTCGGCGCCTGTCGGAGCTCGTGGCGCCGCCTCGGCCCGAGCGTCACCAGCTCCTCCGCGAGTGGAGCGGCGAGGCGCTCGAGTCGACGCCGGTGGTCCGGCCGCTCCACGGATGGGTGGCGGAAGCGGTGGCGGCGACCCCCGATCGAATCGCCGTCGTCGACGGTCACCGCCGGCTCTCCTACGCGGCCCTCTGGCGCGCCGCCGGCAGGATCGCCGAGCACCTGCGCCGGGCCGACGCGACCGACACGGCCGGGTCGGCCGATCCGATCGGCCCCCGGGTCGCTGTCTGCGTGACGCGTTCCGCGGCGCTGGTGGCGTCGGTCCTCGGCGTGCTGCGGTCCGGCCGGGCCTACGTACCGGTCGACCCCGCCTACCCGGAAGAGCGCAAGCGCACTCTGGCCGAGGACTCCGGCGTCCGCTGGGCGGTGACCGACGACCCCACGGCGCATGGTCTGACCGCTTCCGGCGTCCGGCCGATCGTGGTTGCGAGTCCGGCCGGCCGATCGGAGGTCTCGGAGGCCCCCGACGATCCGAGACTCGATGGGTCACCGACGCCCCTCGACGCTCCGGCGTACCTGATCTACACCTCGGGCTCCACCGGCCGGCCGAAGGGGGTCGAGATCGGCCACCGGGCGGCCTCGGCCTTCGTCGCCTGGACGGCGGAGCACGCGGCGCCCGGGGACCTGGACGGCGTCGCTTTCACGACCTCGGTCTGCTTCGACCTCTCGGTCTTCGAGATGTTCGCGCCGCTGGCGCGGGGTGGCACCGTCCTGGTGGCCGGCAGCGTGCTCGATCTGGCGGACCTCCCGGCGCGCCGCGAGGTGACCCTCGTGAACACAGTGCCCTCGGGCCTCTCCGAGCTGCTTCGGCTCGACCGCCTGCCGGAGGGTGTGCGGACGATCCAGCTCGCCGGGGAGGTTCTCGACCGGGCGCTGGTCGACCGGGTGCCGCGCCTGGGCCCGAACGGGATCCGGCCGCGGGTGGTCAACCTGTACGGTCCGTCGGAGGACACCACCTACTCCACGGTGGCGCCTGTCTCCCCCGGCGACCGGGCTGAGCCGAGCATCGGCCGGCCTCTGGCCGGCGGACGGGCGTTGATCCTCGATCCGTTCTCGAGGCCGGTTCCCCTGGGCGTCGTGGGCGAGCTCTGCCTGGCCGGTACCGGCTTGGCGACCGGCTACCTGGGCCGCCCGGCTGCCACCGCGGAGCGCTTCGTGCCCGATCCGTTCGATCGGCGCGGGGGCGGCAGGCTCTACCGCACCGGCGACCTGGCGCGTCACAGAGGGGACGGCGAGCTGGAGTTCCGGGGCCGCTTCGACCACCAGGTCAAGCTCCGAGGCTTCCGGATCGAGCTCGGCGAGGTGGAGGCCGCACTGGCCGCCCACGAAGACGTGGGGGAAGCGGTAGCGGTGGTGCGTGGCGCCGGTACTGCGGCGGCCTCGTTGGTCGCCTTCGTCTCCCCGGCGGGGACCGAGGCTCCGCGGCCGGAGGAGGTAGTGCGTCACCTCCGCGCCCTGCTGCCAGCCCACGCGGTGCCCTCCCGGGTGGTGGCGCTGGCGGAGCTACCTCGGCTGCCCAACGGCAAGGTCGACCGCCGCTCCTTGCCGGAGGCCGACTCGCCCGCCGGCGGCGACCGCACGCCGCCCCGCACGCCGCTCGAGGAGCGGCTCGCGGCCCTCTGGGGCGAGGTCCTGGAGTGCGAGGCGCCGGGGGTCCACGCCAACTTCTTCGACCTGGGCGGTCACTCCCTCCTCGTCACCCGACTGGTCGCCAGAGCACGAAGGGCGCTCGGTTTGGAGCTTGCGGTGCGCGACCTCTTCCAGGCGCCCACGGTGGCCGGTCTCGCCGCGCGGATCGAGTCCCGTATCGCGCCCGGGATCGGCGGCGCGCCGGACCCGATCCGCCGCAGGCCGGACATTGCGGGCGACGCGCCCCTCTCCTTCGCTCAGCAGCGGGTCTGGTTCCTCGACCGGATGGAGGGCGTCGACGAGGTCTACAACCTGCCGCTGGTGGTGCGTCTGCGCGGGCCACTCGACGCGGGCGCGCTGGCCGGCGCCCTCGGCGACCTGGTCACCCGCCACGAGGCGCTCCGCACCCGGCTGCCGGCGGTGGGGGGGCGACCGGTGCAGCGGATCGAGCCGCCGCCGGCGATCGTTCCCCTTTCGGTGGAGGACCTGCTCTCGGTCGAGGATCCGGACGGCCGGACCGGCGACACTCTCCGGGCGGCGGCGGAACGCGAGGTCCGCCGGCCCTTCGACCTGGCGGCGGGCCCGCCGATCCGCGCTCGCCTGCTGCGCGCGGCTCCGGACGACCATACCCTGGTCCTGACCCTTCACCACGCGGTCGCCGATGGTTGGTCGCTGGCGCTGCTCTACCGGGACCTTGCGGCCCTCTACGCCGCCCGCCGCGACGGAGACGGCGGCGAGCCCCCCGAGCTCCCGAAGCTGCCGCTCACCTACGCCGACTTCGCCGTCTGGCAGCGCCGCGAGCTGACTCCCGAGCGATTGGTGCCCTCACTCGAGGCGCGGCGGGAGCGGCTGGCGTCGGTCCCCGCCACCGAGCTGCCCGCCGACCGCTCCCGGCCGCCGGTCCAGACCCATGGCGGTGGAGTGGAGACGATCCGGGTGCCCGCGCCGATCGGGGAGGCCGTCGCGGCCCTCGCCCGGAGCCGCCGGGCGACGCCGTTCATGGCGGTGACGACCGCCCTCGCCGTCCTCCTGCACCGCTACACCGGCCAGCGCCGGCTGGCACTCGGCACCCCGGTCTCCGGCCGGGAGCGCGTGGAGATCGAGGACGTGGTGGGACTGTTCGCCAACACCGTCGCGCTGCCGGTCCGCCCGGAGCCCGATGCCGGCTTCGGCGATCTCCTGGCGTCGGTGCGCGACGAGACCCTGGAGGCGCTGGTCCACCAGCACCTGCCGTTCGAGACCCTGGTCGACGCCCTGGGGGCGGAGCGCAGCCTGGCCCACTCGCCGATCTTCCAGGTGATGGTGGCGGCCCAGCGCGCTGCCCGGGAACGGCGATTCGCTGGCATGGAGGCCGAGCGCGTCGACGTCCACACCGGGACGTCGAAGTTCGATCTCACCCTTTTCGTGCTGGAGGACGAGGAGGACGGGGGCGGACTGGAGCTCGCGCTCGAGTACCGGACCGATCTCTTCGACCGGACCACCGCCGCGCGGATGGTGCGGAGGATTCCCCGCCTGCTCCGGGAGGCGGCGGAGGCGCCGGAGCGGGCGATCGGCCGCCTCTCGCTCCTGGACCGGGCCGAGCGCCACCAGGCGCTCCGGGGCTGGCAGGGCTCGGTCGCCCTCCGCCCGCCGTCGGTGGCGGAGCGCTTCGCCCGCCAGGCGGCCCGGACGCCGGAGGCCCCGGCGGTCCGCCGGGGCGGCGAGACCTGGACCTACCGGCGGCTCCGGGCCGAGGTGGAGGACCTCGCCGCCGTCCTGCGGTCCCGTGGGGTCGGCTCGGAGACGCTGGTCGGAGTCTGCCTCTCCCGCACGCCCCGGATGGTGAGCGCGCTCCTGGCGGTGTTCACCGCCGGCGGCGCCTACGTGCCTCTCGACCCGTCCTACCCCCGGGAGCGTCTGGCGTTCATGCTGGAGGATTCCGGCGCCCGTCTGGTTCTCACCGAGCGCGCCCTCGCCGAGCGGCTTCCCGAGGGGTCCGCCGGGCCCTCGTCCCTGCCCGGGACGGAGGTGCTCTGCCTGGACGAGCTGCCGCCGGGCGGCGGTGGGGGAGCGCAGGCCGGGCCGCCGCCCGGCGACGCGGATCGGCTCGCCTATGTCATCTTCACCTCCGGCTCCACCGGCTGGCCGAAGGGGGTGGCGATCCGCGAGGGCGCCCTGGCCGAGCTGGTCGAGTGGTCGCGCGGACCGTACCGGGAGGCGGACCTGGCCGGCGTCGTCGCCTCGACCTCGATCTGCTTCGACCTCTCGGCGTTCGAGCTCTTCGTCCCCCTGGCTCGGGGTGGCTCGATCGTCCTGGTGGAGGACGCACTCGCGCTGGGCGGGCTCGACGGCGCCGGGGGGGAAGCGCGGCTGCTCAACACCGTTCCCTCGGCGGCGGCGGAGCTCGTCCGCAGAGGCGCCCTCCCCGGAAGCGTCGATACCGTCAACGTGGCGGGCGAGCCCCTGCGCCGCGACCTGGTCGATGCCCTCCTCGCCACCGGCTCGGTGCGCCGGGTCCTCAACCTGTACGGCCCCTCCGAGGACACCACCTACAGCACCTGGTGCTCGGTCCCGGCCGGCGCGGTCCCGGCGATCGGCCGGCCGGTCGACGGCACCCGTTCCTACGTGCTCGACGCCGAGGGGAGCCCGGTTCCGATCGGTGGCCTCGGCGAGCTCCACCTGGGGGGGGCTGGCCTCGCCCGCGGCTACCTGGGCCGGCCCGCCGCCACCGCCGAGCGTTTCGTGCCCGACCCGTTCGGCGACGAGGTCGGCGCACGGCTCTACCGGACCGGCGACCTCTGCCGCCACCAGGGCGACGGCCAGCTCCAGTTCCTCGGCCGGCTCGACCACCAGGTGAAGATCCGGGGCTTCCGGATCGAGCCGGGAGAGGTGGAGAGCGTGCTGGCGCGGCACCCCACGGTGAGAGAGGCGGTGGTGGTTGCCGCAAGCGCCGGGGCGGGCGGCGCGCCGACCGGTCTGGTCGCCTACCTGGCGGTCGAGGGCGGCGAGCCGGACCTTGCGGACCTGCGGGGATTCATGGCCGGGCGGCTGCCCGACTTCATGATGCCGACGGCCTGGGTGGCCCTCGACGAGCTGCCCCGGCTGCCCAACGGCAAGGTCGACCGGACCGCGCTGCCGGCACCGGACCACGGACGCCTCGGCCCGAGCACGCCCTACGTCGAGCCGGTCACCGCCCTCGAGGTCCGGCTGGCCGAGGTCTGGCGCCGGGTGCTGGGGGTGGAGAGGGTCGGTCTGCACGACGATTTCTTCGAGCTCGGCGGCCACTCGCTCCTGGCGGTGGAGCTGCTCTTCGAGGTGGAGGAGGAGACCGGCGAGAAGCTCCCGGTGGAGGGTCTGTTCCGGCAGCCGACCGTGCATGGCATGGCGCGCCTGCTGGAGGCGCCGGAGATCGCCGGCGAAGACGAAGAGGACGAACTGGAGCTGGTGGCCCTGCCCCGGGAGCGCTTCCGGCGCCCCGCCGGAGCCCGGTCCGCCGAGCCGGAGGCGGGGGGATCGTGAGCGGCCGCGACGTCTTCGTGATGCCCTGCTCCTTCGCTCAGGAGCGGCTGTGGCTGCTGGAGCGGATCGACCCGGGCTCGGCGGTCTTCCACATCCCGGCCTCGGTGCGCCTGCGCGGCGACCTGAAAGCCGGGCTCCTGGAGCGAGCCTTCGGCCGCCTGGCCGCCCGGCACGAGAGCCTGCGGACCGGGTTTCGGGTGGTCGACGAGGAGCCGGCGCAGGTGGTCCACGAGACCGTGGCGGTCCGGCTGCCCCGGATCGACCTGGCCGGACTTCCCCCCGCCCGCCGGGACGACGAGGCGGGCCGCTTGGCGCAGCGGGAGGCCCGGGCTCTCTTCGCCCTCGACCGGCCGCCCCTCTTCCGGGCCCGACTCGTACGGCTGGACGATCGGGACCACGTCCTCCTGGTCACCCTCCACCACCTGGTGGCAGACGGCTGGTCGGTGGGCGTCCTGGTGCGTGACCTGGGCGCTCTCTACGCCGGGCTCATCGAAGGCCGCCCGGCCGATCTCCCGGAGCTGCCGGTCCAGTACGGCGACTACGCCCACTGGCAGCGCTCCCGGATGGCCGGGGAAGGCGGCGAGAGGCAGCTCGCCTACTGGCGCGAGCACCTGGCCGGCCTCGCCACCACCCGACCCCTCGACCCCGACCGTGAGCCGCGGGAAGGCGGCCGCCGGGTGGTCTCCGACACCGCCGGACTCCGTCTCGACGGGATCCTCGCCGACGGCGTCCGGGCCCTCGCCCGATCCGGGCGGGCGACACCGTTCATGGTCCTCCTGTCGGCCCTTCAGGTGCTGCTGGCGCGGGTCGGCGGCCAAGACGACGTGGCGGTGGGGACGCCGGTCGCCGGGCGGGAGCGCAAGGAGACCCGGGACCTGATCGGTGTCTTCCTGAATACCCTGGTCCTGCGAAGCCGGCTGACCGGTGACCTCACCTTCCGCCTGGCGCTCGACCGGGTCCGAGAGACCGTCACCGGCGCCTTCAGCCACCAGGCGCTGCCGTTCGAGAAGCTCATGGCGGAGCTCCGGCCCGAGCGCAGCCTGGCGCGGACCCCGTGGTTCCAGGTCTTCTTCAACCTGCTCAGCTACCCCCGGGCGACCCTGGATCTGCCCGGGCTACGGGTGGAGTACATGCCGCCGACCGGGGTCGGGGCCAAGCTCGACCTGACCCTCTACGCGGTGGAGACCGAGGAAGGGATCGACCTGAAGGCCGAGTACGACGCCGACCGCTTCGACCGGCAGCGGATCGACGCGGTCCTGGATCAGTACCGCTACCTCCTGGAGCAGGCGGTGGCCTCCCCCGACCGGCGCCTCGACGCCTACTCTCTGGCGACCCCCGGGGCGGGCTCGGTCTTGCCCGACCCCGCGGCGATCCTGGACGCGTCGTGGAACGGCCCGGTCCACCGGCGACTCGCCGAGCGCGCGGCCCGGGAGCCGCACCGGATCGCCGTCGCCGACTGTGGCCGCGCCTACAGCTACGGCCACCTGGACGCCTGGTCGGTCGGCCTCGCCCGGCGGCTCCTGGACGGCGCGCCGGCGGACCGCGGCACGGTAGCGATCTGGGGGCATCGGAGTGCCGGCCTGGTGGCGGCGATCGTGGGGGCGCTGCGGGCCGGCAAGGTCTTCACCGTGCTCGATCCGGCCCACCCGGCAGAGCGTCTCGCCGTCTGCCTGCGCGCTGCCCGGCCCGGGGCGTGGATCGCCGTCGACGGAGCTCCGGAGGTGCCGGTGGAGGTGGCGGAGGAGCTCGACCGCATGAGCATCGCCACCCGGCTCGCCACCGGCCGCTTCGCAGGCCCCACACCCGACGGGACGCCGGACGACGCCTGGTGGCGGGAGCCGGAGGTCGGGCCGGACGACCTGGCGGTGCTGGCCTTCACCTCGGGCTCCACCGGCGCGCCGAAGGGGATTCTCGGGCGGCACGGGCCGCTCTCCCGCTTCCAGCCCTGGCAGAGCGAGCTCTTCGGCCTCACCGCCGATGACCGCTACAGCATGCTCTCGGGGCTCTCCCACGACCCTCTGCAGCGCGACCTCTTCACCCCGCTCTGGCTCGGCGCCACCATCGAGGTCCCCGATCCCGACCGGGTGCAGGCGCCGGGCTGGCTCGCCTCCTGGATGGCCGCGCGCCGGGTCACGGTGGCCCATCTGACGCCGGCTATGGGGCGTCTGGTGACCGAGACCGGCGGCGCCCGGGTCCAGATCGCTTCGCTCCGCCGGGCCTTCTTCGTCGGCGAGGCGCTCACCCGCCGCGACACGGCGAGCCTCCGGTCGATCGCGCCCGCCGTGCGATGCGTCAACCTGTTCGGCTCCACCGAGACCCAGCGCGCGGTCGCCTACTTCCCGGTGCCCGAGGAGGGGACGGAAGCGTCGGCGGCGGCGCAGGACCGGGCCTGGCCGATCGGCCGGGGGATGCCCGACGTGCAACTCCTCCTCGTTCACCGAGGCGGCGGCCTCGCGGGGATCGGCGAGCCGGGAGAGATCTACGTCCGTAGCCCTCACTTGGCCCATGGTTACCTGGACGACGACGCCCGGACCGCCGAGCGCTTCGTGACGAATCCGCTGGCGCCGGGCGGAGAAGCCCCCGACCGCGCCTACCGGACCGGCGACCTGGGGCGCTACCTGCCATCGGGCGACGTCGAGTACCGGGGTCGGCTCGACGACCAGGTCCAGATCCGCGGCTTCCGGGTCGAGCCGGCGGAGGTCCGCATGGCGCTGGTCGGCCATCCCGCCGTCGCCGAGGCGCTGGTGATGCCCCTGCCGGGGCCGGACGGCGCCGTCCGGCTGGTGGCGTTCGTCGAGCTGGCGGACGGCGCCGAGCCGGCCGACGGGGAGCTGCGGCGTCACGCCGTCCGTCGTCTGCCCGAGCCGATGGTTCCGGCCCGGTTCCACCGGATGAGGGCTCTTCCCCGGCTGGCCAACGGCAAGCTCGACCGACGCGTCCTCGAGGAGCTCGACCGGTCGGAAGAGGTCGTGGACGAGGCGGGTTCCGTCCGGTCCGGCTCCCCGCGGACGCCGATCGGCGAGCTGGTGGCCGGCATCTGGGCCGAAGTCCTGGGCCGGTCACCTGCGGCGCCGCCGTGTGAGGAGGACGACTTCTTCGAGCTGGGCGGCCATTCGCTGCTGGTCACCCGCCTCATCGCCCGGCTGGAGGCGGTTTTCGGGGTCGAGGTGCCGGTCCGCACGCTCTTCGAGGCACCCCGTCTCGGTGATCAAGTGGAGTGGATCGAGGCGGCGCTAGGGGAGGCCGTCCTGCCGGGGTGTCGGGGCGCCGGCGAGCCGATCCCCCAGGTCTCCAGGGACGTCGAGGTACCTCTTTCCTTCGCTCAGGAGCGGCTCTGGATCGTCCAGCGACTCGATCCGGAGAGCACGGCCTATGTCATCGCCAAGGCGATGGTGATCGAGGGGCGGCTCTTGCCGGTCCGCCTGGCCGGGGCCCTGGGCGCGGTGGTGGCGCGGCACGAGGTCCTCCGAACCACCTTCCCGGCGGTCGACGGCCGGCCGGTGCAGAAGTTCTCCGCACAGGCCCCGGTACCGCTGCCGGTGGCCGACCTCTCCGGCCTGCCCGCCGCCCGGCGCGGCGCCGCGGCGGACCGGGCGCTGGCGGTGCGGGCCGCACGCCCCCTCGATCCGGTAGCCGGTCCGACCGTCGCCGCTCTCCTGGTCCGCCTGGCCGACGACGAGCACCGCTTCGCCGTCGTCCTTCACCACATGGTGGCCGACGGTGGCTCGATCCCGGTGCTCCTGCGGGAGCTAGTGGAGCACTACACCGCGTCCGCCGACGGCGCGTCCTCGAACCTCCGGCGGTTGCCGATCCAGTACGCCGACTTTGCCGCATGGCAGCGGGAGCGCCACGCCGGGGCGGCGGCGGAGAAGCGGCTCGACTGGTGGCGCGATCGCCTCGCCGGCGCTGCCGAGCGGACCCCGCTGCCCCTCGACCGGCCTCGCCCGGCCGGCGGCGGTCCCGGCGCGCGGCTGGAGACCGCGATCGGTCCGGAAGTGCTCGGTGCGCTGAGGGCGGCCGGCCGGGAGTCGGGCGCCACGCCGTTCATGGTCCTCCTCGGCCTGTTCCAGGCGCTCCTCGCCCGGGTCACCGGCGAGGACGACCTGTCGGTGGGCACGCCGGTCACCGTTCGGCCGCGGCCGGAGCTCGAGGAGCTGGTCGGCTTGTTCGTCGACACTCTGGTGTTGCGCGCCGACCTGTCGGGCGACCCGGACGTGCCGGAGCTGATGGCCCGGACCCGCCTCACTGCGATCGACGCCTTCACCCAGCGGGACGTGCCCTTCGAGCGGCTGGTCGACGCCCTGGTCGGCCGGCGGGACCTGACGGTCCACCCGCTCTTCCAGGTGATGTTCGCGCTCCAGACGGCGGGCGGCGGCCTGGAGCCGCCGGCCGGACTCCGCCTGGCACCGGCCGAGCTACCGCCCCCGATGAGCCAGTTCGACCTCACCCTCTCGCTGGTCGACGCCGGCGACCGCCTGGAGGGCCGGTGGGAGTACCGGGCCGACCTGTTCGACGCCACCACGGTGGCTCGCCTCGATCGCGCCTACCGCCGGTTGCTGGAGGCGGTGGCCGCGGGCGGCCGGGCGCGCCTCTCCCGGCTGCCCCTCCTGGCCCCGGAGGAAGAGCATCAGCTCACTGTCGAGTGGAACGACACCGGGCGCCGCCGGCCGGTGGCGGAGAGTCTGGACCGCTGGCTCGCGGAGCAGGCCGGCCGGACGCCCGAGGCGGTCGCCGTGGCCCAGGGCCCGCGCCAGCTCAGCTACCGGGGCCTCGATCGGGCCGTCGAACGGCTGGCGCGTCGGCTGCGCTTCCGCGGCGTCGGGCCCGAGGGCGTCGTCGGGGTGGCGGTAGAGCGCTCGGCCGAGCGGGTGGTGGCGCTCCTGGCAGCGGTCCGCGCGGGGAGCGCCTACCTGCCCCTCGACCCGGAGCTGCCGGTGGCCCGCCTAGCCCACCTGCTGGACGACGCGCGGCCGTCGGCGGTGGTGACGGACTCGGCTTCGGAGTCCGTTCTGCGGCCGCTCCTGGACGGGCGCCCCGGGGCCCTCCTGCCGGTTGCGGAGGCATCGGACGACGTCGAGGACGGCGCCGGGCAACAGGTCCTCGAGCCCGATGCCGAGGGGCTCGCCTACGTCATCTACACCTCGGGCTCGACCGGCCGGCCCAAGGGGACGATGAACCGGCAGCACGCGATCGTCAATCGCCTCCGCTGGATGCAAGAGGCGTTGGGGCTCCGGCCCGGCGACCGGGTGCTCCAGAAGACGCCGTTCACCTTCGACGTCTCGGTCTGGGAGTTCTTCTGGCCGCTGGGCGTAGGGGCCACCCTGGTGGTCGCCGAGCCCGGTGTT
>CAZLLV010000227.1:0-3241 GCA_964560325.1 uncultured Thermoanaerobaculia bacterium | reverse complement strand
CGCCGCCGTGGCGGTGGTGGCGGCGGCCGCCGCCGCGGGTCTACCGCGGATCGAGACCGACCCCGGCCTGCTCGCCTACTTCGACCGCGGCGGCGAGATCGGCTCCGGGCTCGCGGCGATGGACGCCCGGGGCGGCAGCAGCCCGCTACGGGTGGTCTTCCGCGACCCCGGCGGCGTCCGGCTCGACACCCAGGAGGGTTTCGACCGGATCCTCGCGGTCCAGCAGGCGCTCGAGACCGACCCGGAGGTGGGAACGGCCCTGTCGCTCGCGCCGCTCCTCCAGGAGGCGGCACGCTCGTCCCCTTACGCCGGCTTCCTCGGCGTCTCGAACCTGGTCGACCTGCTCTCGACACCCGCCTTTCAGGAGGTCGCGCGGAGCTTCCTCTCCGCGGACCGGACGGAGGGGCTTCTCCTCTTGCGGATGCGCGAGGCCGGGAGGGGTGGCGACCGGAGCGAGGTGATCGCCCGCGTCGAGGCGGCGGTGCGCGAGCACGGGCTCGAGCCGGTCGTCACCGGCGGCCTCTACGAGCTCCAGGGCGCCCTCGCCGACCTGGTCGCCTCCAGCCTCCTGGTCGGCCTCGGCGGCCTCGCGCTCCTCTTCGCCGGCATCGCCTGGGCCGTCTCCCGCTCGCTCGCGGCGAGCGGCGCGATGCTCGCTTGCCTGGTCGGAACGCCGGTCTTCGTCTTCGGCGTCATGGGGCTCGCCGGCCTGCCGGTCGACTTCATCTCGTCGCCGGCGGCGAACGTCGCTCTCGGCCTCGGCATCGACTCGATGATCCACCTCGCGACCGCGGCGCGGCGGCTGCGCGCGGAGGGGCTGGGAGCCTGGGAAGCGTGGAGCGCCGCGCGCGGCCGGATGTGGCGCCCGGTGGCCGGGGCGGCGATGCTCCTCGCGGTCGGCTTCGGCCTGTTCGTCCTGTCGAGCTTCCCGCCCACCCGGCGCTTCGGGATCGCGGTGGTGGTCGGCCTCTCGGCGGCGACGATGCTGACCCTGGTGGTGCTGCCGTACCTCGCGACGCTGCGGCGCTCTCCCGGCCCTTCCGCTCGTTCGGCGTCGTGATCGCGCCGGGCGGGGTGACGCTTCAGCCGCGGCGGCCGCGCTCGTCGAGCCGGACGTAGCGCGAGCAGGCGATCCGCGGGTCGGAGCTCGACAGCGCCGTGCGGGTGAACGACTCGATCTCCGTCCGATCCTTGCCGGCGCGCCGGAGCGCGAGCCGGGTGGCGCTGACCAGCGCCAGCGGGTTCTCCGTACGCAGGGAGACTTCGAGGTCGGGGTAGCGGGGGCTCATCGGGGAGGTGGTTTCGTCGTCCTGGGTAGACATCGGTTTGCCGTCGGTCGATCCGCTCCTACCGTTACAACGCACGGCGAGCCGGTTCCGTTACATCCCGCGGCGAGATTTTTCCTATCATCGCCCTCCCGTGGACCCGCTCACCCACACCCTCGCCGGCGCCGCGCTCGCCCGCACCCGCCTCGGCCGCGTCGGTCGCGAGCGCGGCGTCTCCGCCGGCATCGCCGCCGCCACCCTGGTGATCGGCGCCAATCTGCCCGACGTGGACGTGGTCTGCTACTTCGCCGGCTCCGACTTCGCGCTCGCCCATCGGCGCGGCTGGACCCACGGGCCGCTCGCGATGGCCGTCCTCCCGGCGGTCCTGGCGCTCCTGATGCTGGGGGTGTCGCGGCTCCGCCGCCGGCGGGAGGGCTCGGAGTCACCGGCCCGGCTCCGACCGCTCCTCCTGCTCGCCGCGATCGGCGTCTGGAGCCACCCGCTCCTCGACTGGCTCAACACCTACGGCGTCCGCTTCCTCGCGCCCTTCGACTGGACCTGGTTCTACGGCGACTCGGTCTACATCGTCGACCCCTGGATCTGGCTGCTTCTGGGCGGCGCGCTCTTCCTCGGCCTCTCGCGGTCGGCCGGAGCCGTGGTGGCGTGGGCGGCGCTCGCGGCGGCGACCTCGTGGCTCGTCCTGGGCTCGGCGCCGGGGCCGGCGCGCGCCGTCTGGGTCGGCGGTCTCGCGCTCCTGGCGCTCGTGCGGTGGCGCGCGGGCGCCCCGACCCATCGTGCCGGCGCCGAGCGGACGGCCACGGGTGCCCTGGCGGCGGCCGGCGTCTACGTCGCCGCCCTGATCGCGTCGAGCGCCGCGGGGAGCGCGATGGTGCGAGAGCGGATCGCATCGGAGCCCGGAGCGCCGGCGGTGGTCGAGGTCATGGTCGGGCCGGTCGCCGCCGATCCGTTCCGGCGGCAGGTGGTGGCGGAGACCGCCGCCGGGTACCGGCTCGGGACGCTCGACTGGCTGGCGTGGCGGGAAGGCGGTCCGGCGATCGAGCTCGAGCCGGGATTCGTGCCGACGCTCGCAGGCTCCGCGGTGCCGGCGCCGCTCCTGCGCCGGGCGCTCGCGTCGCCGTCGGTCGAGGGGATGACGACCTGGATGCGCTTCCCCACCGCCTCGGCCGAGCCCGCGCCGGACGGAGTGGCCGTCCACCTCGTCGACCTGCGTTACGCCCGCCGCCCCGCCGGCGGCTTCGGCACCGCGTCCGTCCTCGTCGAAGCCGACCCGGCCCGCTAGCGGGCCGCGGCGGAGGTCCACGGGGCCCCCACCCGGCCCTGCTAAGCTCGCCACCCGTCGCGGCGGTCTCGCCGCAAGCCTTTACGAAATCACGACTTGGAGCGATCCATGAGCCATGAGCCGCCGCAGCTACCCGACCCCCGGAACGCCGACCTCCAGGTCTGGGTGCGAGACGGCCTGGTGCCGCGCGCCGAAGCGAAGGTCTCGGTCTTCGACAGCTCGGTCCAGGGGGGCGACGCGGTGTGGGAGGGCTTGCGGGTCTACGACGGCCGGATCTTCGCCTTCGACGACCACCTCGACCGGCTGTTCGACTCCGCCCGCGCCATGGCGTTCGCCGAGGTGCCGAGCCGGGAGGCGGTGGTCGAGGCGGTCTTCGCCACCCTGCGCGCCAACCGCATGCGCGACGGCGTCCACATCCGGCTCACGCTCACCCGGGGCGAGAAGGTGACCTCCGGCATGAGCCCGGCCTTCAACCGGAGCGGGCCGTGCCTGATCGTGCTCGCCGAGTGGAAGGCGCCGGCCTACGACCGGGGCGGAATCCGCCTGATCACCTCGGCGATCCGCCGCAACTCGCCGCAGTTCGTCGACTCGAAGATCCACCACAACAATCTGATCAACAACATCCTGGCGAAGATCCAGGCGAACCAGGCCGGGGTCGACGACGCCCTGATGCTCG
>CAZLLV010000226.1:0-3508 GCA_964560325.1 uncultured Thermoanaerobaculia bacterium | reverse complement strand
GACCGGGCGCGCCGGCGGCCGATACCCGTAGAGATCCCGGTAGGCGGCCGCGAAACGGTCGCCGAGGCTCGCCGTGCCCGCCTCCGGAGCGAGCTCGACCGGGATCGTCGACTCCTGCCCCGCGAGGCGGAGCTCGACGATCCGGCGCCGGACGACGATCTCCTCCGGCGGCACGCCTTCGCCGGCCACGGCCGCCGCCGCCTCGCGGGCGAGCTCGTCGAGGAGTGCGGGCAGGCGCTCGCCGACTCCGTCGAGCGGTTCGAGCACCTGGCGCTGCGCGAAGCGCTCGACCACCGCCGCGTCGAGGCCGACGGCGGAGAGCAGGCCGGCGTCGCGTGGGACCAGCACCTCCCGCACGGCCAGGTGCCCGGCGAGCGACGCGGCGTGCTGGCCGCCGGCGCCGCCGAAGGCGACCAGCGCGTAGCCCGACGGGTCGTAGCCGCGGCGGAGGGAGATCCGCCGCACCGCGTCGGCCATGCGCTCGTCGGCGATCTCGAGGCAGCCCGCCAGCAGCGCCTCCCGCTCCCCGCCGTCGCTCCCCCGCTCCTCTCCGACCGCCCGCAGCAGCTCGCCGAGCCGCCGCTCGGCCGCCGCCGGATCGACCGGGATGCCGAAGCGCTCGGGATCGAGCCGGCCGAGCAGCAGGTTGACGTCGGTCAGGGTCAACGGACCGCCGGCGCCGTAGCAGGCGGGTCCGGGGTCGGCGCCGGCGCTCTCCGGGCCGACCGAGAGGCGCCCGCCGGCGAAGCGGCAGATCGAGCCGCCGCCCGCCGCCACGGTCTCGATCGCGAGGGCGGGGGCGAGAAGGCGTGCGTCGCCCACGCGGTGCTCGAACAGGTACTCGTAGCGGCCGTCGTAGCGGGAGACATCGGTGCTGGTGCCGCCCATGTCGAAGGCGATCACCCGCTCGAGGCCCGACCGGCGTCCGGCCTCGACCGCCCCCACGACGCCGCCCGCCGGCCCGGAGAGCAGGCTGTCCTTCGCCCGGTAGTCGGCCGCCCGCACCAGGCCGCCGGCGCTCGTCATCAGATGGAGGGTCGCGGGCCGGCTTCCGGATCCGTCCGGGTCCGCGCCCGGCAAGGCCCTCACGACGCGCTCGACGTAGCCGCCGACGATCGGCGCGAGGTAGGCGTCGACCACCGCCGTCTCGGCCCGGGGGACGACCTTGATGAACGGCGCGAGCTCCGCCGACAGCGAGACGTGGCGGAAGCCGCGCTCGGCGAGGAAGCGGCCGACGGCGCGCTCGTGCTCCGGGTCGAGGTAGCTGTGGAGCAGCGCCACCGCCGCGCACTCGACGCCGGCGGCGACGAGCTCGCGGACCCGCTCTTCCAGGGGCGCGAGATCGAGCGCTTCGAGCACCGATCCGTCGGCCGCCCGCCGCTCGGGGACCTCGACCGCCTCGGTGTAGAGCGGCTCCGGCCGCTTCGGGGCCGGGTCGAAGAGATCGGGGCGCGTCTGGTCGCCGATCCGCAGCAGATCGCCGAAGCCGCGGGTGACGAACAGGGCGACCGGCGCCCCCGTGCGCTCGAGCAGCGCGTTGGTGCCGCGGGTGGTGGCGAGCCGGAGCTCGACCGGGGGCAGCGGCCGGTCCTGCGGCGTGCCGGTCAGGAGCCGGGCCGCCAGCACCGGGGCCTCCTCGTGAGAACGGATCTCGAACGCGGAGCCGGCCGGGGCTTCGACCGGGCCGGCGAGGCGAAGGCGGGAGGTCGCGGCGTCGAAGCCGGTGACCTCGACGGCGCTCGCCGCCGTGTCGCCGCCGACGCGGCCCAGCCACCGCAGCTCGCAGCCGGCGAGGAGGGATGCGCCGGTCTCCGGCGGCGCCCAGGTCTGCTCGACCTCCAGCTCGGACGGGCCGAGCGCCCGCACCACCCGTCCCCGCAGCGAGCTCGACGAGAGGATCTTCAGACGGCCCTCACGGCCGTCCGGGCCGATCGCGAGGCAGTCGGTGAAGGTGCCGCCGGTGTCGATCCGGATCCGCCAGCGCGGCTGTCTCGGAACGCTCAGGGCGGCCGGCCTTCGGGTTGAGCGACCTCAGGCCGGGACTTCGCCCGCGACCCCGGCCGCGGCGCGCAGCTCGCCGGCACGCGCGGTCGACTCCCACGAGAACTCGGCCTCGTCGCGCCCGAAGTGCCCGTAGGCCGCGGTTTGACGGTAGATCGGGCGCCGCAGGTCGAGGTGCTCGATGATGCCCTTCGGGGTGAGCGGGAAGAACTCCGCCACCACCTGCTCGAGCGCGTGGTCGGAAACCGTGCCGGTGCCTTCGGTGTCGACGTGGACCGAGACCGGCTCGGGAACGCCGATGGCGTAGGCGAGCTGCACCTCGGCGCGCTCGGCGAGCCCGGCGGCGACCAGGTTCTTCGCCACGTGGCGCGCCATGTAGCTCGCCGACCGGTCGACCTTGGTCGGGTCCTTGCCGGAGAAGGCGCCGCCGCCGTGGCTCCCCTGCCCGCCGTAGGTGTCGACGATGATCTTGCGGCCGGTCAGGCCGCAGTCGCCCTGCGGGCCGCCGATCACGAAGCGGCCGGTCGGGTTGATGTGGAAGCGGGTCTTCGCGTCCAGCAGCACGCCCGGCACGATCGGCCGGACGATCCTCTCGATCACGGCCTCGCGGATCTCGTCGTAGCCGACGTCGGCGTCGTGCTGGGTCGAGACCACCACCGTGTCGATCCGCACCGGAGTGTGGCCGTCGTACTCGACCGTCACCTGCGCCTTGCCGTCCGGCCGCAGCCAGGCGACCTCGCCCTCCTTGCGCGCCTCGGCCAGGCGCCGGGTCAGGGCGTGGGCGAGCATGATCGGCAGCGGCATGAGCTGCGGCGTCTCGCGGCAGGCGAAGCCGAACATCAGCCCCTGGTCGCCGGCGCCGCCCGTGTCGACGCCCTGCGCGATGTCCGACGACTGCGGGTCGAGCGCCACCAGGACGGCGCAGTGCTCGTAGTCGAAGCCGTAGGCGGCGTCCGTGTAGCCGATCTCCTCGATCGTGCGCCGCGCGACGCAGGTGAAGTCGACCCAGCCGTCGCAGGTGATCTCGCCGGCGAGGACGGCCATGCCGGTCGTGACCAGGGTCTCGCAGGCCACGCGGCCGTTCGGGTCCTGGCGCAGCACCTCGTCGAGGATGGCGTCGGAGATCTGGTCGGCCATCTTGTCCGGATGGCCCTCGGTGACCGACTCCGACGTGAACAGGTACTCGTTGTCTGAAAGCGCGTCAGTGCTCAGTGGTTGCTGAGGAAGCTCCGAGGTCGGGGAAGCCGGCTGTCGGAGGACCTGCCCCCGCCGGCGCGAGTCCCGCAAGGCTAGCGACCCGCGCGCGACGCATCAGGGTCAGCCCGAAGTCTTGAGGTCGATCACGAGCGGCACGCCCTCTAGCCCCCAGCGCTGCCGCAGGCGGTTCTCGAGGAAGAACGCGTACTCGCGCGTCACCAGCGAGCGGTCGTTGACCTGGACGGCGAAGCGCGGCGGGCGCTCCTCGAACTGCGTCATGTAGTAGAGCCGCAGCCGCCGGCCGCGAACC
>CAZLLV010000225.1:0-5207 GCA_964560325.1 uncultured Thermoanaerobaculia bacterium | reverse complement strand
GTAGGTCATCGAGTCCCACCCGAGCGGCGGCGCGACGCTGCCGCGGAGGGTGCGGACGGCCGCCACCAGCCCGGTGGCGGCGAGCAGCCATCCGGCCGGGCGGAGGAGGAGCGCGCCCAGCCGTGCCCGGGCGGCGCCCAGGTCGCGGCGCAGGTCCGCACGGAGCGAGGCTCCCCCGGCAAAACGGTGCACCGCCCACGCCATCGCGGCGAGCGCCGGCAGCAGGACTTCGAGCCGGAAGAGCCCGACGGGGGCGGTGACCCAGAAGAGCGCCGCCGGCAGCCAGAGGCCGGCGACCGCCGCTCCGCTCCAGCGCACCGAGGCCCGGGCCTCCGGCAGCACGGCCCGGGCGAGCGCCCAGGCGATCCAGCCGACGGCGGCGGCGAGGACGAGAAGCGCCACACCGCCGAGCGCGTCCCGGAGGAGGTCGATGGGAAGGCTCGTCATGGAGAGGGTCGAGTATATTGAGGGCCTTCCGCCCCCGGTCCGGTGCCGCCATGGTGAAGCTGATCGTCCAGATTCCCTGCTTCGACGAGGAGCAGACCCTTCCTCTCACGCTCGCGGCGATCCCGCGCGAGATCCCGGGCGTCGACTGCGTGGAGATCCTGGTGATCGACGACGGGAGCCGCGACGGCACCGCGGAGGTCGCCCGCCGGCTGGGCGTGGAGCACGTGGTGCGGCACCCGGTCAACCGCGGTCTGGCGCAGGCGTTCCAGACCGGGCTCGACCACGCCCTGCGCCTGGGCGCCGACGTCGTGGTCAACACGGACGCCGACAACCAGTACCCGGGGGGCGCGATCCCCGACCTCGTGCGTCCGATCCTCGAAGGGCGGGCCGACCTGGTGTTGGGCGACCGGCAGACGCGGAGCCTCGAGCACTTCTCGCCGCTCAAGCGATGGCTCCAGCGGATCGGCAGCTTCGTCGTGCGCCGGCTCTCCGGGATCGACGTGCCGGACGCGGTGAGCGGCTTCCGCGCGATGTCGCGCAAGGCCGTCCTCCGGACGACCATCCTCTCGTCGTTCAGCTACACGACCGAGCAGCTCATCCAGGCCGGGCACAAGAACCTGACCGTCGTCTCGGTCGCCACGGGGGCGAATCCGGGAACCCGGCCCTCCCGCCTCTTCCGCAGCATCCCCCGCTTCGTCGCCAGCACCGCGGCGACCATGGTGCGCACCTACACCATGTACCGGCCGCTGGCGCTCTACTCGAGTGCCGGCTTCCTGCTCGCGCTGGTCGGCGTGGCACCGATCGTCCGCTTCCTCTGGTTCTACCTCGCGGGCGAGGGGAGCGGGCACGTCCAGTCGCTGGTGCTCGGCGGCTCGCTCCTCGTCCTCGGCTTCGTCACCTTCCTGATCGGGGTGGTCGCGGACCTGGTGGCGGTCAACCGCCGGCTGATCGAGCTGACGATCGAGAAGGTCCGGCAGCTCGAGGCGGATCGGAGCGGGGGCTCAGCGGAAGTCGCGCAGGTGGGCGCGCGGCACCTCGCGCCGTCGGCCCGCCAGGCTCTTGATCCGTACGACGCGGACCAGGAACCAGCGCGTGTAGCGCCACAGGAGGCCCCGTAGCTCGACGGTCGCCTTGCGCAGGTAGAGCGACCGGTAGCGGCGCCGGCGCTGGAGCGCGGTCTTGCGCTCCAGTTCGCGGTGGAAGGCCGCGGCCTCGCGCCGCGGGACGAGACGCGCCTCGGCGCGGTTCGGTCCGGTCATGTCGGGGCGGTGGAGGCCGAGCTCGTCGAGGAGCTCGGCGTAGCGGTAGGCGAAGTCCCCCATCGCGATCCGGTGGGTCTGCGACTCCTCGATCTCGCGGGTCGTGACCTCCGCCGTGACGATCCGGCCGGTCCGCCGGAGATCCTCCACCAGCTCCGTCGTCTCCGCGTTGCGGCAGATCAGCAGGCTGATCCCGGTGCGCGTGGTGAGCGTGCTGGGAAGCCAGGCGTCGCCGACCACGATGTCCGCCAGGAAGTTCGAGTGGTCGATGCAGAGGTGGCAGCGGCGGGTGTTGAAGCTGCGGTCGAAGGCTACCTGGTAGCCGAACGAGAGCCGTCGCGAGGTCTCGACCGTGCGGTCGCCGGCGCGGATGCGGAGCTTTCCGACCGGGCCGCCGCCCCGGTACGAGATTTCCTCGATCCGATCGAAGTCGACGCCCTCGAACCGGCAGATCGCCCGGAGCGCGTGGTAGTTGTACTGCCAGCCGCAGAGCAGCCCGATGGTGGTGTGGATCTTCTCGCGCAGCTCCGGCTGGTGCTCGAAGACGTACTGGTAGATCCCCTCCAGCTCGCACGGGATCGCGACCAGCACGTAGCGCCCGTCGAGCTCCTTCAGGAGCTCCAGCACCCGGTGCTTCGGCAGGTTGTGGTAGATGCTTCCGGGCAGCTCGTCGACCTCGTCGGGCGAGGTGATCACCCGCGGCTCGAACTCCAGGCCGCGCACCTCGCCGAGGACGATCGCTCCGTCGACGTCGGGCCGGGAGAGGAGCTCGATCAGGAGCTCCTTGATCAGCCCGCCGCTGCTCGCCGCGAGGTTGCGCTCCGCGTCGCGGCTCTGCGCGAGGAGCACCCGGTCGACGACCCCGAACGGGCCGATCTCGGCGCCCGGGAAGAGTCTGCCCTGGAGCCCCTCGAAGTCGACCTGCACCGCGGGGCAGACGCGCGCCGCCCGCTCGTTTCCGGCGTGGGTCGGCTCCCAGATCTGCTTCTCCGGGTGGAGCGCGAGCCGGAGGCTCGGGTCGGCGTGGACGCAGGCGCCGCAGGCGATGCAGAGATCCTGGTCGAGAACGCCCGAGAGGTCGTCGCGCCGGGTCATCGGTCGAGGGTAGCGGAAGACGAGCGAGCCGCGGCGACCCACGCGGCCGCGGCCGCGGCCCCGACGAGGTCGACCAGCACGAAGACGAGGCGCGCCGAGAGCGCCACCGCCGCCACCGTCCCTCCGCCGCCGAGGAGCGCCACGAAGACCGCCTCGCGCACCCCGATGCCGCCGGGCACCGGGAGCGCCAGGAAGCCGACCACCCAGGCGACGGCGGTGGCGAGCGCGACCGCGAGCGGGTCGAGCGTCACGCCGAGACCGGCGGCGGTGGCCGCGGTCGCCGCCGCGATCAGGAGCCACGACGGGATCTGCCGCGCGACGAGAGCGAACGAGACTCGCCAGGCCGGGACCCGGGGCGCGCGGCCCTGGCGAGCCAGGCGTCCGGCGCGCGCGGTGACGGCACGGAGCACCCGTGGATGGAGCAGCGCCAGCCCGGCCGGCGCCAGGGCGCCGACCGCGATCGCCAGCGCTCCGGTTCCGGGAGCCCACGGGCGCGCCGGCAGGCAGGCGAGCGCCAGCGCGCAGGCGGCGAGGTAGGCGGTCGCCATCGACAGCAGGGTCGAGGCGTAGGCCGACGGGCGGGGCACGCCGCCCCGCCGCGCCCACTCGCCGCGGCCGACGACCCCCCACACCCCGCCCGGCACGTACTTGCCGAGCTGCCCGACGAAGTAACCGCGCAGCACCAGCGGCGCCGGAAGGTCGCCGCCCAGCCGCCGGACGATCGCGCCCCAGGTCCAGCCGATGTTGCCCATCGCCAGGAAACCGAGCAGGAGAGCCGCGGCGAGCCAGCCGGGACGCAGATCGCCGAGCAGATCCGCGAGCGGGGCGCGCTCGCGCACGACCAGGCGGGCGACGAAGCCGAGGCCGACGAGGCCGATCGCCGTACCGGCCACCCCGGCCACCACGCGGCGGCGATCGTCCGCCGAGCTCAACGAACCTCCCCGCGTACCGCGGCCGCGACCGCGTCGAGACTCCCACCGGCCTCGGCGACCGCCGCCGGCAGCCGCTCGGCGATCCGTGCCCGGATCTCCGGCGCCTCCGCCCGGAGCGCCGCGGCGCGTTCGGCGAGATCCGCTTCCGCCAGCTCGCCGTAGTCGATCGCCCACCGCTCGAGCCCGAAGTCGCGCAGCACCTCGCCGTACTTGTGGCTCCAGCCGACCACCAGGACCGGGGTGCCCACCGCGAGCGCCGAGATCATGGCGTGGAAGCGCGAGGAGACGATCCCCTCCGCCCGCTCGATCAGCGCCCGCAGCACGTCGGGCGCGAGCGCTTCGTCGAGGACGTGGCAGCGCGGATGCGCGACGCGCTCGTGGAGATCGCGCACCAGGGGCAGGTCGTTCATCCGGCTCGCGGGCCGGCCCGGCCGCGCGGCGTGGGCGAGCAGGAGCACGTCGGTCCCGCCGTCGGTGACCGCGCGGGCGAGCGCGGCGAGCCGGCCGCGGTAGTCGATCCCGCGGCGCCGGCAGGAGCCGTCGACCACCGCGCTCGGGACGACGGCGACGAAGGGCTCGCGCACGCCGAGGTTCCGGAGCCGAAGCGCCGCCTCGTCGCGCGCGGCCTCGGGCAGCGGCATCCGGAAGGCGAGGTCGGTCGCGCGGTCGACCTTGCGCGGGTCGAGCCCGAGGCCGGCCAGGTGGCGGTGGCTCGCCTCGCCCCGCCCGACGACCGCGGCGAGCCGCGAGAGCACGAGCCGGGCGGCGGCCCGGTTGGTCCGGGTCTCGAACGGTCCCAGGGCCTGCGCGCACTTGACCACCGTCGCGCCGGCGAGGAGCGGGATTCCGGTCATCAGCACGTTGTAGCCGAGGAGCGGCAAGCCGCGCCCGTCGACGAAGCTGATGCCCGCCACGTCGACCACCACGTGGGCTCGGGCGATCTCCCGCAGGGCGGGGTGGAGGGCGAGCGCCCGGGCCGGAAGACCGACGCGGCGCGCGAGCGCCGCGAAGAGCGCCAGCGGCAGGAGCGGAAAGACGAGCTCCCACGGCCGGTACGGGACGATCGCGACCTCCGGCGACGGCCGCTCGACCGCGTCCTCCTCCGGGTAGGTGGTGAGCACCGCGAACCGGCACGGCCCGAGGCGGTCGGGCAGGGCCCCGATCACCGCGCGCAGCATCGACGCCGAACCCCGGTTGGCGGAGAAGGCCGCGCCGATCACGGCGACCCGGACCGGGACCGCGGGCGTGCCGGTACGGGCCGCGGCTCTCACGGATCTCCCGCGCCGGCGGCCTCACCGGCGATCGGCGGATCGCGGGTCCAGGGCGTCGCGTAGAGGACGAGCACGTCGCCGCCGAGGGCGATGTTGCGCGGCACCTCGATCGCGTGCAGGCGGCGGAACGGCGCTCCGGGGGCCTCGACCTCCGGCAGCCAGCTCGGGAAGACGAGCAGGTAGTCGGGCTTCTCGGCGGCGAC
>CAZLLV010000224.1:0-4526 GCA_964560325.1 uncultured Thermoanaerobaculia bacterium | reverse complement strand
CTCGTTGGCGGAGAAGACCCCCATCATCTCGAACTGGCGCAGCACCGCGAGGCCGTAGAAGGTGATCGAGGCGCCGATCCGGGGCACGATCCCGTGCAGATCCCGGATCGCGTGCCCGTGGAAGTCGATCTCGGGGCGCTTCTTCGACAGGTTGACGACGCAGTGGAGCGGGTCGATGACGGCCGACTCGGCGCCCCGCTCTTCGATCGCCTCGACCAGCCGGGAGGTCGAGTAGAGCTTCGGGTTCCGGGACAGGATGGCGATCTTCGCGGTCTTTTTCATGGACTCCTCGGCGGCGCTTCGAGCGGGCGGGGTTGCAGGTATTTCGACGAGACGTCGACCAGGAAGTCGCCCTCCAGGGTCTTCCGGCCCAGGATCATCCGGAAGAGCATGGTCGAACGGTCGGCGAGGGTGACGCGGATGGGCTTTCTCACCGGCCCCAGCACCAGGTCGGTCTCGATCACCGGCCGGACCTCGGAGTGGCCGCCGGAATCGGTGACCCGGATGCGGGCGAGCTGGTGGACCCGGGCGGTGACGATTCGATCCGGCCGGCGCCGGTCGGGCGCCAGCGCGATCTCCAGCTCGGCCTCGCCGTCAGGGTCGTCGCCGAGCGTGCGGAGGGTGCGGATCTCCGCGACGTGCAGCGACGAAGTGCGGGCGCCGGTGTCGACCTTCGCCTTGAGCCGCGCCAAGCCGAGCTCCGGCAACGCCACGTACTCCTTCCACCCGATCACGACCCGCCGCTCCGGATCCTCGCTCACACGGGAGATGCTAGCAGGCAGCCGAGCCCACCGCCCGCACTGCCGCTTTGGCAGAGAGTGCCAAACCGACGGCCGGATTTACACGCCGCGGAGAGAAACGGGGTGGGAAGGAAGGGAGCGGAAGGGGTTCGGAGGACGACCGACAAAGCCTTCATCGAGAGCCAAGAGGATCGGGCGGGGGCGCCGTCGTCAGCCGTCCGCCGCTCAGGTACCCAGGGTCGGCGGAGAGCGTGTCTCTGCCGTCGCCGGTCAGGAGAACGAGGGTCGGGCGGGGGCGCCCTCTTCTCCCCGCGCGGGGAGAAGAGGGAAGGGGAGATGAGGGGCGATGAGGCTGGCACGCCCCATGCAATCAATCGCGAGCAGACAACACGGGAAGTGGGGAGGCTCCACCAACCAAAAACTCCCACCTCTGAACGGAGGGTCCCCGTTACGGACCTTCCAACCTTCCTGCCAAGCTCACCGACATCCCCCTTCGAACAGGGGGTAGATCCTAAAACCCAACCCCGATACGGAGCCCTCCCCTCTCCCTTCCCGTTGTCGCACCCCGGCTCCGACAGCACGAATCATCTCCGAGAACGACCGTTCCAGGCTAGTCGCGACGCGGCAAGCCCGGGAGCACCCGTGTGTTCGGCTCCCATGCCGAAACGGCACCGGCGCCCCGATCGCTCGTCAGATTGACACCGCCCCGCGGGCGGTCGCCAGGCCGGCGACCGGCGCGCCCGGGGCTACAATCCGCGCCCATGCCTGGCTCGCCCGCCGACGCGCTCCTCACCTGGTACGACCGCCATCGGCGCGAGCTCCCCTGGCGGCGGGACACCGACCCCTACCGCGTCTGGATCTCGGAGATCATGCTCCAGCAGACCCGGGTCGAGACCGTCCTCCCCTACTACGCCCGCTTCCTCGCCCGCTTCCCCGACGCCGCGGCGCTCGCGGAGGCGCCGATCGACGAGGTGCTCGCCCTCTGGTCCGGGCTCGGCTACTACCGCCGGGCGCGCCAGCTCCACGCCGCGGCGCGGCGCATCGCCGAGGACGGCTTCCCGACCGACGCGGCCGGCTGGCGCGAGCTTCCGGGCATCGGCGACTACACCTCGGCCGCCATCGCCTCGATCGCCTACGGCGAGGCGGTGCCGGTCCTCGACGGCAACGTCGAACGGGTGACGGCGCGCCTCCTCGCCCTCGACGAAGACCCCAAGCGGGCCGCGCCGCGCCGGGCGCTGCGGGCGGCGGCGGCGGCGCTGCTCGATCCGTCGCGGCCGGGCGACGGCAACCAGGCGCTGATGGAGCTGGGAGCGCGGATCTGCACGCCGAGAAAGCCGAAGTGCCTCCTCTGCCCGCTCGCCGAAGATTGCGCCGGCCGGTGCACCGGCGAGCCCGAGCGCTTCCCCCGGCCGCGGGAGCGGAAGGAGCCGGAGCGGCTGGTGCGGGTGGTGGCGCTGGTCGAGTCGGAGGCGGATCGCGGCGGCGCCTCCCGGCGCCTCCTCTTCCGGCGCGGCGACGACGAGGAGCTCCTGGCCGGTTTCTGGGAGCTGCCCTGGACCGGGGTCGAGGGCGCGGGGCCGGGCGGCGGTGAGGGCGAGTCGCCCGCGGCGGCCGGGGCCGCTCTGGGGCGCCGCTACGGCGGCCGGTGGCGGATCGGCGAACGGCTGGCGACGGTGCGCCACGGGATCACCACCCGCGCCTTCGAGCTGCGGGTGCACCGGGCCGAGGTGGCGGACGGCGGCGCGCTGGCGGACGGCGGGGCCGAGGCGCGCTGGGCGAGCGACGACGAGGTGGCGGCCCTGCCGACCTCGTCGATGGTCGAGAAGATCCTGACCGCCGTGGCGCGCCGCGCGGACGGCTAGCCAGTCAGTCGGCCGAAGGCTCCGCGCCGGCGCCGCCGCCCGACAGGATGTACCAGCCGATCAGCTTGTCGTCGAGCTCCCGCAGGCGCTTCGCGACCAGCGAGCAGAGGATCTTCAGGAGCGGCAGCGACGACACCTTGCCGATGTCGAGGATGCCGGAGACGACGTCCTGCGGGATCGCGAGCACCACAGCCCCCCGCTCGTCGGCCCGCGCCCACGCCGAGCGCGGCTCCCGGTCGATCAGCGCCATCTCTCCGAAGTAGTCGCCGCGCTCCAGGAAGGCGAGCGCCTCCTCGCCGGCGCCCGGAATGAACTTGTAGATCATCACCCGCCCTTCGAGCACGACGTACATCTCCTCGCCGTCGTCGCCCTCTCGGAAGAGCAGCTCCTCCGGCGCCAGCCGGCGCTCCTGGGAGAGGGTGGAGAGGAAGTTGATCTCCATCCGCGAGAGGCGCTGCTCCTCGAACAGCTTGCGCTTGGACGCGAGGTCGACCCGGAACTCGGCCGCGCCTCTGCCGTCGCCCCGCCGGTGGGCCGAGTCGTCGCTCCCGCCGGTGCGGGAGAAGAACTCCTCCAGACGCCGATTGGTGCCGCGGAGCTTGCGCGACAGGCTTTTCCAGAACAACCAGTAGAAGGAGAGGGCGATCCGGCGGTCGCGCTCGAACGCGGCGGTGAGGTCGTCCGGGTTGAAGGCGACGAGTTGCACGTCGTCCTCGGCGACCGCGTCGCCGGAGCGGGCGTGCTCGTCGACGAAGGCGGTCTCGCCGAACAGGTCGCCCGGGCCGAGCACCGCGAGGGTGTAGTCGCCGTAGGCGGTCTGGCGCTTGATCCGCACCTTGCCCGACTCGATCAGGTAGGCGTCGCGGGTCGAGTCTCCCTCCTTCACCACCATCTCGCCGGGCGCGTGGCGGCCGAGCGCGACGCTCCCCTCCAGGGAGTCGAGCTGATCCGTGGCGAAGTGGGAGAAGGCGTCCCACCGCCGGAGCCGGTCGGAGAGTCTCACGGTGCCGGGAAGTGTAGCTCAGGCGGCTGGGTGGGCGGCTTCGGTTTGGGGATCGGCGGGGCGGGACGGCGCGCCGCTCCGGCGGCGGAAGGCGACCGGCGTCGGGCGCGCCGGACCCCGCCCTCCGTCCTGCAGGGGCGTGCCGTAGCCGCCACGCCCGCCCACCGGAGTGGAAGGTGAGGGGTGAACCGGAGTAGGGGAGGAGCCTTGTCTCCTCCCGCCGCGTTCCGATCTCGATCGGGGCGCGGGCGAAGGCTCGGTGGTCACTTCACCCCGGGCGGAGACAAGGCTCCGCCTCTACAGGGGTTCGTCGGCGTTGCCCTGGCTCAGGGCGGTTTCGAAGCGGTCGAGGGCGGTGTGGAGGTCGTCTTCGGAGATCGTGAGGGGCGGGACGATCTGGATCACGTGGCCCCGCGGACCGCCGGCGAGGGCGAGGACGCCGGCTTCTCGGAGCCGTTCGACCGTCCGCTTCGCCTGCATAGGCGTGTGGGTTTCGACGCCCCAGAGGAGGCCGCGGCCTCTCGTCTCGGCGACCGCGGGGAAGCGGGTGGGCCAGGGGGCGAGGCGCTCGGCCACGATCTCGCCCAGTCTTCGGGCGCGGGCCGGGAGGTCTTCTTCCTCGATCAGGTCGAGGACGGTGAGCGCGGCGGCGCAGGCCAGCGGGTGCGCGAGAAAGGTGCCGGTGTGGCGCGCTTCGCCCTCGGAGCGCCAGGCGTCCATCGCGTCGGCGCGGCCGACGACGGCGCCGATCGGGAGCCCCCCGCCGAGCGCCTTGCCGCAGCAGAGCAGATCGGGGCGCACGCCCTCGTGGTCGACGGCGAAGAGCTCGCCGGTTCGACCGAACCCCGTGAAGATCTCGTCGGCGACGAGCAGCGCCCCGTGCTCCCGGCAGACGGCGGCGCCCGCGGCGAGCCAACCCAC
>CAZLLV010000223.1:0-6370 GCA_964560325.1 uncultured Thermoanaerobaculia bacterium | reverse complement strand
CGCCGACACGACCGCGCTCGCGTCGGCGACCGAGGAGGCCGCGGCCTTCGGCCGCTTCGCCTCGGTCACGAGCTCGCCGCTCGCCACCGAGACCGATGTCGCCCTGCGCCTGGTGCCGTCCGCCTCCGCGGTGGCTCCCGGCGGCACCGTCGAGGTCGCGCTCCAAGCCCGCGCGCTGGCGCCGGTGTCCCATCTGCCGGTGACCCTGGAGTGGAACCCCGCCGTGCTCGCCGTCGAGTCGGTGGAGGCGGGGCCGTTCCTCGGGGGCCAGGGCGCCGCCGAGGTGCTCTCCGACGCGTCGAGACCCGGCCGCCTCGTCCTCGGCGCGAGCCGCCTCGGGCAGGTGACCGGCGTCGCGGGCGAAGGCGTCGTCGCGCGCGTCGTCTTCCGCGCGGTCGCCGAGGGCGATCCGGCCCTGCGCTTCGGCTCCGCCAAGGCGCTCGACTCGTCGCGCGCCCCGCTCGCGGTCGACTCGCGGCCGGCGGTGCTGACGGTGGGCGGCGAGCGAGTGCCGCCCGAGCTTCCGGCGCGGCCGGACCGGCCCGATCGCGAGGCACCCCCCAGGACGCAAGCGCGGACGAGCACGTAAACGGAAGTGATGACACGTACACGATCCCAGGCCGGCTTCACCATCGCCGAGATGGTGATCGTCGCGGCGATCCTCGTGATCCTCGCGGCCGCCGCGATCCCGCTCGCCACGACCACGCGCAAGCGGGTCAAGGAGACGGACCTGCGCGCGTCGCTGCGCGAGATGCGCTACGCGATCGACGAGTACAAGCGCTACAGCGACGCCGGCCTGATCCCGGTCGACCTCGGCGCCGAGGGCTACCCGACCGAGCTCGAGAACCTGGTCGAGGGGGTGGAGGTCGTCGGCCAGGTGGACAAGCAGGTCCGGTTCCTGCGCCGCATCCCGGTCGACCCGATGACCGGCGAGGCGGAATGGGGCTTGCGAAGCTTTCAGGACGCGCCCGACTCCTCGTCCTGGGGCGGCGAGAACGTCTACGACGTCCACTCACTGTCCGAGGGCATCGGGCTGAACGGCGTGCCCTACTCGGAGTGGTGACCATGCAGACGACCCCCGCGACCCCCGACCTCCACGCTCCCCGCAAGCCCTGCCTCGTGCGGGCCGGCCAGCGCGGGTTCACCATCATCGAGCTGATCGTGGTGATCGCGATCATCGGCATCCTCGCGTCGGTCGCCCTGCCGCGGCTGACCCGGGCGCCGCGCCGTGCGGAGGAGGCGGTCCTCCAGACCAACCTCCGGGCGATCCGCGACGCGCTCAACCAGTTCTACGCCGACAAGGGGCACTTCCCGCCGAGCCTCGACGCGCTGGTGGACGAGGAGTACCTGCGCGACGTTCCGGTCGACCCGATCACCAACTCGAACGCGACGTGGGTGGTCGAGTACGAGGAGTTCGGGGACGACTACGGGGCGGCGGAGACCGACCTGCCGGAGAGCGGGGAACCGGGGATCATCGACGTCTACTCCGGAGCGGAAGGCGTGAATCTGGACGGGGAGCCGTTCAGTGATTGGTAGCGGACCGGAACGCGGCTACAGCATGGCCGCGCTGATGGTCGCCGTGACCATCCTCACCGTGCTGACGGCCGCGGCGCTGCCGATGTGGAGCCAGCAGATGCAGCGCGAGAACGAGGAGGAGCTGATCTTCCGCGGCTGGCAGTACGCCGAGGCGATTCGCGTCTTCCAGCAGCGCCACGGCCGCCTGCCCACCCGGCTCGAGGAGCTGATCGAGATCGAGCCGCGCTCGATCCGCAAGCTCTGGAAGGACCCGATGACCGAGACCGGCGAGTGGGGCATCGTGGTCCAGGTCGGGGCCGGCGGTGCGCCGCCGGGCACGCAGCCGCCGCGCTCTGGCCCAGGGGGTCCGGGCGGGCCGGCCGGCGAAGGTCCGAACGGCCGCCCGGCCCGGCCCGGGCAGCAGTCCGAGGGCGTCTGCGTGGGCGCCGGAGGCGGCGAGGGCGAGGACGGAGGCATCCTCGGGGGTCCGACCCGGTCCCGCGGACGGGCCGGCAGCGGTGGGAGCGGTCAGGCACCGCAGGTGACCGGTCCGATCCTCGGCGTCTGCAGCCGGGCGGAGGGAGAGGCGCTCAAAGTCCTCTTCGGCGAGGCGCGCTACTCCGACTGGCACTTCACGGTGCAGAGGCTCGGCGGCGGCGGCGTGAGCGGCATCGGCCCGGAAGGGTCGGTCGTGGGCGGCGGCGTGCGGGCGCATACCGGCGCGGCGCCGACGCTGCCGCGCGCGAAGTGGATCGGGCGCCCCTTCCGGCCGGGCATCCAGCCGGAGGGCGGGGCGCCGCCGCCGGGCAGCCTGCCGGGCGGCAATCTGCCGAACGACAAGAATCCGTGAGATGTCCGTGAAGATCCGGCTCCGGCGGCTGCCCCACGGCCGCGATCTCCCCCTGCCGGCCGCCGCCTCCGCGGGCAGCGCCGGTTTCGATCTCATGGCGGCGGTCGAGGAGGATCTGGTTCTGCGGCCGGGGGAACGGGTGCTGGTGCCGACCGGGCTGGTGCTGGAGATCCCGCACGGGTTCGAGGGGCAGGTGCGGCCGCGCAGCGGGCTGGCCTGGAAGCACGGGGTGACGCTGGCGAACGCGCCGGGGACGATCGACAGCGACTATCGGGGCGAGGTGAAGGTGATCCTCGCCCACCTCGGCGACGCCCCCCTCACCATCGCCCGCGGCGACCGCATCGCGCAGCTCGTAGTGGCACGGGTGGAGGCGGTCGAGTGGGAAGAGGCGGAGGCGCTGGGGGAGACGGGGCGGGGCGAGGGTGGGTTCGGGAGCACGGGGTAGGCGAGTGGAAGCCGTAGCGGGTTGCCTGCGCCGACGGGTCCGTCCGGGGGTGCTCGCGCCTCCGGCACGGCTCGGCTGATGCCCTTTCCGCCGTAGGCCTCGCCTGGATTCACTTCGGCGGGCACCGGGCGTGCCCTCCTTCCGGGCTTGCTCGCTCGCCTCGTTCAACCGCGCTCCGGCGCGAGCACCCCCGGCCGGACCCTCCGTTCGGTGGTGAGCCCGCACGAAGACCGATCGAGGGTTCGCCCCGGTAGGTGGGAATCCGCGCCTTGGCTGTTTTGGCGGTTCCACCTCGCTCTCCCAAGCGCGGGATGGGGAAGTGGGACTGAAACCTGCCGACCGACGACCACCGAACGAAAGGGGCCGGGTGGGGGCGCGCCGGGCGTAGGTGTCTGAGCCGGCGGAGCCAGCAAGCCCAGGGGGAGTGCACGCCCGCAACGGCCGCCGAGCGAAGCCAGGCGAGGCCTACGGCGCAAAGGGCATCAGCCGAGCCGTGCCGGAGCCCGGCGCGCCCCCACACGGCCCCGGCGGCGTAGACACCTCCAGTCCGGATACCGCTCCCTCTCCCCCCGGCTCGCGCCCCCCTACTTCTCCTTCGGCTTCGACCCGATCGCCAGGAAGAGCTCGCGGACGATCTCTTTGAGCTCCACCGTGTAATCGCTCAGCGTCTGGAGCGCGGCGTCGACCTCTTCGATGCCTGGGGAGTGGAGCCGCTCCCGGCCGCGGCGGCGGATCTTGTAGGTGGTGTTGTCGTCGAGGTACTGGAGCCGCTCGTAGGCATCCTTGAAGCGTTTCGGGTCCATGGCCGTCATCCTCTCATTCGCCGCCGAAGCGATCGATCGTGTAGCGCGAGAGGGCCTCCAGCTCCTCGGGCGTCAGCTTGCGAGCGAAGCCCGGCATCGTCCCCTCGCCCTCGGCGATCCGCTCGGAGACGAGCGGGAGGTCGCCCGAGCGGACCATCTCCGAGCGGATCAGGTCGAGCTCCGGCTTGAGGCGCACCATCTTCGGGTCCCCCCGGCCGTCGTCGCCGTGGCAGCGGGCGCAGTACTCGTCGTACGCCTCCGGGGGCGAAAGCGGCCCGCGCGGACCGCAGCCGACGATTGCGACGGCCGCCAGGAGCAGAGCGAGCCCGGCTGGGCGGCCCCGCCGGCCGCGCGTCACGAGTCGTGCCGGTGGACCGCCGTCGAGTGCGCCTGGTCGCGGGGCTTGACCACCAGCTCGTCGATGTTGACGTGCGACGGCCGCGTCGCCGCGAACGCGATGCACTCGGCCACGTCCTCGGCGACCAGCGGCGTCATCCCCCGGTAGACGTCGTCGGCGCGCTCGGCATCGCCCGAGAAGCGGACCTTCGAGAACTCGGTGTTCGCGAGGCCGGGCGAGATCTCGGTGATCCGGATCGGCTCGCCCAGGAGCTCCAGCCGGAGCGTCTTGGTGAGCGCGCGGGCGGCGTGCTTGGCGGCGGTGTAGCCGGCACCTCCGGGGTAGACCTCGAAGCCGGAGATCGAGCCGACGTTGACGATGTGGCCGTCGCCCGAGGCGCGCAGAGCCGGCAGGATCGCCCGGGTCATCCGCAGCACGCCCATCACGTTCAGCTCGTACATCTCGCGCCAGCGCTCCTCGACGGCGTTCTCGACGCGATCGAGGCCGAAGGCGGCGCCGGCGTTGTTGACCAGCAGATTGGCACGCTCGACGGAGGCGGAGAACTTGCGGACGCTCGCCGGGTCGGTGACGTCGAGCGGATGAAAGCGCACGCCCGCGCTCAGGCCCCCCAGCTCGCCCGCCAGGCGTTCGAGGCGCTCCACCCGGCGGGCGCCGAGCACGAGACGGAAGCCCTCGCGGTGGAGGGCGCGGGCGGTGGCGGCGCCGATGCCGGCGCTTGCACCGGTGACCACGGCGGTCTTCTGCGGATCGCTCATGCTATCGACCGAATCTCCGGTGGTTCAGATCGGGTTCACAGGGGCTTTCGATGAACGATGGTAGCACCTGCGTCAGTTCGCATCCCCGCCGCCGCTCCCCCAGGACGGCAGGGTCGCCGGGTCGACCCCGACGGAGCGCACCGCCATCTCCCAGACCGCGTCCGGATCGGGGGCGAAGATCAGCTCCTCGGAGACCGGCGCCACCAGCCAGTCGTCGCGCAGGATCTCCTCCATGAGCTGCCCGGCGCCCCAGCCGGCGTAGCCGAGGTAGAGGCGCACGTGGTCGGGCGGGTCGCCGGCGAGCCGCCGGAGGTCGCCGACGTGGTGGGTCACGGCGAGCCCCGGGGCGACCTCGGTCATCGCCGACAGGCTCTCCTCGCCGTCCTCCTCGCCGTCCCCGGCCCCCTCGGGCGGGGTCCAGCCGGCGCGGGAGAACAGAACGCTGCCGAGCTGCGGCTGCACCGGCCCGCCGAAAAAGGCGGTGGCCGCGCCCTCGCCCCGCCAGTCGATCTCGAGCCCGGCGAGGATCTCCGACACCTTGATCCCGGTCTGCCGGTTGACGATCACGCCGAAGCTCCCCTCCTCGTGGTCCTGGTGGATCAGGAGCACGACGCTCCGGTGGAAGAACGGGTCCATCACCTGCGGCATGGCGACCAGCAGGGTCGGAGCCTGGAGGGACTGGGAGGAAGGATCGGGCACCGTCTCCGATGATAGCTCACGGCTTCTCGACGGTCCGTGCGAGCTTCCACCACGGGCTGCTAAGGTAGAGGGGCCCGCCGCCGACTTCGCCGGGCGCTCCACCGACCTCACCACCGAAGCGAACCGAAGAAAGAGCACCCCCTCCATGAGCGACAGCTTCTCCAGCCACGGCACCCTCTCCGTCGGCGGCCGCGACTACCGGATCGCCCGCCTCGGAGCCCTGGCCGATCACGGCTTCTCCCTCGACCGGCTGCCCTACAGCCTCAAGATCCTGCTCGAGAACCTCCTGCGCCGCGAGGACGGCGAGACGGTGAGCGCCGACGACGTGCGCGCCCTCGCCGCCTGGGACCCGGCGGCCGAGCCGTCGCGCGAGATCGCCTTCATGCCGGCCCGGGTGCTGCTCCAGGATTTCACCGGCGTGCCGGCGGTGGTCGATCTCGCCGCCATGCGCGACGCGATGGCCGCCATGGGCGGCGACGCGCGGGCGATCAACCCGCTCCAGCCGGTCGAGCTGGTGATCGACCACTCGGTGCAGGTCGACGAGTACGGCTCCCAGGCCGCCTTCCTGATCAACGCCGAGCGCGACTACGAGCGCAACCGGGAGCGCTACGCCTTCCTGCGCTGGGGCCAGAAGGCGTTCGACAACTTCAAGGTCGTGCCGCCGGCGACCGGCATCGTGCACCAGGTCAACCTCGAGTACCTGGGCCGGGTGGCGATGGACGGCCCCGGCCCTCGGGGCCGATCCGGTGAGAGCGCGGACGGCGCCACCTGGGCCTACCCGGACACGCTGGTCGGCACCGACTCGCACACCACGATGATCAACGGCCTCGGGGTGCTCGGCTGGGGCGTGGGAGGCATCGAGGCCGAGGCCGCGATGCTCGGCCAGCCGATCTCGATGCTGATCCCGCAGGTGGTCGGCTTCCGCCTGACCGGCTCGCTCGCCGA
>CAZLLV010000222.1:0-4801 GCA_964560325.1 uncultured Thermoanaerobaculia bacterium | reverse complement strand
TGAGCGAGATCGCCGAGACCCGCCGGACCGCGCTCGGCATGGTCATGAACCTGGGCGACAGCATCGAGTTCGACTTCGACGAGGCCGAGCTCCGCCCCGAGAACCGCGAGACCCTGAGCCGCATCGCCGGCGTGCTCCTGACCGCCGAAGGCTTCGGAATCCAGGTCTACGGGCACACGGACGACGTGGGGAGCGCCGACTACAACCTGACGCTCTCCGAGCGCCGTGCCGAGTCCGTCCGCCGCTACCTGATCGAGGCGGGTGTCGCCGCGGACAAGGTGCAGTCGAAGGGCTTCGGCAAGGCGGCCCCGCTGGTCGAGGGCACCGACCCGGCCGACCGGCAGCGCAACCGCCGCGTCGAGATCGCCGTGGTGCAGACGACCGAAGAGCTGCCGGACGACTTCGTCGCCGAAGGCCCGGACGAGGCCGAAGAGGCTGACGCGCCGAAGGCCGATCGGCGCTAGCGGCCACCGGCCGGAAAGTCACACCACCTTCTCCTTCCACCGTCCGCGCCGGAAGAGTACGACCGCCGCCAGGGCCATGGCGATTTCGGTCGCGGCCATGGTGGCGAAGACGCCGTGGGGCCCGAGGCCGGCGGGTACGGCGAGCGACCAGGCGATCGGGATCTGGAGCAGCCAGTAGAAGATCACCTTCAGGCGCATCGGCGTGCCGGTGTCCCCGGCGCCGTTGAACGCCTGGATGGTCACCAGGCCGAAGGCGAAGAAGCCGTAGCAGACGCCGAGCCAGCGCA
Organism: uncultured Thermoanaerobaculia bacterium; assembly: GCA_964560325.1. Taxonomy (GTDB): domain Bacteria; phylum Acidobacteriota; class Thermoanaerobaculia; order Multivoradales; family DATKCC01; genus CAZLLV01. Next base: position 4,050 of record CAZLLV010000222.1, on the reverse strand, counting down.
GGCACGCCGCACCGACGCGGAGCATCTCCTCGTTCGCGCCGCCGCCGCCGAGATCGGGTGCGAACGGTCGCAGCAGCAGGTCGGGCACGGCGACGAAGACGAGCCCGACGCTGCCCAGGAACACCGCGTTGTACCGCGCGGTCAGCCAGACCGAGCGCTCGGCCTCCTCCGGCTGCTTGGCCCCCAGGTGTTGGCCGACCAGGGTGGCGGCGGCGTTCGACAGACCCCAGGACGGCAGGAAAGTGAAGAGAACGAGCCGGATCGCCACCGTGTAACCGGCGAGGGCGGCGTCCCCGAACAGGGCGAGCACCCGGACCAGCGCCACCCAGGCGCCGGTCTCGGCCAGGTACTGGACGATCCCACCCCAGGAGATGCGGAGGAGCCGCCGGATCACCGAAGGGCGCAGGCGCAGGAGGGCCGGGTGAACGCGGATGCGACTCTTGCCGGTGACGAGGTAGCGGATCTGGAGGAGGACCGCCACCGTCCGGCCGGTCACCGTCGCCACCGCCGCGCCGGTCAGCCCGAGCTCGGGGAACGGACCGAGCCCGAAGATCAAGCACGGGTCGAGGACCAGGTTGATCAGGTTGCCGGTCCACAGCACCCGCACCGCCACCGCGGGGTCGCCTGCGCCGCGGAAGATCGCGTTGCCGAGGAAGAGGAGGACGACCGACCCGCTACCCCCCAGGAGGATGGTCGCGTAGGTCGTGCCGACCGCCAGCACCTCGTCGGTCGCTCCCATGAAGGTGAGGATGTGACGGGCGCCGAGGGCGCCGGCGATGCCGAACAGGACGGAGACGCCGGCGCCGACCGCGAGCGCCTGCACGGCCACCTCCGAGGCTCCCTCGCGGTCGCCCTCACCGATCCGCCGGGCGACCAGCGCGGTGGTCGCCATCGACACGCCGAGCGAGACCGCGAAGATGAGCGTGATGACCGCCTCGGTCAGGCCGACGGTCGCCACCGCCGCCGGTCCGAGGCGCGCGACGAAGAAGACGTCGACGACGGCGAAGACCGACTCCATCACCATCTCGAGGACCATCGGAAAGGCGAGGAGGAGGACGGCCCGGCGGGGATCGATGCGGGTCCAGTCGCGCTCCTCGCCGCTGAGGGAGGAGCGCAGGTCGCTCCAGAAGGACGAGGGGGAAGACGAGGGGGATGCGCCGGTGGTCACGAGACTCTCCGTTGTCGCTCTGGCCGAGGGGTGTCGCGCCGCCGGCCCCCTCCAAAGGAAGGAGGCGCCGGAGCGCGAAGGCGCCGGCCCGGCGCCGATCGGCGGTTCACCGTCGGCGGCCGGTCCGGTCAGCAGGCGAGGTCAGACAGAGAGGATGCGCATCTCGCGGCGGATGATAGCGCACCATCGCGGGGACGGGGCGCCCGCGCCGCTGCTAGAAAGCCACTTCCGTGGTCCGAACCGCCGCCACCCACCGGATCGTGGTGGCGGCCTCGCCGGTGGCGACGATGGAGAGAGAGTCGGCGGCATCGTCGGCCGTCACGGCCACACCCCACGCCGGGTCGTCCTCGCCCAGCACCGTCACGACCGGGGTACCGACCAGAGCGGTCGTCCCGCCCACGTTCTCGATCACGCCGGTGATCTCGTAGCCCGCCGTCTCCCCCGCGTCGGAGCGTGCCGCCACCTGGATCTGGAAGGCGATCGTGCGGTCGGCGGCGACCGAGAGGGGGAAGAAGCCGTCGAGCAGGATCTCGGTGGGCGACGCGTCGGTGGTGGTGGCACGCGGGACGTAGAGAGACCACTGGGCATCGCCCTCGGCGGGATCGAAGCCGCCGGAGGAGTAGGCGAGCTGCCCGTGCGCCGAGGCCAGGGCGTCGCGGCCACCGGGGATCGCGGAGCGGGCGCCGGCGGCCCGGTTGTTGGTGCCGCCGCCGATGGCCGCGGCGGATCCGGAGGCCAGCGCCGTCGTACCGCCGGCGACCGTGGCCGTCGAGCCGCTCGCCGTGTTGAGGCTGCCGCCGCCGATGGTGGCGGCGAAGCCGGTCGCCTGGTTCCCCTGCCCTCCGCCGACGGTGCCTCCGACCCGGTCGGCGGTGACGTCGTTGTGGTCCGAGCCGAAGATCAGGTGCGGCGAGCCGGTGGTGGGGATCAGCCAGAGAACGCGGGCGCCGTCCACCCGCACCTGGAGATCATCGGCGGCCACGGTGGCGAGGAAATGCCCGCCGATCGCCACCTGGGCATCGACGGGGGCACAGGCGAAGAGTCCCGCGACGAGGGCCGCGGCCCTCGTCCAGTCGGTCCAACGTCTCATGCGTTCTCCTCCTGCCCGGCATCGTACCGGATCGGGCTCGGCGGCCAATCGCGAGAGGAGGTATGATCCACGAAACAGATTTACAGCGTTCGAAGACTCGGGGGTGAAGAGCCCTCAGGGAGGAGCCTCATGCTTGCTCACGCGAAACCGGCGCGGCAGATTGTTATCGCTATCTTCGCAATCATCATGATCTTCGTGGTTGCCCCGGTGGCCGCGCAGCCGGCGCGGGTCGCGACGGCCCTCGCCGTGCAAGAGATGGCGCGTGTGGCCGGCGTGGCGCCGGAGGTCACCGTCTCGCCGCGCACCGGCCTGGTGAGCTTCCTCTCGACGCGGCCGGGAGGTGCGATCCCCGTGTCGGGCGGGACCGCCGCCGAGCGCGCGCGGGCCTTCCTCCTGGCGCACGGGGCCGCCTTCGGCCTGGGTTCCACGGGCGTCGAGGCCACGCCGACCCGGGTGAGCGCGCCCGACGAGGTGGGGATGGAGCACGTGCGGTTCCGCCAGAGCTACCGCGGCGTCCCGGTCACCGGCGGCGAGATCCTGGTGCATCTCGACGGCAAGGGCGTGGTCGCGGCCAACGCGAAGACGATCGCGGGCCTGGAGGGTGTTTCCACCGTCCCGGTGGTCCCCGCCGACGAGGCGCGGTTCCTCGCCCACGAGGAGCTGGTGCGCGAGCTCGGGGTGACCGATGCGTCGCTCACCGAGCCCCGGCTCGAGCTCCTGAACCGCGGCCTCCTGGGCGGCGGCGGGCTCTCGACCGATCTGACGTGGTTCGTCGAGGCCCGCAAGATCGACCTGCGCGAGTACCTCTGGATCGACGCGCGGACCGGCAAGATCGTGCTGCGGTTCAGCCAGCTCGCCCACGCGCGCGACCGACAGGTCTGGGACGCCGCGAGCAGCTCCTCGTTCGAGCCCGGAGCGCCCGCCCGGGAAGAGGGCGAGTCGCCGACCGGGAACGCCGACGTCGACGCCGCCTACGACTACTCCGGGGACACCTACGACTACTTCGCCGACCACCACGGACGGGACAGCTACGACGACGCGGGGGCGACGCTGAAGTCGACGGTCCGGTACTGCCCGAGCGGCGGTCCCTGCCCGTACGCGAACGCGTTCTGGAACGGCGTGCGGATGGTCTACGGCGCGGGGTTCTCGACGGCGGACGACGTGGCCGCCCACGAGCTCGCCCACGCCGTCACCGAGCACACCGCCAGCCTCTTTTACTACATGCAGTCGGGCGCCCTGAACGAGTCGTACTCCGACATCTTCGGCGAGAGCGTCGACCTGCTGAACGGGGCCGGCACGGACACCTCGGGCGTGCGGTGGATGCTGGGCGAGGACGTGCCGGGCTTCGGCGCCATCCGCGACCTGTCGGACCCCACCCTGTTCGACGATCCGGGGAAGGTGAGCGATCCCGACTTCTACTGCGGCGACGATTACAGCTTGGACGGCGGCGGCGTGCACTCCAACAGCGGCGTACCGAACAAGGCGTACTACCTGATGGTCGACGGCGACACGTATAACGGGCAGGTGGTCTCCGGGATCGGCCTCGAGAAGGCGGGGAAGGTCCAGTACCGCGCCCTCTCCCGCTACCTCCTCTCCGCCTCCGACTTCCTAGACAACGACGCCGCCCTCCGGCAGTCGTGCCAGGACCTGGTCGGCACCGGCGGCATCACGTCCGGCGACTGTCAGCAGGTCGGCAAGGCGCTCGACGCGGTCGAGATGAGCGATCCCTGGCCCTGCGCGCCGACCCAGGCGTCGGTGCCCGCCTTCTGCCCGAGCGGCGAGACGCCCGATC
>CAZLLV010000221.1:0-14781 GCA_964560325.1 uncultured Thermoanaerobaculia bacterium | reverse complement strand
ATGGCCAGGGTCGTCTGGGTGTCGGACACGGTGCGTCTCTCCTCCGTCGGTCACGCCGGACCCGACGGCGCCGGCGGCGCCGCGGAGTCCGGGCGGTCAAAGTTCCTCTCGTGCCGGCTCGGCGCCGGCGATTCAGCCGATCTCCCGCAGTTCGGCCTCGGCGCCCTCGGCATAGAACACCGTGCCGACCAGCTCGACCGCGCCGCCCGGGCCGAGCAGCACCGCGGCGCCGGACGGGATGCCGAGCCCCCAGGAGACGCCCGGCTCGGCGAGGAGCTTCCTCAGCCGCCGGTCGTGCCCGGGGTCGAAGTTGGGTTCGACGGCGCCGCCGAGCAGCCAGCCGAGGCCGGGGATCACCCGCCCCGGCGCGATCGAACGCACCGCCACCCCGAGCGCCTGGGCGGCGGCGGCGATCGCCACCACCACCCCGCCGGCGCCGAGCTTGCGGAGCAGCGCCTCGGCGGCGGGGGTGTCCGCGAGCGCGTCGAGCAGGTGGTCGGTCACGCCGCCGCCCAGGTAGACGGCGGCGCACTCCTCGATCCGCTCGGCGTTCTTGCCCCGCCGGCCGTCGCGCGGCCGGTAGATCGGGAGCGTCACGGCCTCCCGGCCGAACACCTCGGCCACGTACTCGACGAAGTGCTCGCCGTAGTCGGTCGAGCCGCTGGCGGCGGGAACGAACCCGATCGGCCCGTCGAGGCCGCTCTCGGCGACCTTCTCCATCCAGGCCGAGTCGGCGTCGAGGGTCTCCTCGAAGGTGAACTCCCCACCGCCGACCAGGGCGATCCAGCCGCCACCCGGGAGGCGCTTCGGCGTCACGGCGCGGCTACTTCCCCAGCGCCTTGGCCACCGTCTCGCCGAGCTCGGCCGGCGACTCGACCGTGTGGATGCCGGCGGCGCGCATCGCCTCCATCTTCTCGGCGGCGGTGCCCTTGCCGCCGGAGACGATCGCCCCGGCGTGTCCCATCCGGCGGCCCGGAGGCGCCGTGCGGCCGGCAATGAAGCCGACGACCGGGCGGTCGTAGTTCGCCTCGACCCAGGCCGCGGCCTCCTCCTCCGCCGAGCCGCCGATCTCGCCGATCACGACCACCGCCTCGGTGTCCGGATCGCCGGCGAACGCCTCCAGGACGTCGATGAAGCTGGTGCCCTGGATCGGGTCGCCGCCGATGCCGACGCAGGTCGACTGGCCGAGCCCGAGCCGGGTGAGCTGGTGGACCGCCTCGTAGGTGAGGGTGCCCGACCGGCTGATCACGCCGACCTTGCCCGGCTCGTGGATGTGGCCGGGCATGATGCCGATCTTCGCCTTGCCGGGGGAGATCAGGCCGGGGCAGTTGGGGCCGATCAGGCGCGCCGGGTGGTGCCGCAGGTACTCCTGCACCTTCAGCATGTCGTTGACCGGGATGCCCTCGGTGATGCAGACGATCAGCTCGACGCCGGCGTCGGCCGCCTCCATCACCGCGTCGGCGGCGAACGGCGGCGGCACGAAGATCATGGTGGCGTTCGCGCCGGTCTCCTCGCGCGCCTCGGCCACCGTGTCGAAGACCGGGATGCCTTCCACGTCCTGGCCGCCCTTGCCCGGAGTCACACCGCCGACCACGTTCGTGCCGTACTCGCGGCACGACAGGGCGTGAAACTCGCCCTCCTTGCCGGTGATGCCCTGGACGATGAGCCGCGTGTCCTCGTTCACCCAGATCGCCATCAGCGACCTCCCTTCGCGGCCTCGACGGCCTTCTTCGCCGCGTCGGCCATGCCGTCCGCCACGATGAACTCGAAATCCGCCTCGCGCAGGATGCGCCGGCCCTCTTCCACGTTCGTGCCCTCGAGGCGCACCACGACCGGCATGTCGACCTCGCCGAGCTGCTCGATGCCGGCCATCACGCCGCGGGCGATCCGGTCGGTGCGGGCGATGCCGCCGAAGATGTTGATCAGCACCGCCTCGACCGACGGGTCGGAGACGAGCAGGCGGAAGGCGTTGGCGACCGCCTCCTGGCTCGCCGAGCCACCCACGTCGAGGAAGTTCGCCGGCTCGCCGCCGTGGAGCTTGATGATGTCCATGGTCGCCATCGCGAGGCCGGCGCCGTTGACCATGCAGCCGATGTTGCCGTCGAGCTTGATGTAGGAGAGCCCGTGCTCGCCGGCCTCGACCTCCATCGGGTTCTCCTCGGCGAGGTCGCGCATCTCCCGGTACTCGGCGTGGCGGAAGAGGGCGTTGTCGTCGAAGCCCATCTTGGCGTCGAGCGCCACCACCCGGTTGTCGCCGGTGACGACCAGCGGGTTGATCTCGACCAGCGAAGCGTCGGTCTCGAGGTAGCAGTCGACGAGCGCCGCGAGGAGCTTGCCGCCCCGCTTCGCCAGATCGCCTTCCAGACCGAGCCCCTTCGCCAGCCGGCGCGCCTGGAACGGCAGCATCCGCAGGTGCGGGTGGACCCACTCCTCGAGGATCGCCGCCGGATTCTCCTCGGCGACCTGCTCGATGTCCATGCCGCCCTCGGTCGAGGCCATCAGGACCGGCATCCGCTTCGCCCGGTCGAGGGTCACCGAGACGTAGAGCTCGCGGACGATCTCCGATGCCTCCTCGACGTAGACTTTTCTCACCTTCTGCCCCTCCGGGCCGGTCTGCGGCGTGACGAGCTGCATGCCGAGGATCTCGCTCGCGCGCTGCTCGGCCTCCTCGGGCGAGCCGGCGAGCTTCACGCCGCCGCCCTTGCCGCGCCCGCCGGCGTGGATCTGGGCCTTGACCACGCAGCGGCCGCCGAGCTCCTCGCAGATGCGGCGGGCCTCCGCCGGCTGGTCGGTGACCTCGCCGCGCGGGGTCGCCACGCCGTACCGGCGCAGGATCTCCTTCGCTTGGTATTCGTGGATCTTCAAGAGATTGCCTCCTGGCGTGAGCCGACGGCGGGCTCTCTTCTTCGAGCCCGCGCGGCCCCGTGCGCATCGGCGCGATGCGGGGGTCGGCGAAAGGGTACGTTCCGGGGATCTCCGGCGCCCTCTGGCGGGTGTGCGCACGGTGGGGCGGCCGGAGCGCCGCGAGTGTATCAGGTCCGCGCGCGATTGCCGCAACGTGGCAGTGGTATGATCGAAACCGGCTCCACCCGAACCGATGAGCAGCTTCCAAGCATTCGCCTCGAGCCCGCTGCTTCGCTCGTTCACTCCGACCGAGGTGGCGGAGATCTACAACACGGGCAAGCCGATGCGGCTCGCGCGCGGGGAGACCCTGTTCCACCGCGGCGACCCGGGCGACACGATGTACGTGGTCCTCTCCGGCCGCATCCAGCTCGTGTTCCCGACCGAGGTGTCGCCCAAGGTGCTGCGCAGCGGAGACTTCCTGGGCGAGCTGGCGCTCGTCTCGCCCGACCACGTCCGCACGGCGTCGGCGATCGGGCTCGACGACGCGGAGCTCCAGCTCTTCGACCAGAGGGCGTTCGACCGGCTGCTCGAGACCAAGCCGCGGCTGCTCGTGTCGCTCCTGAAGTGGATCTCGAGCTACCTGCTGTCGTCCGAGCAGCGGCTGACCTCCGGCCTCCAGCGCAAGAACCAGGAGCTCGAGAGCACCCTCGACCACCTCCAGAGGACCCGCGCCGAGCGCGACCGGCAGGAGGCGCTCGCGCGCACCGACGAGCTGACGGGCCTGCTCAACCGGCGCTCGATGAACCTGGAGCTCGAGCGGCTGATCCAGCGCCCGATCTCCACCCGCGACGGGCTCGCGATCCTGCTCGTCGACCTCGACGACTTCAAGCGCATCAACGACACCTACGGCCACCCGTGCGGCGACGCGGTGCTCGAAGCGGTGGCCGGCATCCTGCGCTCGAACGTGCGGCCGCTCGACCTGCCCTGCCGGATCGGCGGCGACGAGTTCGCGGTCGTCTTCCCGAACGTCAGCCGGGAGCTCGCGGCGGCGCGCGCCGAGACCATCCGCCAGCGCATCTGCGCCGACCCCCTCGACCTGCGCGGCTTCGGCCGGCGGGTGACCATCTCGGTCTCGATGGGCGCCGCCTACCTGCGGCCGGGCGAGACCGTGGCGGAGCTCTTCGCGCGCGCCGACCAGGGGCTCTACGCGGCCAAGCGCCGGGGCAAGAACCGGCTCACCTGGGCCGAAGACGTCCCGCGCGCGGCCGGCCCCGCCCGCCTCGGCGTCAAGGCCGGCTGAGAGCCGGCTTCACGGCAGACTCACCCGGCCTACGCCGCAGCTCCGGCCGCTCAGCGAGCTGGATCGAGCTCCACCCGGCCTACGCCGCAGCTCCGGCCGCTGAGCGAGCTGGACCTCTTTCAGAGCTCCAGCTCTTTCATCCGCTGCCGGAGGCCGGAGGACGACACCTCCAGCCGGCGCCCCATCTCCAGGACGTCGCCGCCGCACTCGCCGCTCACGCGCACGATCTCGTCGCGCCCGAGCTCCGAGGCCTTGCGGATCGCCGGGTGGCGGTCGATCAGGGTGTAGAGCGAAGTGCGGGAGATCCCCAGCTCCTCCGCCGCCGGCTTGACCGCCCACCGGTTCCTCCGGAGGGCCTCCACCAGCTCCTCGCCGCCGACGTTCGCCGGATCGCGGTACTCCTTGCGCGGACGCACGCGGCGCGGCGGAGGGCCGGAGGGCCGCTCCTCCGGCGAGCCGGGCGCGGGCGCCTCGGGCGAGGCCGTGCCGCCCCGGCCGACCGCCTCCTGGAGCAGCCGCTCGACCTGTCGCCCGATCCGCACCGTGGGCGACCCCCGGCTGCCGATGACGATCTGCCGGACCGCGTTCTTGAGCTGGCGCACGTTGCCGGGCCAGTCGTGGCGGGCCAGGCGCGCCACGATCGAGGTCGGCAGCCAGTCGGCGACGGCGGCCGGATCGAGCCGAGCGGTCTCTCCCACCCGCTCGAGCTCCTCGCGCAGGAAGGTGACGAGCAGGCGCCCGAAATCGTCGCGCCGCTCGCGCAGCGGCGGCACCACGATCTGGTAGCCCGCCAGCCGGTGCAGGAGCGGCGCCCGGAAGTCCCCCTCCTCCGACGCCCTCTCGAGATCGAGATCGGTGGCGGCCAACAGTCGCACGTCGACCTGCTGCGTCTCCTGCACGCCGAGCGGCTGGATCTCCCCGCGCTCGAGGACCCGCAGGAGCATCACCTGGACCTCGGGCGGCGCCTCGCCGACCTCGTCGAGGAAGAGCGTTCCGTGGTGGGCCTGCAAGAAGTAGCCGGCCTGCGGCCGGACCGAGCCGGTGTAGGCGCCCTTGGCGGCGCCGAAGAGCTCCGAGGCGGCGAGCGCCGGCGGGATCGCGCCCAGGTTGACGGCCTGGTAGGGCTGCTCGCGGCGCCGGCTCGCGCGGTGGATCGCCCGCGCCATCAGCTCCTTGCCGGTGCCGGTCTCGCCGCGTAGCATGACCGGGATCTCCAGGTCCGCGACCCGGCGGATCTCGCGCCGCACGTCGACCAGCCCCTCGCTCTCCCCGACCAGCCCGTGGTCGACCGGCTCCCACTGCTCCCGCGCCGCGAGCTGATGGAGCAGCAGAACCACCCGGTCGCGCAGCTCCACCACCACCCCGGCATCGACCTCGGCGGCGGAGAGCGCACGCCCCTCCGCGCCCAGCGGCTCGCCGGCGGCCCGTACGCCCGCCTCGCCCGGGGCGGCGGCAAGGCGCACGCCGCCGTACTCCTCCCCGGCAGAGACGCGCAGCGCCAGTCCTTCGAGGTGCGGGTGCTCGAGCGGCCGCGGACGCGGCGACCCGGGAGGCTCGAAGCCGGGGGCGCCCCGGCACACCGTCACCGAGTGCCCGTCGAGGAGCGCCGAGAGGCGCACCCGCTCGCCGACGCGCGAGACGTCCGGGTGCCAGAGGACGGTGAGGGCGGGAACGCGGACGCGGACGCCCGAGCGGCGCTCGACGAATCGGGGGCGCTCAGCAGGCGACGTCTCTTCCATGGCGTCCCCCATCGGGGGGCATCAGTTTAGCAGCCGAATGACGAGGCGAGGCGGCGCGAGGCGGCGAAACGCAGAAACGGCCGGGGCGGCGAACCGCCCCGGCCGTCTGCGATGGAACGGCTACCCGACCGTCAGCTCAGCGGGCAACCGAGGTTGTTGTCGGCGTCGAAGGCGTCCTTGAGCGCTTCGATCGTCGCCTCGTCGCCGCTCGCGAGAGCGGCGTTCGTGTCGGAGATGACCTCCGCCACGGTCCGCGGATAGTCGACGTCGGGGTTGGCGGCGTTGAGCAGCGCAGCCACCGCGTGGTGGACGAGGAGCCGGGCCTTCGCCTCCAGTCCGGGACCACCGCTGAACGACAGCGCGGCCTCGAGGGAGGCGTCACCGATCGCCGGCCAGGTCGCGGCCTCGGCGAACACGCTCACGACCGTCTGGTCGGGCGAGTAGCCGGTGACGGTCCAGGAGTCGAAGTGGTGCTCCTGCTTCCAGTAACCGGGGGTGCAGCCCTCGGTGCCTTCCCCGCCGGACGGGACCTCCTCGCCGAAGTAGTGGCTCGGGTCGGTGGCCGTCAGCTCGTCGCCGCCGCCTTCCGGCGTGCCGGACGCGGTCGCGACGTTGGCATACTGGCCGAGCGTCGCCGTGCCGTTGCCGAGGCAGGTCTTCGACTCGCCCGGTGCGAGGTCGAACGGCTGGCCGCCCGGGCAAGTGACCGTCACCCCCTGGTCGTCCGTCACCGTCACGCCCGTCAGGGTCACGTCGCCGGTGTTGGTGACGACGTAGCTCCACTGCACGTTGTCGCCTTCGAAGAGGCTCGGGCCGGGGGCCACGTCGGCGTCCGCACCGTTGGTCGACTTCTCGACGTCGATCGCGGCCACGCCGGGGATCTCCTCGGCGCAGTAGTGAGACGGGTCGCTGTCCGTGACCTCGCCGCCGACGGGCGGCGACGCGATCACCAGGCCGACGTTGCAGTAGCAGGCTTCACTCGCGACCGCCGAGCCGCTTCCGGTGCAGGTCATCGACTCGCCGATGTCGAGCGAGCTCCCGGGGCAGCTCACCGCCACGCCCCGGTCGTCGGACACCACGATGTTCGACAGCGGGGTGCCGCCGGTGTTCGTGACGACGTAGGTCCAGTAGACCGGATCGCCGTGCACCAGGTGCGGAGCCGAGGAGACGCCGTCGGCGTCGTAGCCGTTCGTCAGCTTCTCGATGCTCACCGCCGGCTCGCCGCCGACGATTCCGCCGCCCGGTACGCCGAAGTAGTGGCTCGGGTCGGTGGCCGAGACGTTCTGCCCTTCCCCGGCCGCGGTGACCGTCCCGACGTTCTGATACTGACCTTCGGAGGAGACGAAGCCTCCCGCCACGCAGGTCATGGTGGCGCCGACCGCCAGCTCGTCACTGGGGCAGGTGACGGTGACCCCGGCATCGCTGTCCGTGACCTGGACGTTGGTCAGGGCTACGTCGCCGACGTTGGTCACCACGTAGGTCCAGGTGACCGGACTGCCGACCGCCACCGAGGGTCCGGGCGCGGTGTCGGCGTCGTGGCCGTTGGTCAGCTTCTGGAGGACCACTGCCGGCACACCCGGCTCGACGATCTCGATGCCGAGGTAGTGGCTGGGGTCGATGTCGAGCACAGTCTCGGCGCCCGGGCCCCGGCCGCTCGCGGTTCCGATGTTCGCGTACTGGCCGAGCGTCACGATGCCGTCGCCGGTGCAGGTCATCGACTCGCCGACGCCGAGCGTGGTCCGCGGGCAAGTCACCACGACGCCCTGGTCGTCCGTCACGGAAACATCGGTCAGACGGACGTTGCCGGTGTTGGTGACGTGGTACTGCCAGACGATCTCGGAGCCGATCACCATCGCGGGGCCGGGGGGCAGATCGGCGTCGACGCCGGCCGTGTGCTTCTCGAGGTGGATGGCGGGGGCGGGATCGGGCCCCGGCCCCGGCGAGCCCTGCGGCGGCGGCGGGCCCGGCTCGTCGGTGCACCAGGACTGCACGGCGATCGAGAACTCGTCGCCCGAGCGGTAGAGCACGCCGACGTAGACCGGGTCGTCGGTCACGATGTCGATCCACCCGAAGTCGTCCGGCAGGTCGAGGTCGCCCACCGAGATGGTCTGGGTCGGCATCAGGTCGAGGAAGCGGTTCGCGAGGTGCTCGCCTTCCTCGTCGTAGAACGCGCCGCCGCTGATCTCGGCATGTACGTACTGGGGCTGCGGAGTGGGCGACGGCGCGCCGGTGCGGCCGGTCCAGATCACGAGCTCCGTTCCGTCCTCGAAAGCGCCGCCCTCGAGGAACCGGACGAGGTGACGGTCGCAGAGCGAGCGGCAGTCGCCGAGCGTATCGATGTCGATCAGCAGCTCTCCCATCGCGAGCGCCGCTCCGCCGACCATGAAGTAATCGCCCCACAGGGAGTCGGGGCGAACCCCGTTCGGGCCCTTGACGCGCAGCGTGATGAAGCCGGACGCCACTCCGGGTGTCTCGGGCGCCGACCCGTAGTAGAGGCCGTCCTTCGGTGACGGCTCGCCGGTGAGCGCCGCCTGCACGTGCGCGAGCATGGCCGGGCCGAGCTGGCCGGTGGGGACGTCGCCGCTCGCGAGCCAGTCCTTCAGGTTGACCGTGACGACCTCGCCCGCTTTCAGGTTCAGGGTCACGCCGAGGACCGGGATCCCCCAGTCGGTGGCGACCGAGACGCGGACGTCGAGCGGACCTTCGTGGGCGTTGCCGACGGCGAACAGCGTGCTGCGGGGACCCTCCAGGTCGACCTCGAAGTACGGCAGCAGGAGGTCGGAAGAGGTTCGCGGCTCGGCCGCGGCGGGGAGAACGGAGAGAAACAGACCGACGGCGGCGAGCAACAGCCCGGCCGCCCGAGACGAGAAACGCTGCATAATGATCGACTCCCTTTCAAAGTAAGAGACACGGCTCAAAGCGTCGCGCTCGAAAGGGCGCCTCCGCAACACCCGTACCATCGCTAAAACAAAATAAGTCTCCTGTTTTCAGTCATCTACAACAACCAATTCGTCGCTGAAAGGGTGTCCGACACCTCCGACAGAGGTGTCCGGGCCTCCGCGTCTCTCCGACATATCCTTCATCGGATGACCTACGTCGGATTATCGGAGTCGTACTTACAGAAAGCCGCAAACCGTACAAAAGAACGCCGCGCAAGCGGTGTGCAAAAAAAGAGGGATCAGCCTCCCGGCCGACCCCTACCGATCCGAAGGCGGTGTTCCGCCCCCGCGTCGCTCCTCGAACATCGCAACGCCGATGCCACCTGCACGAAGACAACGAAGCCACTGACTTCAAAGGACTTGCGTCGAATCGTCGGGTTTCTCCGCAGCGGCCCGGCACCTGTCGGAGCGTGTCGGCGGCTGTCGGACAGGCAGCGGGAGTGTGTCCGCTCCGGATCGTGTCCGGGTCAGGGCATCCGCAGGACGAGAAGGGTCTGGTCATCCTCGCGCGGCGCGTGGCGGCTGAAGCGGGCGACGTCCTCCAGCACGCCGTCCCGGATCGTCTCGACCGACTCGCCGGCGAGGCTCGCGAGGCGCGCCTCGAGGCGGTCGAAGCCGTAGAGCTCGGCCGAGCCTTCGGGCCGGGCCTCGACCACGCCGTCCGAGAGGAGCACCACCGTGTCCCCCTCCTCCAGCCGCTCGCGGACCAGGCTCACCTCGATCTCCGGCCGCACGCCGAGCGGGTAGGCGGTCGAGGCGAGGTCGCGCACCCGGCCGTCGCGGCCGACGACATACGGGTAGAGGTGGCCGGCGCTCGCGAACAGGAGCTCGCGCTTCGCCGGGTCGATCAGCGCGTAGCAGAGGGTCGCGATCAGGCGCCGCCGCGCGCTCTGGAAGACGAGGCGGTTGAGGGTGCCGAAGACCGCTCGCACGTCGGGATCGAAGGTCACCTGCACGGCGAGCGCGGACTTGGCGGCGGCCATCACCAGGCCGCTCGACACGCCGTGGCCCGCGACATCGCCCAGGGCGACCGAGAGCCGGCCGTCTTCGAGCGCGAGCACGTCGTAGAAGTCGCCGCCGACCTCGGTCGCCGGCAGGTAGGCGTGGGCGATGTCGACGCCGGCGAGCCGCGGCGGGAGGTCGGGGAGGATCGAGCTCTGGATGCGGCGCGCGGTCTCGAGCTCGACCCGCTGGCGCTCGCGCTCGGCGATCCGGCGCACATGCGGCGGCACGTCGTCCCAGCGGTAGACGAACTCCCGGCCGCTCCCCAAGTGGCGCACCGAGAGGACGGCCGGCACCGCCGCCACCGCCAGCACCAGCCACCCCTGGACCTGGAGCGACGGGCTCTCCGACAGCACCAGGGCGATCGCCCCGGTGCCGACCTTCAGGACGAACGAGGCGAGGAGCACCGTCAGCAGGTCGTAGGCGAGGAAGAGGGAGACCATCGCGAGCGCCATCAGCACGCCGAGCGCGAGCCCCCATTCGAGCGGCAGGACGGCGAGCGGCGGGAAGATCAGGAGCCCGCCGACCAGCACCGCGGCGGCCGCGCCCAGCCAGAGGCCGAGCCGGCGCACGACGTAGGGCAGGAGGAAGAGCCGCCCGAAGAGCTCCAGGGCGACGACACCCGCGAGCGAGACGGCGAGGAGCGAGATCCCCGGGAAGCGGCCGGCGAGGGAGAGCTCGTCGAGGACCAGCCCGACCGGCGCCCAGACGCCGAGCGGCCGGAGGGCGGCGGTCCCGCCGAGGAAGAGGCCGAGCAGTCCGAGCCCCGCCCCGAGCCCCCGGAGCGAGGCCCGCGCGACCGTGGCGTTGTCCCACTCGCCCTGGAAGAGCGCGTCGAAGGCCGCCAGCTTGCGCCCCCACCGCTCGCGGCAGAGCGACTCGCCCACCGACCAGCTCAGGAACGCCAGCAGGGCCATCGGCAGGAAGAAGATGACCAGCCACTGGAGGCCCCAGATCCACGGGATCTGCTGGCGGGTGAAGATGCCCCAGTTCTGCCCCTCGGTCATCGAGCGCGAGATCAGGAGGACGAGCACTGCGCCGGCCGCGAGCACCCCGGCGAAGATCTGCAGGCCGCGCCGCACGCCGACCTCGCCGGCGTGGTAGCGGCGGACGAAGACGACCGCCACCAGCGCCACCATCAGGAAGGTGGCGAGGAAGGTGAGCTGGCCCCAGATGCCGACGCCCTGGACGAGCGCCTGACCCTCCCGCTCGTCCGGATCGTCGAGGAAGGCGTCGTAGCCGATCAGCCGATCGCCGGCGAACTGGACCTCGACGCCGTACGGGTAGCGCTCGCCGAGGACCGATTCGAGCGACCGGTAGCGCAGCGAGAGATCGGTCCGGGAGCGAAGCTGCTGTGAGCGCGCCTCCGGCCGCGCGAGCTGCGCGAGCTCGAAGCCGCGGCGGCGGAGGAACGCGTCGGCCCGCTCGACCGCCGCGGCGGAGTCGAGCGGCGGCAGCTCGACCTCCGGGTCGATCCGGTGGCGCAGCGCCACGATCCGCCCGTCCGGCGAGATCTGCGCCCGGTAGCTCCACTCGTTGGGAAAGGCGCCCTCGGGGTAGACGGTGACCCGCCACTGGAAGACGCGCCCGGCGAGCTCGCTCGCCCGGAGATCCTCGACCGGGATCTCCGCGCTCGCCTCGTGGAGCCGCTGCTCGACACGGAAATTCTCGGTGATCCGGTCGACCACCACCCACGGCTCGTCCGGCCAGCCGTCCCCGCCCTCCTCCGCCGCGGCTTCGAGCGCCGCGAGCTCGCGCAGGTGCTCGAGCGCGATCGCCTTCGCCTCCGACGGCGCGACCTCCCAGCTCGTCGGGTAGAACGGGAAGACGACCGGAAACGCCCAGGCGGCGAGGAACGCGCCGGCGACACCGGCGAGCAGCCAGGGAGCGAGCTTCTGGAGATCGGAGCGGAAGTCGCGCATCGTCGAACGCCACGGCGCCTGCGGGTGCAGGCGGTACGTTACTACGCTTTACGCGCTCCCCCGCTCTCTGTTCACCCGGGGCTACAGCTTCTCGACCAGCTCCTCGACCGCGTCGGCGGAGTGGCGGAGCTGCGCCGTCTCGTCGTCCGAGAGCTCGAGCTCGATGACCTCCTCCATGCCGCGGCGGCCGAGCTTGGCGGGCACGCCGACGAACAGGCCGTGGAGGCCGTACTCGCCCTCGAGGTAGACGGCGCAGGGGAGGATCTTCTTCTTGTCGCGCAGGATCGCCGAGACCATCTCGACCGAGGCGGCCGAGGGGGCGTAGTAGGCGGAGCCCTCCTTGAGCAGGCCGACGATCTCGCCGCCGCCCTTCCGGGTGCGGTCGTTGATCGCCTCGATCCGCTCCGCGGAGAGGAGCGTCGGCAGCGGGATCCCGTTGACCGTCGCGAAGCGCGGCAGCGGCACCATCGTGTCGCCGTGGCCGCCGAGGACGAAGGCGTCGACGTCCTCGACCGACACGCCGAGCTCGGCGGCGATGAAGTAGCGCATGCGGGCGGCGTCGAGCACGCCGGCCATGCCGATCACCCGCTCGCGCGGGAACCCGGAGCGGCGGCGCGCCACCTCGCTCATCGCGTCGAGCGGGTTGGTGACGACGATCAGGATGGTGTTCGGCGAGCGCTTGACCAGCTCGTCGACCACGCCGCCCACGATCTGCTGGTTCTTCGCCAGCAGGTCGTCGCGGCTCATGCCGGGCTTCCGCGCGAGACCGGCGGTGATCACGCAGACGTCGGAGCCCTCGGTCGCGTCGTAGTCGCCGCCGCCGGTGATCGTGGCGTTGAAGCCGAGGACCGGCGCCGACTCCATCATGTCGAGCGCCTTGCCCTTCGCCATGTCGGCGGCGATGTCGACCATCACCACGTCGGCCAGCTCGGCCTCGGCGATACGCTGCGCGGTGGTGGCGCCGACGTGCCCGGCGCCGACGACCGTAACTTTGTGATCCATCGGATGTCTCCTACAGATTGTCGATGATCGCCGTAGCGAACTCGGAAGTCTTCAAGAGGGTGGCGCCTTCCATCTGGCGCTCCAGGTCGTAGGTCACCCGCTTCTGCGAGATGGTCTCCGACAGGGCGTTCTCGACCGCGTCGCCGGCCTCCTTCCAGCCGAGCCAGCGCAGCATCATCACGCCCGAGAGGATCAGCGAGCCGGGGTTGACCTTGTCCTGGCCGGCGTACTTGGGCGCCGTGCCGTGGGTCGCCTCGAAGACCGCCAGGCCGTCGCTCTCGTTCGAGCCCGGCGCCATGCCGAGGCCGCCGACCTGCGCCGCCAGCGCGTCCGACAGGTAGTCGCCGTTCAGGTTCATGGTGGCGATCACGTCGTACTCGTCGGGCCGCAGCAGGATCTGCTGGAACATCGCGTCGGCGATCCGGTCCTTGATGACCACCATCCCCTCCGGCGCCCGGCCGTCGTGCTCCTTCCAGACCGCGTCCTCGGTGATCACGCGGCCCGCGTACTCCTCCGCCGCCAGCTCGTAGCCCCAGTCCCGGAACGAGCCCTCGGTGAACTTCATGATGTTGCCCTTGTGCACCAGGGTCACGCTCTCGCGGCCCTCGGCGAGGGCGTGCTCGATCGCCTTCCTGACCAGCCGCTTGGTGCCGGTCGGCGAGATCGGCTTGATGCCGATGCCGCTGTCGGGCCGGATCTGGGCGCCCAGGCCGCTCAGGAAGTCGATGACCTGCATCGCCACCGGCGAGCCGGATCGGTACTCGATGCCGGCGTAGAAGTCCTCGGTGTTATAGCGGTAGATAACCATGTCGACCATATCCGGCTCGCGCACCGGCGAGGGGACGCCGGTGTACCAGCGCACCGGGCGCACGCAGGCGTAGAGGTCGAGGATCTGCCGCAGCGCGACGTTCAGGCTGCGGATGCCGCCGCCGACCGGGGTCGTGAGCGGTCCCTTGATGCCGCAGCGGAAGTGGCGGATCGCCTCCACCGTGTCGTTCGGCAGCCACTCGCCGACCGCCGAGTGCGCCTTCTCGCCGGCGAGGACCTCGAACCAGGCGATCGACCGCGAGCCGCCGTAGCTCTTGTCGACCGCCGCGTCGAGCACCCGCTCGACGGCGCGCCAGATGTCCGGACCGATGCCGTCGCCCTCGATGAAGGGGACGATCGGCCGGTCGGGCACGGTGAGCTTTCCGTCCCGCCACTCGATCTCCTGACCGTCGGCGGGAGGCGTACTGTCGTTGAACCTGACCACAGGAAGAACCCTCCTCGGGATGATCGTACGGATTGGAAACGCTGCCGCCGGCCGGCGGAGCCGATGCGCTCAAGCTATCACACGGGGTGACGCAGCGCGGCGCGACCGAACTCGCCGTCCCTGTCGAGGAGATCGCCGATCTCCGCCGGGCGTTCGGCCCGCAGGACGCACTCGAACGGCGCCAGCTCCTCGTCGCCGCCGAAACCCCAGCGGACCAGGACCAGCGGACAGCCGGCGCGGCGGGCGGTCTCGCCGTCGGTCTCGCTGTCGCCGACGTAGAGCATCCGCCCGACCGCCACGCCGAGCCGCCGCGCCGCCTCGATCAACGGCGCCGGGTCGGGCTTCTTCGTCGGCAAGCTGTCGCCGCCCAGGAAGAAGCGCAGGCGCCGATCGAGATCGAGGCCCCCGAGCACCTTCTCCGTGTGCCGCTCCGGCTTGTTGGTGACCACCGCGAGCGGTAGACCGTCCATGCCGTCCATGCCGTCCAGGCGGTCGAGCAGCTCCTCGACCCCCGGGTAGAGCCGCGTCCGCTCGAGGCAGCGGTCGTAGTAGTGCGCGAGGAAGCGCTCGAACGCGCGCTCGAACGACTCGCCCTCGATCTCACTCGGCAGCGCCTGGCGGACCAGCCGGCGCGCCCCCTTCCCCACCATCTCGACGACCCGCGGCACCGCGAGCGGCTCGAGACCGAGCTCCAGGCGCACGGCGTTGACCCCCGAGGCCAGATCCTCGCGCGAGTCGACCAGCGTGCCGTCGAGGTCGAAGACGACGGCGTCGATCCGGG
>CAZLLV010000220.1:0-6118 GCA_964560325.1 uncultured Thermoanaerobaculia bacterium | reverse complement strand
GTGCCCGAGAGCGGCGAGGTCGGCGCCGCGGACGCGCAGCGGCAGAGTGGCGCCGCGCTGGCTGCGCATGGCCGGCCGCGGCCGGTCGGTCGGCAGCTCCAGGGGCTCGACGCCGCTCAGGTTCTCCCGCCAGTACGCGAGCTGCCGGTCGAGGGTCTCGCCCTGGAGCCACCGCCGCTGCCACACGGCGTAGTCCGCGTACTGGATGGGCAGAGCGGGCAGGGGTGACGGGCTCCCGCTCCGGAAGGCACCGTAGAGGGCGGCCACCTCCCGGAGGGCCACGCCGAGCGACCAGCCGTCCGCGATGACGTGGTGGAGCACCAGGGTGAGCTCTTGCTCTTCCGGTGCCAGACGGACCAGGACCAGGCGCGCGAGCGGTCCGCGACCGAGCTCGAACGCGCCGGCCCGGGCCTGGCGTTTCGCACGCTCCGCCGCGACCTCCCGCCGGGCGCTCGGGAGGCCCGCGAGGTCGACCTGCGCGAGGCGGAGCCGGGGCTCCGGATCGATCGCCTGAACCGGCCGATCTCCGACCAGGACGAGGCTGGTGCGCAAGGTCTCGTGCCGGCGGGCGAGCTCGACCACCGCCCGGTCGAAGGCCGCCGTGTCGAGGGCCCCCCGGAGGCGGAAGCTGGCGGGGATCGAGTAGGTCGGCGAGCCCGGGTCGAGGTGGTCGAGGAACCAGAGACGCTCCTGATTGAAGCTGGCCGGCGCCGTCTCTCCCGGCCGCCGCGACACGGGCTCCAAGGGTATCCGCGGCGCCGTGCCGGCCGCGATCGGCTCGTAGCCCAGGACCTCCGCCAGCTCCCGGGTCGGTGCCCCCCAGAAGTCCTCGTCGTACGCCTCCCGCCAGCGCCGCGCCGACGCCTCGTCGATCCCCGCGTGGCGGTGGAACTTCACGTCTCCGAGCATCCTGGACGAGGCGTGGACACCGTCGGTCATTCGGCTCTTGCGGTCGGCGTACGGCTCCGCCATCGCCGGGTGGTACTCCAGGTCGAGGTCCCGGCACACCCTCCGAAGCTCCCGCACCGGCTCCGCGACCAGGTCCTCGTAGCGCACGCGCGTCCAGCGCTCCTCGGGCACCGTGGCGAGGAACCCGCGGACGTTCTCCTCACTCACCAGCCAGATCAGCTCGGCGAGCTGCCGGCGGGTGAAGGGATGCTCGGCGGGGAAGAAGATCTGATCGAGCTTGGCCTCCTCGAACGAGTGCACCATGCCGTAGGGATGGCGCACCAGGTGGATGTACCGGGCGCCGTCGAAGCCGCTCTCGGCCCGGGCCAGGACGTCCTCCCGCAGGGCGTAGGACGGGGTCTTGTCCACCAGCAGGCGGCCGTCCATGCGCTCCTGGAGCCAGCGGTAGAAGCGGAGGGTGGACCAGCCCTCGGCCTCGCAGGCGGCGATTCGCTCGTGCGCGGCCTCGGCGTCGCTCCCCTCGAGCTCCATCACCGCCCGGATCGCTCCTTCGAGCCAGAAGGCGTCCCGCCCCTGGAAGGCCCGGCGCCGGTCGGCCAGGGTGTCGAAGGACAGGAGCTCCAGCTCCGGGGGGGCGAAGAGGCCCGGGTGGCCACCCAGCATCACCCGGAGGAGGGTGGAGCCCGAGCGAGGTGCCGACAGCAGGAACAGCGCCGGCGGATTCTTCGGTCCCTCGGCCGGCGGCCCCACGGTGAAGCGGTCCATGCCGTCGACCAGGTCTCGGACGTGGGCGGCCATCTCGCCGTCCACCGGGCGGACCGCCTCCTCGCCGGCTCCGGCCGCCGCCGGGCGCGTCCCGGTCCAGCGTGCCACCCCCTCCGGATGCTGGCCGCGCAGGTGATCGGCCAGGCGAGCCACGCTCGGAGCGTCGAAGAGCACCACCACGTGAACGATCTCGCCGAGGGCCTCCTGGAGCCGGTCGATGAGCGTGACCCCCACCAGCGAGTTGCCGCCGAGGTCGAAGAAGTCGTCGTCGACGCCCACCCGGTCGAGCCCCAGGACCCGCTCCCAGAGCTCCGCCAGACGGCGCTCCAGGTCGTCCCGCGGGGCGGCGTAGCCGGTGCCCAGGTCGGGACGGCCGCCGTCCGGCCGCGGCAGCGAGCGCCGGTCCACCTTGCCGTTGGGCGTGAGCGGGATCGCGTCCAGCGTGACGAACGCCGCCGGGACCATGTGCTCGGGCAGCCGCTCCGCCACGAAACGGCGCAGCTCCGCGACGGTCAGCTCGGCCGCCGCCTCCGTCCCGCCCGCGGCGACCACGTAGCCCACCAACCGACGCTCCTCCCCCTCGGCCCCCGCCCCGTCCTCCGCCACGACCACCGCCTCGGCCACCCCCGGGTGCGCCGCCAGGGCCGACTCGATCTCTCCGAGCTCGATCCGGAAGCCGCGGACCTTCACCTGGTGGTCGATCCGGCCGAGGTACTCCAGGTCTCCCGTCGCGCGCCGGCGCGCCAGGTCGCCGCTCCGGTAGAGCCGAGCGCCGGCCCCGCCGTCGGCCATGGAGCCCACGGGGTCGGGGACGAAGCGCTCGGCCGTCAACCGCGGGCGGCCGAGGTAGCCGGGCGCGAGACCGGCGCCGCCGACGTGGATCTCCCCCGCCACGCCCGGCGGCACCGGCTGGAGGTGCCGGTCCATCACCTGGCAGGAGAGGTCGGGGATCGAGCGCCCGACGACGCTGCCCGGAGCCGCCGCCAGATCTCGGCTCTCGATCGGCCGGTAGGTCACGTGCACGGTGGTCTCGGTGATCCCGTACATGTTCACCAGCGCCGGCCGGCGGTCGCCGTAGCGGGCGAGCCAGGGCGCCAGGCTCGCGAGCTCCAGCGCCTCTCCGCCGAACACCACCGTGCGCAGCGACGCCAGCGCCTCGGCCTCGGCATCGGCCCGCACGAGCTGGCGGAAGGCGGACGGGGTCTGGTTCAAGAAGGTCACCCGCTCCCGGGCCAGGAGCCGGTGGAAGTCGGCCGGCGAACGGCTGACCTCGTGGGGTACGACCACCAGGCGCCCGCCGTGGAGGAGCGGCCCCCAGAGCTCCCAGACCGAGAAGTCGAAGGCGTAGGAGTGGAACAGGGTCCAGGCGTCGTCGGCGCCGAAGCGGAACCAGCGGTCGGTGGCGGTGAACAGCCGCAGCACGTTTCCGTGGCGGACCGGCACCCCCTTGGGCCGGCCCGTCGACCCGGAGGTGTAGATGACGTACGCCAGATCCTCCGGCGCCCCCACCGGGGTCGGCGCCGGGGGTGCCGCCGGCGCCGCCTCGTCCTCGCGCGGCTCGGGGTCGGCGTCCAGGAGCACGCGCTCGAGACCCGTCACCTCCGGCAGGTCCGCCGCCAGGTCGTTCCGGCTGACCACCACCGGAGCGCCGCTGTCCTCCAGCATGAAGGCGAGGCGCTCCGCCGGGTAGGCCGGATCCAGGGGCAGATAGGCGGCGCCCGCCCGCAGCACGCCCACGACCGCCACCACCAGGTCGAGGGAGCGGTCGAGGAGGAGGGCCACCGGCGCACCCGGCCGGACTCCGGCCGCCAGGAGCCGGTGGGCCAGGGCTTCCGACCGGCGGTCGAGCTCGCCGTAGGAGAGGGAGGCGGCGGCGCAGGTGGCCGCGACCGCCTCCGGCACCCGTGCCGCCCGCTCCCGGAAGGCGCCGTCCAGCGTGCCGCCCACCGGGTGATCCTCGCTCCCGCCGGCGATCTCGCGCACCACGTGGTGCCGCTCGGCCGGATCGAGGAGCGGCAGGTGGCTCACCGGTCGGGCCGGATCGGCCGCCGCGGCAGTGAGCAGGCTCACCAGGTGGCGGGACATCCGCTGGACCGTGGTGCGGTCGAAGAGGTCGGTCCGGTAGCGCCACTGGGCGAACAGCCCCTCGCCTTCGAAGACGTTGAGGATCAGATCGAACTTGGCGCTGGCGCTCTCCCGAGTGACCGGGGCGAGGACCAGGCCGGGGAGGTCGAGCCGCTCGACCGGAGCGTTCTGGAGCTGGAGGAGCACCTGGAAGAGCGGTGAGCGGGAGAGGTCCCGCTCGGGCTGGAGCTCCTGGACCAGCTTCTCGAACGGCAGGTCCTGGTGATCGTAGGCACCCAGGCTCTCGTCCCGCACCCGCTCCAGGAGCCGCTCGAAGGTGGGATCGTCGGAGAGGTCGCCGCGCAGGGCCAGGGCGTTGACGAAGAAGCCGATGAGGTCCTCGACCTCGGCGCGCGAGCGGTTCGCGATGGTGGTGCCGACGGTGAGGTCGCCCTGCCCGCTGTAGCGTTCGAGGAGCGCCTGGAATCCCGCCATCAGCGCCATGAAGAGCGTGCCCCCCCGGCGGCGCGCGAGCTCCCGCAGCCGGTCGGCGAGGTCCCGGGAGAGCCGGAGGCTGAGAACCTCTCCCCGGGCGCTCTGGACCGCCGGCCTGGGGCGGTCGGTGGGGAGGTCGAGGACCGGCTTCGCTCCCGCCAGGCGCGACCGCCAGTAGGCGATCTGGGCCTCGAGCACCTCGCCCTGGAGCCACCCCCGTTGCCAGGCGGAGAAATCGGCGTACTGGACCGGGAGCTCCGGCAGGCGTCCGTCGGCGCCCTCGACCGACCCGCGGTAGAGGGCGCCCAGCTCCCGCACGAAGACGCCGAGGGACCAGGCGTCGGAGATCACGTGGTGAAGCGTGGCCAGGAACACGTGCTCCCGCTCCCCGCCGCGCACCAGGAGCGGCCGGAAGAGCGGGCCCCGGGCGAGGTCGAAGCGCCGCCGCTCTTCGCCCCGCAGGAGCGCCGCGGTCTCCCGCTCGCGCTCCGGCCGGGCGAGCCCCGACAGGTCGATCACCGGAAGATCGGGCGAGCGCCAGGGGAGGATCTGCTGGACCGGCACCCCGTCCGAGGTCCGGAAACGGGTGCGCAGGGTCTCGTGCCGCCGCACCAGCTCCCCCAGGCTCCGGTGCAGGGCCACCGGGTCGAGGTCGCCGTGGAGCCGGATGGCCGACAGCATGTTGTAGGCCGCGGGCCCCTCGTCCATGCGGTCGAGGAACCAGAGCCGCTCCTGGGCGAACGAGAGGGGCAGCTCGGCGGTACCGTCCGCGGCCCGCGGGAGTCGCTCGAGCGGGGGCACGGCGCCGGCGCCCGACGATGCGGCGCGGAGCGCCGCCACCGACCCGGCCAGGCCGGCCACGGTGGGCTCCTCGAAGAGCCGGCGGAGCGGCAGCTCGACGCCGAAGGCGGCACGCAGCCGCGACACCACGCGGGTGGCGAGGAGGGAGTGGCCGCCGAGATCGAAGAAGTCCTGGTCGCGGCCCACCTCCGCCCGCCCCAGGAGGTCCGCCCAGATCGCGGCGACGACCTCCTCCACGGCTCCCCGCGGGGCGGCGGCTCCCACCGCGGGCTCGGCTTCCCCGCCGCTCGGCTCGGGCAGGGCCCGGCGGTCCACCTTGCCGGTGGCGGTGAGCGGCAGAGCCTCCATCACGGTGATGGAGGCGGGGACCATGTACGGGGGGAGGGCTTCGGCGGCGGCCGCGGCGAGCTCGGCCTCGTCCACCCGGGCCCCCTCTTCGAGAACCACGTAGGCGACCGCGACCTTGGCCGCGCCCTCGCCGCGGTCCACGACCACGGCCTCCCGGACCGAGGGGTGCCCGGCCAGGATCGCCTCGATCTCTCCGAGCTCGACCCGGAATCCGCGGATCTTGACCTGGGTGTCGATCCGCCCCGCGAACTCGAAAGCGCCGTCCGTCCGCACCCGAGCGAGATCGCCCGAGCGGTAGACACGCTGCCCCGGGCGGTCGCCCCAGGGGTGCGGAATGAAGACGGCGGCGGTCCGGGCGGCCCGGCGCAGGTAGCCCCGAGCCACCCCGGGTCCGCCCAGCACCACCTCCCCCACCACCCCCACCGGGACGGGACGCAGCTCCCGGTCGAGGAGGAGCACCTCCGCGCGCGCGGTCGGGCGGCCGATCGGTACCGCACGAGACTCCTCGCCGGGCGGGCACGGCCACGAGGTCACGGAGACCGTGGTCTCCGTCGGCCCGTACCGGTTCATCAGCACCGCACCGCTCAGATGGCGGTAGAAGCGGGCGGGGAGCTCGGCCGGCACGGTCTCGCCGCCGGTGACCACGACGCGGAGGCTGTCCAGCCGGCGGAAGCCCTCCTCCTCGAGGAGGCCGTAGAGCAGGGTCGGCGGGAACGACGTGAGGGTCACCCGCTCC
>CAZLLV010000219.1:0-8889 GCA_964560325.1 uncultured Thermoanaerobaculia bacterium | reverse complement strand
GTGGTGATCGCGTTCGCTCATGTGGGTACTCGCTCGTGGGGTCGGCGGAGGTGGGGCCTGCGGGGTCGGCGGATGCTAACAGAGCCCTGCGGAAGCGGCAACGAAAGGAGGCGACACTCCACTCAGGGCGCTCCGACCGGACGGCCGCCGCCGGTCCCGAGCATGCCGTAGAAGAGGGAGGAGAGGGCGTGCACGGTGGCCGTCTCGACCGCGCTGCGCCGGGTCTCGAGCCCGCCGGTCAGCGAGCTGATCATGCCGCCGCTCCGGCGGGTTCCGGGGACGGCGTACGGCACCCGCTCGCGCGCCATGCCGGAGACGATCTGGACCGGGAGCTGCACCGACCCACTCGCGCCCCAGGTCTTGCCGATCGGGCTCGCGACGAGCGTCCAGTTGCGCACGAAGTGGAGCGCGTGGCGGTCGTGCTCGACCGTGTGGACCCCGCCCTCGCTCGCGACGAAGAAGTGGTAGTGGCCGCGAAGCCGCTGCTCGAGGTCGTCGGCACGAGCCTCGACCAGCCGCATCACCTCCTCGTCGCCGATCGGCAGGCCGGTCGGTTCTTCGAGGCCTTCCTGCGGCACGACGGCGATCGAGATCGGCCGGTCGAAGCGCTCCCGGAAGAAGCGGCGGAAGCCGTCGCGCACGCCCAGGTGGCGGTCGGGCGTGGAGCCGGCGACCGCCACCTCCACCCCCCGTTGCAGTCGTTGCCAGAAATCGCCTACGTGCATCGCTCCGATCCCCTTCGCGCCGTTTTCGAGACGGTGTGTCCCGATTCTCTACAATCCGGGCCGTGATCACCAGCCGTCAGAACCCCCGGCTCAAGGAGCTGCGGCGCCTGCGCCAGTCGAACCGCGCCCGCGGCGACCGGGTCCTGCTCGAAGGCCCGCACCTGGTCTCGGAGGCGCTCGACGCGGGTCTCGTCCTCAACGAGGTCTACGCGGCGCCCGACCTCCTCGCCGGGCACCCGGAGCTCGCCGCGCGCCTCGCCCAGGGCACCGAGCCGCCGATCGAGGTGGCGGCGGAGGTGCTGGCCGAGCTGGCCGACGCCGACGCTCCGAGAGGCCTGCTGGCGGTCGCGCGCCTCCCCCGGGGCGGCGCCGAGACCCTCCCGGTGCCGCCGGACGCCGATCGTCTCACGCTGCTCTTTCTCGACGGGGTGCAGGACCCCGGCAACCTCGGCGCCATCGCGCGTTCGGCCGAAGCCGCCGGCGCCACCGGCCTCGCGCTCTCTCCCGGCTGCGCTCATCCGAACCACCCGCGGGCGCTCCGGGGCTCGGCCGGGAGCCTCCTCCGGCTGCCGGCGGCGGTCGGGGTCGACCCGAACGCGCTCGACCGCCGGATCGGAGACGCCACCGGCGCCCGGCCGCGCTGGGCGACGCTCGTCGTGCGTGACGGCCGCTCCCTCTGGGAGGTGACGGACGAGGAGCTCGCCGGGCCGCTGGTGCTCGCCGTCGGCGCCGAAGGACCGGGGCTGTCGGACGAGGTGGCGGCGCGCGCCGACCTCCGGCTCACGATCCCGCTCGCGCCGCCGGTCGAGTCGCTCAACGCGGCGGTGGCCGCCGCGATCGTGCTCTTCGAGCTGCGTCGGCGATCGCCATAGTGGGCGACGCGATCACACTCCCTTCGCCTCCTTCACCGCCGCGGTCAGGGCCGGCAGGATCTCGTGCACGTCGCCCACCCAGCCGTAGTCGGCGAGGTTGAAGATCGGCGCGTTCGGGTCCTGGATGATCGCCACCACCGTGCCGGCGCCCTTCATGCCGACCGTGTGCTGGATGGCGCCCGAGATGGCGAGCGCGACGTAGAGCTTGGGCGCCACCGTCTGGCCGCTCGAGCCGATCTGCCGGTCGCGCGGCAGCCACTCGCTGTCGATCACCGGCCGGCTGGCGCCGATGTCCGCGCCGAGCGCCTTCGCCAGCTCCTCGACCGGCCCCATGTTGTCCGGCCCGCCGATGCCGCGGCCGACGGCGACGATCACGTCCGCCTTCGTCAGGTCGACCGTGTCGCCGGAGACCTCCTCGATCTCCAAGATCTCCCGATCGGGCTGGACCGAAGCGAGGTCGGCGCCGGGCAGCTCGCCGACCGGGGCCGAGCCGTCGTCGCCGCCCGCGGCGAGCTGAAACGCGCCGGACTGGACCGAGACGAGGACGGTCCCTTCGCCCTTGACCCGCGACTTCGAGCGCAGCTTGCCGCCGAGCACCGGCCGGTGCCAGAGGATGCCGCCCCCCTCCGAGCCGGAGCCCGGCTCGAAGCCGACGATCTCCGGCACCAGGGCGGAGCCGGTCTCCTGCGCCAGGCGGGCGAAGTAGTCGACGGTCTGGTAGGTGTGCGGGAAGACGACGAACGCGGGGGCGGCGGCGCGGACGGCCGGCGCGAGCGCGCCGACGTAGGCGCCCGGGGTGTACCCCTCGAGCGCGGGCGCGTCGGCGACGTGGACGGCCGAGACGCCGAGAGCGGCGACCTCGTTCGCGAGCTCGCCGACGTTCGAGCCGAGGACCACCGCCTCGGCCGAGCCGCCGGTCGCTTCGGCGATCTTCCGGCCGGCGGCGATCGCCTCGCGCGACATGCGGTGGAGCTTGCCGTCGCGCTGCTGGACGACGATCCAGACGGTGTTCGCCATCAGAGCACCCTCGCTTCCTGCCGGAGCTTCTCGACCAGCGCCTTGGCGGCGGCCTCCGGCGCTCCTTCGATCATCTGGGCGCCCTCGCCGCTCTCGGGGAAGGCGACGGAGACGATCTCGAGCCGCGAGCCGGCGGCGCCGAGCTCGGACGGATCGAGCCCGAGATCGCCCGGGGCGAGCGTCTCGAGCGGCTTCTTCTTCGCCATCATGATGCCCTTGAGCGAGGCGTAGCGCGGGTGGTTGATGCCGGCCTGGATCTCGAGCACGGCCGGGAGCTTCATGCGGAAGATCTCGTTCATCCCGCTCTCCATCTCGCGCTTGACCTTCAGGCTCCCGTCCTCCGTCTCGACGCCCATCACCAGCCAGGCGTGGGGCCAGCCAAGGTGACCGGCGACGACCGAGCCGGTGCCGCCGTAGCCGACGTCGTCCGACTGGGAGCCGGTGAGGACGAGGTCGTACTGCTCCTTGGCGATGGCGGCGGCGAGGGCCTTGCCGGTCGCGAGGGCGTCGCCGCCGTGGAAGGCGTCGTCCTCGAGGTGGACGGCGCGGGCGGCGCCGAGGGCGAGGGCCTTGCGTAGCGCCTCTTTGACCCGTGCGGGACCGAGGCTGTAGACGACGACCTCTCCGCCGGTGGCTTCGGCGAGGGTGAGGGCTTCTTCGAGCGCGTACTCGTCGCTCTCGTTGATGCGGAAGGGCAGGTCCTCTTCGGCGATCCACCGGCCGTCGTTGCCGACGCGCAGGCGAGCCTCCGTGTCCGGGACCTGCTTGATGCACACCGCGATTCGCATGGCGGACCTCTCTCGGGGCAGATCGGTTTGGGGGATTCCGGCGGGAATCGACGCCCGCGGAGCCGCGGGACGCCCTTCAGAGAGTACGGGGGCGAGGGCTGGAGGTCAAGCTGCGTGCCTACGTCGACGGGTCCGTCCGGGGGAGCCCGCGCCTCCGGCACGGCTCGGCTGGTGGGCGGGCGGACGTGGGCCTCGCCTGGGTTCGCTCGGCGGCCCGGGACGGGCGTGCCCTCCCACCGGATCTGCCTTTCGCCGCCGGCTCAACCGCCTGCGGCGCGGGCTCCCCCGGCCGGACCCTCGGGTTCGGTGGTGTCCGAGGTTGGGGATCGTGAAGACTCACCGGAAGGGGCGCGCTCGTCGTGGGGCGAGCTCACTGCTCCTGGATCTCTTGAAGCCAGCTCATCTCGCCCGAGCTTGGAGTCCTCTTCCTCGGCTTCTTCGGTGGAGAGCACTGTGATCTTCCATGGCTTTCCATGGCGGTCGACGGTCCAGCGACGCTTGGTCATGGGACCAAGCTAGCAGCAATCCGACAGTTGTTGCTGTCAGAGTCGTCTGTTCTAAGGTGGTCCCGCACCATGGGCCTGGAAAAAGAAAGAAGAGGAGCTCTCGGCACGGAAGATCCTCAGCAGCGAGATCCAACCGGTTCAAAGCCGGAGGGACCTTTCCCACTGACTGCCGAGCAACGCCGGTTCATCCAGGAATCTATAGAACAGTCCCGCCATGGTGAAGGAATCGATGGCTGGCAGCTGCTGGAAGAGCTTCGTGCCGAGCAGTAACCGGCGGTCGATCCCCGCCACGGAGTGATTTCTCATCCACCACCGAACCTCAGCGGGTCCGTCCGGGGGAGCCCGCGCTGGAGGTGGTCGAGCGAGCGGAGCTGGCACGCCTGGCCGGAGTGCACGCCCGTACCGGCCGCGAAGCGCGCCCAGGCGAGGCCTACGGCGGAAGTCCTCCCAGCCGAGCCGTGCCGGAGGCGCGGGCTCCCCCGGACGGACCCGCCGACGCAGGCACGTTCGCTCCGCCTACCCCGCCCCTCGATCGTTCGGGCTCAGGAACCGCTCCACCAGGTGTACCGGCGGATTGAAAAGCCAGATCCGGTCGTCGACCACCAGCGTCGGCGTGACCCGTCGACCGCCGCTCCGGGCCAGTACCAGCGCCTCCGCCGTCGGATCGTGGTCGAGGTTCACCTCCTCGAACGCCCGCCCCCACCTCGCCAGCAGCTCCCGCAGCCGCTCGCAGTCCTTGCACCAGGCCGCGCCGTAGAGCCGGATCGAGCCCGCCTCCCCGCGCGGGCCGTTCGCCCCCAGCGGCGCCGCGCTCCCGTCCGAAAGCCGCTCCGCCTCCCCCGCCGCGAGGCGGGTCCCCAAGAGCACCAGCCGCCCGCCCGGCTCGGCGAGCGTCAGCACCGGCAGGTCGCGGCGCGGCGACACCCCGAGACGCATCAGCTCGTGCGCCGACGAAGGATCGCTCGCCAGGTCGATCCAGGCGCCGGAGAACGACGTCCGGGGAACGGAGTGCTGGCGGGAGTTGAAGAAGTAGCGCGGATCGACGGCCTCGGCCATGGACGGCGAATCCTCTTCGCGCCGGAAGCGGCGCCTCGACTTCGATAGGCGCCGCAAGCGGCGCTGGACTTCGAAGAATCGGAACGACCACGGACGTTATCATCACTGCCCCATGCCGTCGCCCCCGCTCAGAAAAGAGAGCCCGCAGCCCCCGGCATTCCCGCGCGAAGGCTTCCGGACCCGCTGGCGGCGCCGCTTCCGGCGCCGGATCATCCAGATCAACGACCGGCTCATCCACGCGCTGTACAGCCTGATCGCCTGGGTCGATCAGCGCGCCCCCATCGAGCGCCGCTACTTCCGCGTCGCGATCTTCGGATCGAGCCGCATCCAGGTCGAGGACGAGCTCTACGACCGCGTCCGCGAGCTCGCCCGCCAGCTCTCCTACACCGGCTGCGACATCGTCACCGGCGGCGGCCCCGGCCTGATGATGGCGGCCAACGAAGGGGCGCGCCGGGGCGCCTACCGATTCCACACCCGCTCCTTCGGCCTGACCATCCTGCTGCCGCTCGAAGAGCAGCCGAACCCTTTCATCGACGAAGTCGCCGCCCACAAGACCTTCTTCTCCCGCCTCCACCACTTCATCCGCCTCTCGCACGCCTACATCGTGGTCGACGGCGGCATCGGCACCACGCTCGAAGCGTTGATGGTCCTTCAGCTCCTCCAGGTCCGGCTCATGAACGACCGGGCGCTCATCTTCGTCGGCCCGATGTGGAAGGGGCTGCGCGAGTTCATCGAGACCGAGATCATCGCCAACGGCCTCGCGAGCCCGGGCGACGCCGACATCGCGCACTGGGTCGAGTCGGTCGAAGCGGCGGTCGAGATCGTACGCGCCGAGCGGGACCGCTTCCTGGAGCGCCACGAGGTGGTGCTGCCGCCACCGGCCGAGGAGCCTCCGGGCGAAGCCGGACGGGACGCGACCGCGGCCGAGTAGCAACCGGCTCCGCGCCGGTTTTCGAGCGCATCGGAGCCGGTCGGCGCGGCTCGGCCGGCGGCACGGGATGTGCTAGCTTTCGCCGCGGCATGCCGCAGATCTTTTCCCTTCTCGCCTTCCAGATCCAGCCGACCACCCCCGAAGAGCCGACCGGCATCCTCCACTTCTTCGCCCAGGCGGGGCCGATGGCGAAGCTGGTGCTCGCCGTCCTGATCGGATTCTCGCTCGGCTCCTGGGCGATCATGATCTGGAAGCACTTCCAGCTCCGGAAGGCCGACCGCCAGACCGACCGCTTCCTCGAGACCTTCCGGAAGAGCGCGCGCTTCAGCGAGGTGAGCAACGCGGCCGGCGGGCTCTCGGCGTCCCCCCTGGTGGGGATCTTCCAGGCCGGCTACGCCGAGATCGACGCGCAGATCAAGGCGGCGCGGCCGGAGACCTCGCAGGAGGGGGTCAAGCAGTACCGCATCCGGTCGATTCCGTCGGTCGAGCGGACCCTGCGCCGCGCGATCACCGTCGAGTCGCACCAGCTCGCCCGCGGCGCACCGTTCCTGGCGACGACTGCCGCGTCGACACCCTTCATCGGCCTGTTCGGCACGGTCTGGGGGATCATGGTGGCGTTCCAGGAGATCGGCCTCACCGGCTCGAGCTCGATCACCACCGTCGCGCCGGGCATCGCCGAAGCGCTGGTGAACACGGCCGCCGGCCTCGCCGCGGCGATCCCGGCGCTGATCGGCTACAACCACTTCGCGGCGCGGCTGCGGAGGATGCGCGGCCGGATGGAGGACTTCGTCCTCGAGCTGGTCAACCTCGCCGAGAGGAATTTCACATGAGCCCCCTCTTCCCCTCCTTCCCCTTCCCCCCGAGGGGGAAAGGGGACGCCGCCCCCCGAACTCTTCCTGCCACCGCCGTGGTTCCACGGAGTATCGGGGGGTAGCACCATGTCGTTCGGAGTCGGATCGCCGGGGCCCGATCACCACGACGACCAGGTGATGGCCGACATCAACGTCACGCCGCTGGTCGACGTGATGCTGGTGCTGCTGATCATCTTCATGGTCACCGCGCCGATGCTCCACGAGGGTGTCGAGGTGACGCTGCCCAAGGCGGAGGCCGAGAGCCTGCCGCTGCGGGTCGACGATCCGCTGGTGCTGTCGGTCGACCGGGAAGGCCTGGTCTACGTCGAGGACACGCCGATCCACCCGAGCCAGATCGCCGAGCGGCTGCTCCCGATGATCGAGGCGCGCGGCGACGACACGGTCTTTCTGAAGGGGGACGAAGGCGTCGCCTACGGCCGCGTGATCGAGGTGCTCGACGTCCTCCACCAAGCCGGGATCACCCGCATCGGCATGATCACCGAGCGCCCCGGGGGGTCGGGCGGAGCGTCGCGGCCGTGACGCAGGACATCCAGTCGATCCTCGAACGGCGCGCGACGCGGCCGGTCCGCCGGCAGCAGACGACGGCGGCCCTGGTCGCCGTGGCGATCCACGCCCTGGCGGTGACCGCCGCCTTCGCGCTGCCCCGCCTGACGCAGGAAGAGCGCGAGCTTCCGGAGTACGTCGAGGTCCACGTGCTGCCGGCCTCCGCCCTGGGGGTCGAGCGTCCCCGGCCGGAGCCACCCCGGCCCGAGCCGCCGCCCCCGGAGCCGGAGCCGCCCCCCCTCCCGGAGCCCGAGCCCCAGGCGCCCGATCCGGAGATCCCGGCGCTACCGCGCGAGGAGCCCGAGCCGGCGCCCGAACCCCGGCCGGCGCCGCCCCCGCCGCGCCCCGCCCCGGAGCCGAGCCGCCCGCAGCCGCCCGAGCCGCCGTCCGACCGCACCGGCCCCCGGGGCTCGCCGGCCGGCAGCGCCTCCGGAGGCTCGGCGCTCTCCGCCCAGGTGAGCGGCCCGAGCGGCAGCGCCTTCACCTACGACTACTACCTCGACCAGATGCTCGGCAGGATCCGTCAGAGCTGGGTGCGGCCGCCGGTCGAGGGAATCGAGACCCTGCTCAGCTTCCGGGTGCTGCGCAACGGCGAGATCGCCGAGGTCGAGATCCGGGAATCGTCCGGCAGCCGTGCCTTCGACCTGGCGGCGCTCCGCGCGGTGCGGAACGCCTCCCCCCTGCCGCCGCTCCCGGCGAGCTACCGCGAAGACATCCTCAAGGTGAACCTGATCGTACGCTGAGGTACATGCCATGCGCTCCACGAACGCCACCGACGACCGCGCCCCCTCCCGCCGGGCCGCCCTCCTGCCGCTCATCCTGATCGGACTGATCGGGATCGCGGCCGCGCCGGCCCACTTCGCCCAGCCGCCGGAGGGCGGCACCGAGCAGAGCGAGGTGACGATCGTCCTCGAGGAGGGGCAGCGGCCGCTCCTGCGCCTCGCCTTCCCGACGATGGAGCGCGCCGGCTCCTTCTCCGCCGCCGCGAGCCGCGCCGCGGACGAGCTCGAGGAGACGGTTCGCAACGACCTCGAAGCCTCCCGCATCTTCGAGATCCAGGGGCCGTGGGCGTTCAGCGTGCTCGAGCTCACCGGCGAGCGCTCGCGCGACCTCGAGCAGTACCGCTCGCTCGGCAACGAGGTGCTGGTCGAGGCCCGCCTCACCGACGAGGGGGGCAAGCTCACCTTCGAGGGCCGGGTCTTCGACCTGCCGAGCCAGCAGCTCGTCCTCGGCAAGCGCTACCGGGGCGACCACGACGTGGCCCGGCGCATCGGCCACACCTTCGCCGACGAGGTGATCCTCTACTTCACCGGCAAGCGCGGCCTCGGCCTGACGACCATCGCCTTCCACTCCGACCGCACCGGCGACAAGGAGATCTACCTGATGGACTGGGACGGAGCGAACGAGCGGCGGATCACCGCCCACCGGACGGTGTCGCTCTTCCCGGCCTGGAACGCCGACGACTCCGGGGTGGCCTACGTGTCCTACCTCGGCGGCTCGCCCGGCATCTACCTGGCGGACATCGCGACCGGCAGGAAGCGGCCGCTGGTCACCGGCGGCGCCTTCAGCACCTCCCCCG
>CAZLLV010000218.1:0-8876 GCA_964560325.1 uncultured Thermoanaerobaculia bacterium | reverse complement strand
CCACCCTCCCTGTTGCTGCGCCTCTTTGCGGGGGCGCGCGCCCCCCGCCCCGCCGCCGCCCCCCCAGGCCGCGGATCGGCCGGCCTGACTCCAGGTCGAACCCCCGGCCCGCCGCGTCCGCGACCCGGCGGACGGCCTCCGGGTGGCGACGGGACCCGGGCAGACCCGCGAGGTCGACCAGCGGCAAGGGGAAGGAGACGGCCGGGCGTACCACCTGAACGGGCTCGTCGTCGACCAGGCGGAATGCCGTGCGCAGCACCTCGTGGCGGCGGACCAGGTCGGAGAGGGCACTCCGCAAGGCGCCCAGGTCGAGGGGGCCGTCGATCTCCAGGGCGCTCGGCATGACATAGGTGGAAGCGCCGGGCTCCAGCCGGTCCAGGACCCAGAGCCGGCGCTGCCCCCAGGAGAGGGGGTGGACCCGGGCCGCCCGGGAGCGCTCCCGCAGGAGCTCCGCGAGGAGGTCGCGCTTACGCTGCGGACTGAGGGCGGCGAGCTCCACCATGGTCTCACTCATCGCCGTCCGCCCCCTCCCCCACCAGGTCGCCTAGTAGCTGGTCGACCAGCTCGTCCGGCAGGTCGCCGAGGCGCTCCAGGAGCTCCGGACCGGAATCCGCCGCGGCTCGCCGGATCCTCTCGTCCGCCGCCCCTCTCTCCGGCTCCTCCGCCAGCACCCGGGCCAAGCCGGCGACCGTCGGCTCCTCGAACAGCCGGGGCAAGGGGAGCTCCCGGCCGAAGGCCTCCCGCACCCGGGCGATCAGCCGCATGGCGAGCAGGGAGTGGCCACCGAGCTCGAAAAAATCGTCCTCGACGCCGACCCGCTCGACCCCCAGGAGGTCGCCCCACAGCCGGGCCAGGGCCTCCTCCGTGGCCGTCCGGGGCGCCACGTAGGGGCGCTCCAGGACCGGCCGGGCGCCGTCCGGGACCGGCAGAGCACCCCGGTCGATCTTGCCGTTGGACAACCGAGGCAGGCGGTCCAGGAAGAGGGTCGCGGAGGGCGCCATGACCTCGGACAGGCGCTCCAGCAAGTGGCGGCGGAGCCGATCGTGGGTCGGCTCGGCTCCGGCGGCGGGGATCACCCAAGCCACCAGGCCGGGATCGCCCGCCGTCAGCTCCCGCCGCTCCACCACGGCCTCGAGAACCTCCTCGTGCTCCAGCAGCCTGGCCTCGACCTCCGCCGGCTCGACCCGCACGCCGCGCAGCTTGACCTGGCGGTCGAGGCGCCCGGCGAACTCCAGCGTGCCGTCCGGCAGGTAGCGTCCCCGGTCACCGGTCCGGTAGAGGCGCTCCCCGGCCCGGCCGCTACCGGGGTCGGGACGGAAGCGGTCGGCGGTCCGCGCCGGCCCGCCCAGATATCCGGGGCCGAGGCCGGGGCCGCCCACGTGAATCTCGCCGTAGGTACCCGGCAGCACCGGGTGGAGGTCGCGGTCGAGGACGTGGACCCGCACGCCGGGCATCGGCCGGCCGACCGGTACCGGACCTCCGGGAGCGCTCCCGGCTGGTACCCGGTGGAGGGTGGAGGTCATGGTGGCCTCGGTCGGTCCGTACTGGTTCACCACCTCGACCGAGGCCCCGAAGCGGCGCCGGCAGGCGGCTACGTCGGCGCCCGAGAGGGGCTCGCCGGAGGTCGCCACCAGGCGCAGGACGGGGCGCTCCGCGGGCTCCGGGAGCTCCCGGAGCAGGCTCGGCACCAGGCTGAGGATCGCCGTCGCCCGCACCCGCACGACCCGATCCACCAGGGCCTCCGGAGAGCCGCCGTCGCCGGGATCGGCGAGGACCACCCGGGCGCCGGCCAGGAACGGGCCGAAGGTGTCACGCACCGAAGCGTCGAAGACCGGCGCCGCCACCTGGGCCACCGTGTCGTCCGGTCCGATCCGCAGCTCGGCGACCAGGGCCAGGAGGTACCCGGCCACGCTCCGGTGGGTCGCGACCACCGCCTTCGGACGGCCGGTGGAGCCGGAGGTGAAGGCCAGGTAGGCCGGCGATGCGGGGGCGACGTCGGGGAGGCGCCCGGTCTCGTCTTCGGCTCCTCTCGCGTCCAGGATTTCGCCGGTGTCCACCACGAGGCGCTCCACCCCGCTCTCCCCGGGCTCCGGCAGCGCTCCGGCGGCCTCGTCCCCCGCCAACAGCAGGACCGGCCGCGCCTCCTCGACGAGGGCCGCCAGGCGGGCGGGCGGCTCGGACGGATCGAGAGTGCAGAAGGCGGCACCGGCGTACATCACGGCGAGGCGCGCGACGAGCTGCTCGGGGCCCAACCCGGCGAAGGAGATCCCCACCCGGCTCCCCGGTACCACTCCGCAGGCGATCAGGCGAGCTGCCAGGCGCCGGGCGGCTCGGATCATCGCGCCGGCGGTGATCGCCCGCCTTCCGCAAACCAGGGCCACGGCGTCGGGGCGCTCCGCGGCGACCGCCTCGGCTCGGACGTGGACCAGCGTCTCCGGGCTCGCCGCACCCCGGTCGCCGAGCTCCACCGCCAGCCGGTGTCGGGCACCTGGCGGCAGCGGAGAGTGGCTCCGGTGCCCCCCCTCGGGGTCGCCCGCCATTCGCCGGAGGAGCTCCAGGTAGGCGGTGGCGATCGCCCGTGCCCGCCCCTGGTCGAAGCGCGAGGTGTCGTAGCGCATGCCAAGGAAGAGATCCCGGGTCACCGGCGAGCGGCCGAAGGTGGTGGTCAGCGTCATGTCGGTCTGCTCGAAGCGCCCGCCCCGCGCCGTCACCTCCACCTCGCCGCCCCGCAGGAGGTCCTCCACCACGTGGAAGTGGATGTAGTTGAACTCGGTCTCGAGGAGCCGGGTGCGGCCGAAGTCCTTCTGAATCTCGGCCAGGGGGAACCGGCGCCGGGGCAGGAGCTCGCGCTCGGCGGCGAAGACCCGCCGCGCCAGGTCGAGCCAGGAGCCGCGGCCCAGCTCGAACCGCAGGGGGAGGACGTTGAGGAACAAGCCCCGCACGTCGTCGCCGCCGGCGGTCTCGGGCCGGCCGTTGCTCAGCACGCCGGTGACCACGTCGTCCTGTCCGGTGATCGCCCCGATCACCTTGAGGTGGACCGACAGGAGGAGGCTCTTGACCGGCACCGCCGCCCGCCGGGCCGTGGATTCCAGCTCCTCTGCCAGAGCGACTGGCACCGGCAGGCGGATCTTCTCGATCCGCCGCGCCCCGGGAGCCGCCGACCGCGGCCAGGACGGAATCGGCTCCGGCTCGTAGCCCGCCAGACGCTCGCGCCAGAAGCCGCGGATCTCGTCGCTGGAGATCGCCCGGCGCTCCAGGGCCACGTAGTCCCGGAAGGCGCTTCGGAGGAGCGGACGGGCGGGCGGCTCCTCTCCGGCCAGGAGCGCCACGTAGGTCTCGAAGATCTCCGCCAGATTGGCGTGCAGGCTCCAGCCGTCACCTATTGCGTGGGCCTCGGTGAGGGTGAAACGAAAGGAGTCGTCGGTCAGGCGGTGGACGTGGAACCGGAGGAGGGGCGGCCGGTCGAGCGCGAACGGCTCGGTCTCCTGGGCGTCGAAGTAGCGCTCGAGAGCCCGCTCCTGTGCCTCGGGTGTCCGGCCGCGCAGGTCGGTCGTCGGCACCGGCAGCTCGGCCGATCCGTGGACGAGCTGGAGGGGCTCGCTGAAGCCGGTGACGTGGAAAGAGGTGCGCAGGATCGGGTGCCGAGCGACCGCTGCCGCCACCGCCCGGTCGAGCTTCTCCCGGTCGTAGGGGACCCGTAGCTCGAAGCTGTTGACGTTGTGGAACAGCGGGTGATCCGGCATCAACTCCATGGTGTAGAGCATCCCGAGCTGCAGTCTGGTCATCGGGTAGGCGTCGTCGAGGCCGCCGGGGAGCCGCTCCCGGTCAGCCTCCGGCACCAGCTCGAACGGCGCCACCGATCCGGCGGCCTCGGCGCCTTCCGCTTCTGCGACCCCGGAGTCGATCGCCGCGGCCAGCTCCCGAACGGTGCGGTGGCGGAACATCCGCTCCAGATCGACGGCGAAGCCCCGGTCGCGAGCCATGCCCAGGACCCGCAGGCTCAGGATCGAGTCGCCCCCGAGGGCGAAGAAGTCGTCGCGCACGCCCACCGGCGAGACCCCCAAGACCACGCTCCAGATTCGCGCCAGGACCTCCTCGGTCTCGGTAGCCGGCGGCTCGTAGAGGGCCTCAAGGTCGGGACGCAGGCCGTCGGGATCGGGCAGGGCCCTCCGGTCGGCCTTACCGCTCGCCGTCAGGGGCAGGGCGACCAACGAGACGAAGGCGGCGGGCACCGCGTACTCCGGGATCCGCTCGCGGGCGAACGCCCGCAGCTCCTCCACCGCCGGCGCCTCGCCGTTCGCCGGCACCAGCCAGGCCACGATCCGCGCCTCACCGGTGCCGGCGCTCCGGAGGCCGGCCACGCACTCCGCCACCCCGGGGTGGGCGGCCAGGGTGCGCTCGATCTCCTCCAATTCCACCCGGTGGCCGCGTACCTTCACCTGGTGGTCGCGCCGGCCGCGAAATTCGAGCTCGCCGTCGGCCCGGAAGCGGGCCAGGTCGCCGGTCCGGTAGATCCGCCCGCCGGGATCGGTGGCGAAAGGATCGGGCACGAACGCCTCGCCGGTTCGGCCGGGCCGGCCGTGGTAACCCCGGGCCAGTCCGGCGCCGGCGATGCAAAGCTCGCCGCCGGCACCCAGGGGGGTCGGGCGGCAGGTCCGATCGACCAGATGGATCCGGAGGTTCTCGATCGGACGACCGATCGGCACCGGTCGGCGGCCGGTCCGGGGTCCGCAGTGGCGGGCGGTCACGTCGACCGCCGCCTCGGTGGGGCCGTAGAGGTTCTCCAGCCCGGCCGACGCCAGGGCCAGGGTGCGTGCCACCAGATCGGGCGTCAGGGCCTCACCGCTCGAAACCACCAGCCGGGGCGAAGCCAGGGCCCGTGCCTCTTCGCCGCCCCGCAGGAACGCCTCGAGCATGGAGGGAACGAAGTGGAGTACCGTCACCCGGCGCTCGACGAGCGTGCGGGCCAGATAGCTGTGGTCCCGGTGGCCGCCCGGCCGGGCCATCACCAGGCAACCACCGGTGCGCAGGGGAAGAAAGAGCTCCCAAACGGAGACGTCGAAACCGAAGGGGGTCTTCTGCAGGGTTCGGTCCCCGGGGCCGAAGCCGTAGGCGCGGCCCATCCAGTCGAGGCGGTTGTCGATCCCGCGATGGGAGTTGACGACCCCCTTGGGCCGACCGGTCGATCCGGAGGTGTAGATGACGTAGGCCGCGCCGTCGCCACCGGGGTCGATCGCCGGGCCGGCGGGCACGGGCCCCTCCGCCTCACCGGACTCTGACGACGGATCGATCCAGGGCGGCGCTCCGTTCCAGTCGAGGGGCGGCTCGGCCTCGGTCCCGGCTCGCACCAACAGCCGGGGCCGGGCGTCCTCCATCACGCTCCGCAGGCGGCGCTCGGGAAGTTCCGGGTCGAGGGGCAGGTAGGCCGCTCCCGCCACCTCGACCGCCAGCAGAGCGACCACCATCTCCAACGACCGCTCGGCGAAGATGCCGACCCGGACCTCCGGGCCGGCGCCGTGGGACCGGAGGGTACCGGCCAGGAGCCGGGCCCGGCGGAGCAGCTCGCCGTAGCTGAGCGCACGGTCGCCGTCCTCCACCGCAACCGCGTCGGGACGCTCGCCGGCGACGGCGACGATCGGGTCGTGGAGGCGTCCCCGCCGGCGCCGGACATCGGTGTCGTTCCACTCGCGGACGGCTTGGTGGATCTCCTCCGGCGACTGGATCAGGAGCCTGGCGAGGGGGGTGTCGGGATCGTCCAGCACCCGGCCGAGGAGGCAGCGGTAGCTCCGGGCGAGCCGCAGGGCGGTGGTCCGGTCGAACAGGTCGGTGTTGTACTCCAGGGTGCCGTCGATCCCGCCACCGGTCTCGGTCAGGTAGAGGCTGAGGTCGAACTTGGCGGCCTGGCGGTCGAGGCCCAGACCCTCCATCCGGAGCCCACCGGGCAGACCGCGGGGGCGCACCGGCAGGTTCTGGAGGGCGAAGAGGGCCTGGAAGAGGGGCGAGCGGGTCAGGTCACGCACCGGGTCCAGCTCGTCGACCAGCCGCTCGAAGGGGACCTCCTGGTGGGCGTAGGCGTCCAGAGTGGTCTCCCGCACCCGCCCCAGGAGACGCCGGAACGACGGGTCGCCGTCCAGCCCGCAGCGCAGCACCAGGGTATTGACGAACAGACCGATCAGCCCCTCGGTCTCGCGCCGGCTCCGGTGGGTGGCCGGGGCGCCGATCGCCAGATCGTCCTGGCCGGAGTACCGGGCGAGGAGCGCGGCGAAGACCGCCAGGCCGGCCATGAACAGGCTCGCGCCCTCTTCCCGGGCCAGGCGGACGGCGGCGGCGGCCCGGCGGCCGTCGATCCGAAAGCGTACCGCCGAGCCGGCGTACGTCTTCGTCGGCGGCCGGGGCCGGTCGGTGGAGAGCTCCAGCGGCTCGATCCCGACGAGCCGCTCGCGCCAATGGTCGAGCTCCCGGTCCAGCGCGCCGGTGGCGGTCCGCTCCCGCTGCCAGGCGGCGTAGTCGCCGTACTGCACCGGCAACTCGGGCAGGCGGGGCTCGCGGCTTTCCCGGCGAGCCGCGTACAGCTCCGCCATCTCCCGCACCAGAAGGCCGTTCGACCAGCCGTCGGAGACGACGTGGTGGAGGTTCACCAGCACGGCGTGGCGGCCTTCCGCCAGGCGTACCAGGGTGAAACGCAGCAGGGGGCCGCGCTCGAGGTCGAAGGGACGGCGGGCCTCCCGGACCGCAAGGCGCAGAGCCTCCGCCTCCCGCCGGTCGCCGGCGAGCGCGGACAGGTCGACCACCGCCGGCGCCACCTCGGACTCCTGCGCCACCACCTGGACCGACTCGCCCTCTTCCAGACGGAAGACCGTGCGCAGGATCTCGTGGCGCTCCACCACGCCCCGGAGCGCCGCGGCCAGCGCGGCCGGTTCGAGCTCGCCCTCCAGGCGCAGCGCCATCGGCAGGTTGTAGGCCGCGTTCGCCGGGTCGAGCTGGGCGAGGAACCAGAGCCGCTCCTGGGCGTGGGAGAGCGGCGCCCGACCCGGGGTCGCCCGGCGTGGGATCGCCTCGGACCGGCCGCCGCCTTCGTCCTCGGCCAGGAGCCGCAGGAGCTCCAGGCGGTCGACAGTCAGGCCGGCGGCACCGGCCGTGGAACCACCGCTCACGAGGCCCCTCCCGACGGCGCGCGCCGCTCGCCCAGCAGCCGGGCCACTTCCTCCGGGTCCATCGCCTGGACACGCAGATAGTTCTCCGCCAGCCGCCCGGTCCGCCCCGGCGCCCCTTCCTCCGTTTCCAGACACCGGGCGACCGCGGCCACTGTCGGCGCGGTGAAGAACCGCCGGACCGACATCTCGACCTGGAAGATCTCCCGCATCCGGTGGAGCGCCTGCATCGCGAGGAGAGAGTGACCGCCCAGGTCGAAGAAATCGCTCTCGACGCCCACCGCCGCGACCCCCAGAACCTCGGCCCAGACGCCGGCCAGGACCTCCTCCACCGGCCCGCTCGGCGGCACCGGCCGGGCGTCGGCGACACCCTCCGGATCGGGCGTCGGAAGACCGGCCCGATCGACCT
Source organism: uncultured Thermoanaerobaculia bacterium (assembly GCA_964560325.1). Taxonomy (GTDB): domain Bacteria; phylum Acidobacteriota; class Thermoanaerobaculia; order Multivoradales; family DATKCC01; genus CAZLLV01. Next base: position 1,316 of record CAZLLV010000218.1, on the reverse strand, counting down.
TGCCGCCGGCGGTCAGCGGTAGCTCGCCGGCGAAGACCACCACCGAGGGCACCATGTACTCGGGGAGCCGGGAGGCGACGTGTCGGCGGACGTCACCGGCCGACGGGCCGTCCTCGCCGGAGCTCACCACGAAGCTCACCAACCGGCGGTCGCCAGGCCGCAGCTCCCGGGCCACGACGCCGGCCGCCAGAACGCCGGGGAGGTCTTCGATCGCTGCCTCCACCTCGCCCGGCTCGATCCGGAAGCCCCGCAGCTTGATCTGGTGGTCGATCCGCCCCACCAGCCGCAGGTCGCCGTCCGGCGTGCGCCGGCCCAGGTCGCCGGTGCGGTAGAGCCGCTCGCCGGGAGACGCGGGTACCGGGCTCGGCACGAACGCCTCGGCGGTGCGCCGGGGCTCTCCGTGATAGCCGCGAGCCACTCCCGCCCCGGCGATCGCCACCTCCCCGGTCACGCCCAGGGGCACCGGCCGGAGGGTTCGGTCGAAGAGGAAGAGTCGGTGGTTGCGGATCGGCCCACCCACCGGCGCCATCGCCCACGTCGAAGCGGCGTCGGGCTCGAGCCAGCGGGCGGTGGCGGTCATCGTGGTCTCGGTGGGGCCGTACTGGTTGACCACCGCGGCCGCCGGCAGCAGGTCCGCTGCGCGCCGCCGGTCGGCGACCGGCAGGGGCTCGCCGCTCACCAGCAGGAGCCGGGGGAGCGGCAGGATCCGGCGCCCGGCCTCCGCCGTGTCGAGCAGCGCCTTGAAGAGCGTCGGCACCAGGCTCGGCACCACGGTTACCCGGCTCCGCTCCATCCGCCGGAGGAGCGCGTCCGGGTCGCGGCGCTCGCCCGGCGCGCTCAGCACCGTCCGGGCGCCGGCTCCCAGGGGGCCCAGGAGGTCGCGGATCGAGGCGTCGAGGGCGAGGTCGACGACCTGGAGGCTGACGTCCTCCGGCCCGAGGCCGGTCGTCTCCCGCAGGTTCCGCAGGTAGCCGGCCGCGCCTCCGTGGGTGGTCGAGACCCCCTTCGGCCGGCCGGTGGAGCCGGAGGTGTGGACCACGTAGGCGAGCTCGTCCGGCAGAGGCGCGGTGCGCTGCGGCACTCCGGCCGCCGGTTCGACGTCGGCGGGCGCGAGCTGATCGAGGGCGACGATCCGGCCGCCCAGACCGTCCGCCACGGACGCGAGCCCTTGCCGGGTCAGGGTCGCGGCCGGCACCGCCCGCTCCAGCAGCGTTCGGAGGCGCTCCACCGGCTGGTCGGGGTCGATCGGCACGTGGACCGCGGCCGCCTCCAGGACCGCCAGGAGGGCGATCACCGCCGCCGGCGAGCGCTCCAGG
>CAZLLV010000217.1:0-4972 GCA_964560325.1 uncultured Thermoanaerobaculia bacterium | reverse complement strand
TGGCGCCCGGCCCCGGAGGACGGGCCGCCGCCGAGATCGTCTCGCTCGTCGTCCGCTCCGGGCTCCGGCGGCGCGGGCTCGGCACGCTCCTGCTCGCCGCGGTCGAGGCCGAGCTGGCGCGCCGCGGCCGCGAGACCGTGGAGCTCTCGTTCCGCTCCACCTGGGAGTCGGCGGACGCCGTGCGGGCGCTCCTGGCGGCGCGCGGCTGGTCGCCGCCGCGGCTCCGCATGGTCCTGATCGCGACGGACACCCGCATGCTCGCCTCGCCGGTCTTCGCGGACCGGCCGCTGCCGCCGGGCTACGAGATCTTCCCGTGGAGCGAGCTGACGCCGGAGGAACGGCGCGCCATCGTGCGCCGGCAGCAGCGCGAGCGCTGGTTCCCCGAAGCGCTCTCCCCCTTCCACCTCGAGGACCGGATCGATCCGGAGGTGAGCGTCGGCCTGCGTCAGCGCAACGACGGAGGGACCCGGGTGATCGGCTGGATGCTCGCCCACCGGGTCCAGGAGGATCTGGTGCAGTACACCAGCCTCTTCGTCGAGGAGGGCCACGGCCGGCTCGGACGGGGCCTGCCGCTCGTCGCCGCCGCCGCCCGGTGCCAGGCGGAGGCCGAGGTGCCGCGCGCGATCTTCATGGTGCAGGCCGAGAACCGGGCCATGCAGCGCCTCGTCGAGCGCCGCATGGCGCCCTACCTGACCGAGAGGGCGGAGCTCCTCTGGTCCGGCAAGCGCCTCCGTCCGAACCCGTAGGAAGGGGATCGATTCCCGCCGGGCGGCGCTAGCCGCCGAAACGCCGCAGGCCGAAGAGGCCGAGGAGCGACAGCAGACCGGCGAAGAGCATCGAGCCCCACTGCGAGAGGGTCGGGATCTCCGCCGGGTCGATGTTGCCGCCGACCACGAAGCTCGTCGGATCGTCGACCGCGCCGGTCTCCGGGTCGTCGCTCGGCTCCTCGGTCTCGTTCTGGCCGTCCCCGTCGGCGTCGTAGAACGCGACCGCCTGGTTGGCGAGAGCCTGCCCCTGGGTGCCCGCGTCGATCGACGCCACGATCACGATCGATACCGACTCCCCCACTCCGATCGCGCCGTCGTAGCGGACGGTGTCGCCGCTCGTCGACACGCTCCCCGGTCCCGAGGCGAGCGTCGCCGAGACCAGCGTCAGCCCGGCCGGCAGCGTGTCGGTCAGCTCCGGGTCGTCCGCATCGTCCGGCTGCGCACCGGTGCCGACGTTGGTCAGCGTGACCGTGTACTCGACCGTCCCGCCCGGCTCCAAGTCGCCGCCGGTGATCTCCTTCGTGACCTCGAGAGCGGGCCCCTCGGTGACGAACATCTCGACGCCGGCGAGATTGCCGAGGAAGAGATCGAGCGCGCCGTCGCCGTTGACGTCGCCCAGCGCCGGGCTGACCGGGCCCGCGATCACCACCTCGGCCGGCACGGCGGCGGCGGGATCGAACGACGGGGCCGCCGGCGTCCCTTCGTTCTCGACGAACAGCGTCACGGAGTAGACATAGTCGTACGAATAACCGCCGACGAAGAGGTCGGGGTCGCCGTCGCCGTCGACGTCCGCGACGGTCGGCGCGGGGCGCACGAGCTGGCCGGTGAAGTCGAGCACCGTGTCGGGCGGCGCTTCGAGCCCGTCCGGACCGGGCGGGTTCAGGAAGATCGCGACCCGGGCCTCGGTCGTTTCCGCCATGGGATCGTAGATCTCGTACCCCACCAGCAGATCGAGCTCGCCGTCGCCGTTCACGTCGGCGAGATGGGGATCGGCGGACGATCCGAAGTCGACCGCCTCGAGCGGATGCGTGGCGGCGGGGTCGAGCTGACCGGTTCCGTCGGCCTCCAGGAACTTGAGCGTTCCGTCCGGCAGGCCGACGAAGGCGTCGAGGAAGGCGTCGCCGTCGAGGTCGCCCACGGTGGGAGCGAGCGACGGCACCGACCCGCCCGACCCGCCGGACGGCACGACGGTCGAGTTGAAGGTGCAAAACGGATTGTCGAGACCGGTGCGGAGCTGCCAGGACGGCTCGGAGAGGGTGCCGGTGTTCTCGAAGTACCAGACGGCGAGGGGGCCCGCGGGGCCGGCCGCCTTGGCGGCGGGTATCAGGTCGTCGGGGGAGTACGCGTAGGTGAGGCTCGAGACGAGCGCGTCCAGATCGCCGTCGCCGTCCACGTCGACCAGCTCCAGCCGGTCGCCGGGAGCGAGGAAGCCGGGATCGGCCGCCGTCCCCGTGTTCTCGAAGTACTGGATCAGGCCGAGGTAGTAGTCCTTGCCGTAGCCCTGCCCCACGAACGCATCGAGATCGCCGTCGCCGTCCACGTCGGCCAGCACCGGGCCCGGCGCGATCACGATCCCGCCGCCGAGAGGGTGCTCGTAGCCCGTCTCCTCGACGAACGCCGGCGGTGCCGGGAGAACCGTGTCGTTGCGGAAGTAGCGGACCTTGTAGGCCGCCCCGATGAACGCGTCGAGGTCGCCGTCGCCGTCGATGTCGGCGAAGTACGGCGCGGTGAACGGCGCGAACGTCTCGCCGGCGAACGGGTCCTGGCCGGCGACGTCGGTCTGGTCGGTGAAAGCCGGGTTCTGATCGTCGCCGTCGTTGCGTAGGAAGAAGACCTCGCCGCCGGTCGGGCTCAGGGTCCCGGAGTCGGACTTCGTCCCCACGAAGGCATCGAGGTCGCCGTCGCCGTCGATGTCGACGAACGTCGGCGTGGCGTAGCCGGTGCCGAAGACGAAGCCGGCGAACGGGTTCGCCGCGTCGTTGCGCGCGAGGTTGCCGCTGCCGACGTTCTCGAAGAAGAGCACCCGGCCGCCGGCGTCCGGGCTCGCGTCGTCGTAGCCCTGTCCGACGAAGAGGTCGAGGTCGCCGTCGCCGTCGAGGTCGGCGAGGGCCGGCGCCGAGGGCCCGAACGGGAACGTCTCCATCGGGTCCTCGTCGTCGCGCGACAGGTCGAGCGATCCGGTCGGGCTGGCGGCGCCGGTGCGCTCCTCGTAGACCGGCTCGGCCCCCGGCCCCGCGACGTTCTCCAGGTAGCGGACATAGCCGTACTTGTCGCCGGCGAAGACATCGAGGTCGCCGTCGCCGTCGAAGTCGGCGAAGAAGGCGCGCGGCAGGCCGTCGATTGGCGGCTCCTCGCCCGCCTCGCCCTCGAAGAGGCCGAGCGGATCGAGCAGCGGGTTGAGCGGCCGCGGCTCGGCGGCCACGAGACCGCCGGCGTGGAAGCGCTCGGCGAGGCGGGCGGGGAGATCGGAGGCCCCGCTACGCCCCTTCCGCCACGGCGGCACGCCTTCGCGCTTCGCGAGGAGGGCTCGGTAGGCTTCGGCGGAAGCGCCGCGGCGCAGCTCCTCGAGCCGCAGCGGCAGGCGCTCTCGCCACGTTTTCGCGACCTCCTCGCCGGTCGGCTTGCCGGCCGCGGTGCGGGTCGAGGCGACGATCAGGAACGTCGCGAGCGCGACGGCGGAGCCTTGGCGGGCGATGGGGCGGATCGAGCGCATTCGGTTCGAGCCTCCGCGGAAGGGCAAGTCCAGCAAATACACGGGTTTCGATGCTTCGGGCCGGGCAGGATCGAGTCTAGAGCACCGCTTCGCGCAGAGCAAGGCGGAGGTAACATCGGCCTACCGATGTCCGATCGCCCCCGCACCTCCGCCTCGGCCGGCGCCGAGAGTTACGCCGTCCAGCCGCTCGAAGACCTGAGCGTCGACGAGGTGCTCCAGCACTACGAGGACCTGACCTTTCCGCCGATCTCCCGGCGGCTCGCGGTGCGGCCCGTCCGCGGCGTCTGGCGGGGAGCGCTCGCCCTCGGTGGCGGCGGGCCGGTCGGGCTCGCCGTCTTCGAAGTCGGGTTCGAGCTCGGGTTCGAGGTCGGGAACGGGGCCGGGGCGGGGGCCGGCCGGACGGGGCGGCCGCAGACCGCGCAGCTCGTCTCGCTCGGCGTACACCCGGCGCATCGCGGACGTGGGATGGGGTCGGCGCTCCTCGCCGCCGCCGAGAGCCTGGCGGCCGGCGCCGGCGCCGGCGCGCTCGAAGGCGCCTACCGGACGAGCTGGCGGAGTCGCCGGGCGGTCGAGGCGCTGCTTCGCTCCCGCGGCTGGTCGCCGCCCGAGACGCGCATGATCCTCGCCCGGGGCGAGACCGGCTTCGCCCGCCGGCTGCTGCGCTCGCCCGCGCCCACGCTGCCGCCCGAGGCCGAGATCTTCGCCTGGGAGGAGCTCTCGTCCGCCGAGCGCGACGCCATCCTCGAGCGGCAGAGCGACGATCCGTGGTACCCGGAGATCCTGACCCCTTTCCAGGACGCGCCCCGGCTCGAACCGACGATCAGCGTCGGCCTGCGCGTCCGCGGCGAGGTCGCCGGCTGGATGATCTGCCATCGGGTCGCCTTCGACACCCTCCAGTACAGCGCCTTCTACCTGCGCGAAGACCTGCGGGGCGGCGGGCTCGGCTTCGCCCTGCTGCGCGAGGCGGTCCGGCGCCGGATCGCCGACCCCGACCTGCGCTGGGCCATCCTCGCCGTCGACGCCCGCAACCGGAAGGTCCGCGGGTGGGTCGAAGAGCGCTTCCGCCCCTTCCTGGCCGGGATCTCGGAGCTCCGCGTCAGCCGCAAACGCCTCTGAACTCTCGCCCGCTCCGTCCGTATCACCCCCGATGCCCGCGACCGACGCCCGTCACCCGATCTCCGCCGCGCTCGCCGCCCTGGCGGCCGGCCTGCTGCTCCTCGCCCTCGGCGTGGTCGCCGCCCGCTCGGCGCTGCCCGAGTGGCGGGCCGGGGAGCTGCCGCCGCCGTCCCGCTTCGCCGACGACTTCCGCCGGCTGGCCGGCGCCGCCGGTGTCGAGCTGGTCGGCGACGCCCCCCGCTCCGAGCTCGCGCGCGGCTTCGAGGGCGGTCCGGCGAACCCGTACGAGATCCTCGGCGCCGAGGCGCGCGACTGGCTGCTCGCCGAGCACCGCCCTCTCCTGGTCCACCTCTCGTCGGCCGCCACCACGGCCGAG
>CAZLLV010000216.1:0-13320 GCA_964560325.1 uncultured Thermoanaerobaculia bacterium | reverse complement strand
CGGGGGTCGATCGTCGCGACGCTCGCGCAGTACCTCGATCCGTGGGGCGATCCGCAGATCGCGGCGGCGACGGCGGAGTCGCACCTGTCGCTCGCGGGGCTGCTGTCGGGCCAGCCGACGACGCTCTATCTCTCGATCCCGTTCCACGACCTGGGGCGGCTCTCGCCGTTGATCCGGTTGCAGCTGGCCGCGCTCGGGCGGCGGCTGACCGAGCGCTCTCCATCCGGGTTGGGGCAGGAGGCGCGGCGGCTGGAGGTGGTGGTGGACGAGTTCGCGTCGTTGGGACGGCTGCCGATCATGGAGGAGCTGCTGGCTTACTTCCGGGGGTACGACGCGCGGTGCTTTCTGTTGTGCCAGGACCTCTCGCAGCTCCACCGGCTCTACGGCAGGAACGAGACGATCACCGGCAACTGCCGCGTCCACGTGACGACGGCGACCCAGGCGCCGGGGACGCGGCGGCACGCGTCGGCTCTGGCCGGGACGGCGACGGCGCGCTACCGGCGCACCAGCCGGTCGCACGGGATGGCGATGCGGGGCGGGCGGCGGACGAGCTCGATGGTCGAGTCGTCGCGGCCGCTCCTGACGGAGGGCGAGGTGGGGACACTCGACCTGGGGCAGGCGTTGGTCTTCAAGGCGGGGATGCCGCCGCTCCGGTCGTACCTGCGGCCGTACTTCCGGGATCCGGAGCTGGCGCCGCGGACGTGGCGGCCGGTGTCGCATGGCTCGGGGGAGGACGGATGAGCTCGGGCGCTTCCGAGGGGTCGGAGGTCCGGCCGGTCTGGGAGGAGACGCTCCGGCGGGAGCTCGAGGAGCTGGGGTTGTGGGAGCTGCTGCACGATCCGGAGCTGACCGACGTGGTGGTCAATCCGGACGGGCGGCTGCACACGTTCGGGTTCGAGGGGGTGGGCGGGCCGCGGGAGGCGCTCCCGCCCGAGAAGCTGCGCTCCTGCATCGCGACGATCGCGGGGATCCACCGGCGGTTGATCGACGAGCGGCATCCGATCCTCGAGGTCTCCCTCCCCTTCCGGCGCATCCGGGCGACGGTGATCGTGCCGCCGGTGACGTCGGCGCCGGTGATGGCGCTGCGGATCCCGCCGCGGCGGCTCTTGACGCTGGCGGACCTGGTCGAGCGGGGATCGCTCGCGCCGGCGGCGCGGGAGCTGCTGGTCGGGGCGGTGCTCTCTGGCGAGACGGTGCTGGTGGCGGGAGCGGTGTCTTCGGGCAAGACGGTGCTCGCGTCGGCTCTCCTGTCCCACCTGGTCGGCGAGCGGCCGGAGGAGCGCCTGGTGGTCCTGGAGGAGGGGGCGCGCGAGCTGCAGCTTCCGGAGGGGAGCGACGTGACGCCGCTTCTCACGCCTGCGCTCTCGGAGCTTCCGATGCGGGAGCTCCTGCGGGTGAGCCTGCGGCTCAACCCGGACCGGATCGTGGTCGGGGAGCTGCGGGGGGCCGAAGCGCTCGACTTCCTGAAGGCGGCGCTCTCGGGTCACCCGGGGCTAGCGACCATCCATGCGTCGTCGGCGCTCGACGCGGTGGCGCGGGTGACCGATCTGCTGGAGGAGGCGGGGGCGCCGCCTTCGGCCTCTCGGGTGGCCCGGTCGGTGCGGTGGATCGTGCACATGCGCCGGGTGCGGGCGCATCGGGAGGTGGCGGAGGTGGTGCGGCTCGGGCGACCGGACCGGTCGGGGGAGTTTTCCCGGGAGACGGTGTTTCGGGCCGATTCTTGACCCGCTGCCTGGGGCTTTCTACCCTGTCGCCGACTCGTGATGACGACGCCGCGCCGCACTTCCCCGCTCCCCTCTCGACCCGCTTCCGGGGCTTTTGCTCCGGAGGTGTCGGCCGCCCCGTGCGGACCAGTGGGTCGGGTGGCCGGGCGGGTGGCGCGTGGGTCTATCGCGGGCCTCTCTCCCCGGCTCCGGGCGTTCGCTTCGGGCCTTCGTTCGACCTCGTCTCTCTCCAACTCCCCGCCGGCGCTTCCGCGCCGCGGCGGCCTCACTCCCCGGCGCACCTCTGCGCGGTCCGCCGGCCTGCCAAGGAGTCTTCGATGCGCTCGTTCCTCTCTCGCTGCTCCGCCTCCGTCCGTCGCTCCCTGACGGGCGGCTCGCTCCTCACCTCCTCGCTCTTGCTCCTGGCGCTCGCCGCGGCGGCGCCGGCGGAGGCGACCACCAGCGGGTCGCTCCCCTGGGACAACATCCTCAACACGATCGCCGAGTCGGTGAAGGGGCCGGTGCTGTCGGCGCTGGTGATCATGGGGATCTGCGCGGGCGGGGCGTACTGGTTCTTCACCGAGTCGCAGCGCGGCCTCGTCCAGATCATCAAGGTGCTGGTCGTGGCCGGGATCGTCTCCGGGCTGACCGCCTTCCTCGGTGCCTTCGGCATCTCCATGGCGCTCGTCTGAGCGGCGCTCCCCTCCCCTCTCGTCATGGTTTCCGATGTCCGCCCCTCCGGGGGCTCCTCGGCTGACGACCGTGCGGCGCGGATCTATCCGTCGCTGGTGCGCACGATCCACCTCGGCGGTATCGAGCGTGCGGCGGCGGGTCTGCTGGTGATGGTCGTCGCGATGCTTCTCTTCGCCTTCCGGCTCAACTTCTGGACGCCGGCGCTCGCGGTGCTGGTGGTGACGGTGGCGCTGCCGGCTCTGCGGCGGGCGACGAAGCGCGATCCGCAGGTGCTGGCGGTCTACCGGCGGCACCTGGTGGGCGCCGGGATCTACGCCGGCCAGGCTCCTCACGACCGGTCCCGGGTCGCTCCGGGCCAGAACGGGACGTTCTGAGGATGCCCCGCAATCGTTCGCTGATGGATCTCGTGCCGTGGGATCTCTTCGTCGACGAGGGGCTGCTGCTCCACGTCGACGGAGCGCTCTCGGCGTCGTTCCGTTTCCGGGGTCCGGACCCGGCGTCGAGCACGGAGGAGGAGCTGCTCGGGCTGTCGCGGGCGCTCGGGCAGGCCTTCCGGCCGATGGGGGACGGGTGGATGCTCCACTTCGATCTCCACCGGGTGCCGGCGCCGCCGTATCCGCGGGAGGGGGCGTTTGCCGACCGGTTCACGCGGGCGCTCGACGAGGAGCGGCGGCGGCGCTACGAGGGCCGGCGATCGCACTTCGTCGACGAGCAGTACCTGACGGTGACGCACCACCCGGGGGTGGGCGACGGCGGGGCGGCCGGCTCGGCGCTGGGGACGCTTCTCCGAGCGGACGTCGAGCGGGGCGGGCTCGAGGGGCGGATCGATGATTTCTCCGCGGCGCTCGAGGAGATGGCGGGGACGCTGTCGGCGGCGCTCCGGCTCGAGCGGCTGGGGACGGCGGAGGCGGTGCGGTACCTCTACCGGTGCCTGACCTTCCGGCGGCATCCGCTGACGGTGCCGGAGCCGTGGCCGTTCACGTTGGAGCACCTGCTGGGGGCGGGTGATCTCTATGGGGGCGCGGACCTGCGCTTCGGGGAGCGGCACATCGTGCCGATCCGGTTCTCGGGGTTTCCGGACGCGGCGGGGCCGGCGACGCTCGCCTTCTTGAACGATCTGCCGCTCCCCTTCCGGGCGACCTGGCGCTACATGCCGCTCGATCCTTTCCGGAGCCGGCAGGCGGTCAAGAGGAAGCGGGGCCGGTGGAACACGGCCGGGGTGGGGGTGCGGCACGCACTGGCGGCGCTGTTTTCCGGGTCAGGAGCGACCCCGGAGTTTTCGGAGCGGTTTGCGCCGGCGATGGCGGCGGACGCGGACGATGCGCTACTGGAGATCGAGCGGGAGGACTCGGGCGTCGGGTACTTGACGCCGGTCTTTTTCACCTCGTCGGAGGACCGGCAGGAGGCGGAGGGGACGGCGCGTCGTCTCGTCCAGTACCTCCGGAACGCCGGGTTCGGAGCCGCGATCGAGGACCTGAACGCCTTGGAGGCGTACTTGTCGGCGCTTCCGGGGCAGGGACGGGCGAACGTGCGGCGGCCGATCCTGACGCTGTCGGCGTTCTGTCACCTGGCGCCGACGACCTCTGTCTGGGCGGGCGAGTCGTCGCATCCGCACCCGGCGCTCGCCGGGGAGCCGCCGACGGTGATCGCGGCGACTTCCGGGTCGACGCCGTTTTCGCTCTCGCTCGGGGTGGGCGACGTGCAGCACGCGGCGGTGATCGGGCCGACGGGGTCGGGCAAGTCGGTGCTCTTGAATCTGCTGCTGGCGCAGTTCTTCCGGTACCGGGGGGCTCAGGTGCTGAGCCTCGACAAGGGGTACAGCCAGCTCGCGCTGGTCGAGGCGGCCGGGGGCGATCACTACGACCTGCGGCCGGAGGCGGGCGGGCATCGGTTCGCGCCGCTCGAGCATCTCGACGGGCCGGAGGATCTCCAGCGGGCGGCGGAGTGGGTGACGGCGCTCCTGGAGACGGCGGGGGTGGAGGTGACGCCGGGGCTACGGCGGACGGTCGTGCATGGCCTGCGGGATCTGCGGGAGGCGCGGAGCCGGACGCTCTCGACCTTCGCGTTGAAGGCGCAGTCGCACGCGGTGCGCGAGGCGCTCGAGCCGTACACGCTCGACGGGCCGTACGCCTCGCTCTTCGATGCGGAGCGTTCGCCGCTGCGGGACGGGAGCCGGTTCTCGGTGGTCGAGATGGAGGCGGTGCTGGGGCTGCGGGACGCGGCGGTGGTGCCGCTTGTACTGCATCTGTTCGACGAGCTGGAGCGGCGGATGAGCGGAGCGCCGACGCTGCTCGCGGTCGAGGAGCTCGGCGGTTACCTGGAGCGGCCGGTCTTCGCGGAGCGGCTGCGGCGCTACCTGCTGGAGCTCCGGAAGCGGAATGCCGGGCTCGTCCTGGTGCACCAGAACGTGACCGGGCTCCTCGAGTCGCCGCTACGGGCCGCGGTGCTCGACGTGCCGACGCGGATCTATCTGCCGAACCCGGCGGCGCTCGAGCCGGCGGTGGCGGAGGCGTACCGGGCGATGGGGCTCAACGACCGGCAGGTCGAGATCCTGGCGCGGGCGACGCCGAAGCGGGACTACTACGTTGTGACGCCGCAGGGGTCGCGGCTCTTTCGCCTCGATCTCTCGCCCGGGGCGCTCGCGGTGCTCGGTCTCGCCGGGCCGGCCGCGCGGGAGGAGGTCGCGGAGGCCCGGGCGCGGTGGGGTGAGGCATGGCTCGGCCGGTACCTCGGGGAGCTCGGGCACGAAGAGCTGGCGGCGCTCGTGGCCGGTGACGCGACCTCCGGGTCTTCAGGTTCCGGGGCTTCGTCTCCCTCCCCTTCTCATGCTCCTTCCCCGGGGCCGCGCTGATGGCGCGGGCTCTTTTCTCGGAGGTCTTGATGCGATCGATCGTCCGTTCTTCGGTGGCTCTCCTCGTCCTTCTCGCGCTGCTGGCTCCGGTGGTGGCGCCGCCGGCGGCAGCGCAGATCGCGGTCTACGACATCGCGGCCTACCTCCAGATGCTCATCGACTACGCCCAGGCGCTCCTCGACTACTACCAGCAGTACGAGATCTTGGTGACGCAGATCGAGCAGCTCGCGAACCTGGTCGACCAGCTCGAGGTGATGTACCAGAACCTCGAGAGCCTGGAGGACGCGGCCTCGGACAATCCGGCCCGGTTTCTGGTCGGGCTGCGGGACGTCCTCTACCGGTTGCAGGGGGTCGTCTACTCGGCCGAGGACGTGCTGGCGCGGTTCGACGAGGTGTACACGCCGCAGGTGTCGCCCGACCTGCCGACGAGCGAGGGCGAGAAGGTCGGGGCGACGCTGACGACGCTGCGCACGCTGCTGGCGGCGACGGAGGCGCATGCGAGGGCTTCGGAGGACTCGTCGGGGGCGCTCGGGCAGCTCATGGGGCAGCTCGAGGGGGCGGAGGGGAACCTCGAGGCCTTGCAGGCGGTCGGGGCGCTGACCACCCAGGTGGCGACGGAGACGACGCGGGCGGCGGAGGTGCAGGCCTTGGGCGTCAACGCGCTGGTGGTGACGCGGGCGCACGAGCTCGCGATCGAGGAGGACGCGCGGCGCACGCTCCTCGACTGGATGTGGCGGGGCCAAAGCTGGCGGGCGGGGCCGGAGCGGGAGACGTTTTCACCGGTGCCGTCGGCCTTCTCCGGGGAGGAGCCGTGATGGAGGGGACGCTCGATTCGATCGTGTCGCTCTTCCAGGCGTCGTCGTTCTCGCTCTTCCTGCGGGTCTACGGGCCGATGCGGACGCTCTTCGTGGTGCTCTGGGCGATCGATTTCTCCTGGAGCGCGGGGACGTGGCTGCTCGCCGAGCGGTCGGATTTCTGGGCGCGGCTGGTTCAAAAGCTGGTGCTCTTCTTCATCCTCTGGGGCTTTTTGACGGTGGCGCCGTTCTGGCTCTGGCAGCTGCTCGACGGCTTCGCCTTCCTGGCGGAGGACCTGACGGGGGTGGCGGGCCTCTCGCCGTCGGCGGTGCTCGACGAGGGGGTGGAGCTCTTCTTCTCGATGTTCACGTCGTGGGAGCAGGTGGCGTCGCTCTTCAATCCGGTCGGGGTCTTTCTGCGGCTCTTCACGGCGGTGGCGCTGCTGGTCGCGTTCGCGCTGATCGCGGGGGTGCTTACGAAGGTGCTGGTCGAGTCGGCGGTGGCGCTCGGCGGGCTGCCCTTCTTTCTCGGCTTCGCCGGGCACGGGCTGACCTGGGGCCTCGCGGAGGGATATCTGCGCTACCTGGTCCATCTGGGGGTGCGGATCTTCGTGATCTATCTGCTGGTGGGGATCGGCTCGAATCTCGCGACGATCTGGGGGCAGGCGCTGGAGAGCGCCTCCGACTTCTCGCTCTTCACCGATCCGCGGCTCTTCGTGGCGATCCCGGTGACGGCGGCCGTGTGGGCGGGGCTGGTGGTGGCGCTCCCGGGGTCGATCGCGGGTCAGATCACGGGGCCGTTTTCGATGTCGAGCTTGAATCCGATGGGACGGGCGGGGCGATGAGCGCGCCCACGAAGGGGCGGCGGCGGACGGCCGGGCGGCGGGTGGTGTCGTATCCGGAACTCCGGGGAGAGGACGATCTCCATCCGTACCTGTCGGCGCGGACGGGGCGGATCGATGCTTCGGCGCGGCGGCAGCGGTTGCTCCAGGTGCTGGCGGTGGGGTCGGCGGCGCTGTCGGTGGCTCTCCTGGTGGCGCTCGTGGCGCTGGTCCGGGCAGGGGGCGATCCGGAGATCGTGCCCTACCTGGTGCATGCGGATCGGGACGGCGCGGTGGTCGAGGTCGAGCCGTTGACGGAGGCGGCGGAGCCGACGGAGGCGATGGTGCGGCACGCGCTCGGGCTCTTCGTCGTCAACAGCCGGACGGTGACGACCGACCGGGTGGCGCAGCGGCGGCTGATCCTGCGGGCGTACGACTACGCGGCGGGGCGGGCGGTGGGAGTGCTCAACGACCACTACCGGGAGACGCCTCCGTTCTCGCGGGCGGCGCGGACGACGGTGACGCCGACGCTGACCTCTCTTCTCTATCTCTCGGAGCGGGACGTCTACGAGGTCCACTGGACCGAGGCGGTCCGCAATCTCAACGGGGCGCTCGTCGAGCGGCAGACGTGGCGGGCGCTTCTGACGGTGACGATCGATCCGCCGGAGGCGGTCGAGGAGGCGCTCGCCAATCCCTTGGGGATCAAGGTGGCGGACCTCGATTGGACCCGGCTCACTCCGACCGATTCCTGAACTGGAGGGACAACGATGATTCGTGTGGTGATGCGTGGGGTGTGGACGTGTGGGCTGGCGCTGGTGTGTCCGGCGCTCGCCGTGGCGGCCGAGGGCGGTGGCCCGTTGACCGAGCTGGAGCTCTTCCCGGTGGCGGCGACGCCGGCGCCGGTGGTCGCGGAGGGGGCTCCTCCGCTCGCGAGCCGGGTCGAGCCGCGTCGCGGGAGGGTGCTGGAGGAGCTGTTCGAGCTGCGGGAGGTGCCGGAGGAGGCGGTGAGCGTCGAGGAGCCGCCGGTTCTGGCGCGGCCGGATGCGCGGCGGTTCGTTTACGGGGAGCGGGTGCCGCAGGTGTCCTGTCTCCCCTACCGGGCCTGCTCGATCCGGCTGGCGGCGGACGAGACGGTCTTGCACCTGGCGATCGGGGACTCGGAGCGCTGGCTGGTCGAGGAGGTCTCGGCGCCGGGGACACGGCCGGTGCTGGTGTTCAAGCCTCGCAGCTTCAACCTCCTGACCAACCTGGTGATCCGGACGGATCGGCGGCTCTACGTGGTGGAGCTGCTGTCGCCGCGGCCACCCGAGGAGGGTGCGGTCGAGCCGGGGTACGACGCGCTGGCGGAGTTTTCCTACCCGCACGAGTGGAGCCGGCGGGTGGCGGAGGGGGTGGCGCCATCGGCTTGCCGGGAGGCTCCCGTGGCGTCGGCGGTCGCGGCGACGGCCGATCCGTCGCGGCTCCACTTCGCGTACCGGTTCGAGCGTCCGCTCTGGCCGCGGAACCGGCTCGGGTGGACGCCGGAGGTGGTCTACGACGACGGGGAGCGGACGTTCTTGCGGCTGCCGGCGGCGGCGCGGCACCGGGATCTGCCGGCGGTGCTGGTGGTCGGGGCCGACGGGGAGCCGATGCCGGTCGATGCGTCGCTTCGGCCCGGTGGGGAGTGGCTGGTGGTGCCGACGGTGGCGGAGGCGCTGCGGCTGGTGGTCGGGTCGGAGGACCGGGTCCGGAGGCTGACGATCGAGCGGGTCGGGGGGCTGCGGTGAGCGGGCGGGGTCCGGAGGGTCACGCGGGCGAGCCGCCGCCGGTGCGTCCGGAGGAGCTGACGGCGGAGGGTGGCGCTTCCGGCGCTTCGCCCGGCCGGCCGGCTGAGTCGCCGGCCGGTGGCGGGACGGTGCACCCGGGACGGCCGCCGCGGCTGCGGCGGGTCGGGCGGACGGCGGCGGTGGTGGTCGCGGTCGGGTTCCTCGGCGTGCTGGCGGTGCTGACCGCGCGCTACTCGCACGACTTCTCGCGCGAGCGGGCGGAGGCGGAGGAGGCGCGGCCGCCGTCGCGGACGGCGCCTCTCTCGGCGGAGCGGATCGAGGAGTACGCGCGCGAGCGGCTGCGGGAGGAGTTGCAGGCGCGGAAGCCTCCGCCGGCGCCGCCGGACCTGGAGCTGCCGGAGGAGTGGGGGCTCGGGGAGGAGGAGCTGGGAGGTTCGCCGCCGCCGTCCTGGGCGCCTCCGTCGCCGCCCCCTTCTCCCCCGCCGGCGCCGCAGCGGCTCTCGGCGATCGGCTCGGCTCTGTCGCCGGCGGGGTCGGCTGGGAGTGCAGTCGGTTCGGGGTCGTTCGCGGGTGCGGGTCTGCCTCGGGGGTCGTTCCCGGATCGCGAGGAGCGGCCGGACGTGGCGGCTCCGCTCGAGGCGCTGCGGCGACGGGTGGAGCGGGTGCTGCCGGGTGGGGGTGGGGTGTCTCCGCTCGAGGTTCGGCATCGGGAGGCGGAGCCTGGTTCGTCCGGAGCGGCGGGCGCTCGGCTGGACTTGCCGACGCTCGCGGGGCATCGGCTGGAGCCTCGTTCCGCCGGGTCGGGATCGGTCGGGCCGCCGCGGCTGGCGGCGGGGGTCGTGGTGCCGCTGGTGCTCACGCACGACATCGGGACAGACGTGCCGGGGCCGGTGCGGGCGTGGGTGGCGCGGGACGTCTACGACTCGGAGAGTCACTCGGTGGTGGTGATCCCGCGGGGGACGGAGGTCTTCGGGTCGCAGGCGGCGCGGGCGACGGTCGGGGATCGCCGGGTACTGCTGGTCTGGCGGCGGTTGCGGCTGCCGTCGGGTGTGGTCTACGAGCTGCCGGAGCTGCCGGCGGGGTCGGTCGATGGGACGGCCGGGGCGCGGGCAGAGGTCGACAACCACTGGTGGGCGCGGTTCGGGAACGCGGTCGCGCTCAGCCTGGTGGGAGCCGGGGTGCAGCTCTCGCAGCCGCAGGAGCGGACCGCGGTGCAGGGTTTCGCGCCCGATGGGGGTCAGGTCGCGGGTCAGGTGGCGGCGCAGCAGCTCGGGCTCGAGCTGGGGCGGTTGAGTCAGGAGATCCTGCGGCGCGGGATCGACCGGCCGCCGACGTTGACGCTCTCGGCCGGGCAGCGGCTGTCGCTCCTCGTGTCGCGGGACCTGGTCTTCCCGGAGGGGAGGCTGCCTTGATGGGCTGACGGTTCTTCTTCCCCGCCGCGGGTGCTTCTGCGCCCCGCGCTCTCTCCTCGTCGTCTCGTTCGTCGTCTTTCCTTCTCCATCGACGCCTACCTGGAGGTCCTCTCCGATGTCGAAGCTCGTCCGTCTCGTTTTCGCAGTGCTTCTCTGCTCTCTCTTCGTGCGTCCCGTGTGGGCGACGCACGGGGACTTCACCGTCACGCGGTCGCCCGGGGGGACGGTGCTCGCCGGCGCCGAGATCCGGGTGACCGCGAACGTGGTCAACACCTCGTCCACTGAGGAGCTCTCCGGGGCCGCGGTCACGTCGGCCTTCTCCGATCCGAACCTCCTGTTCGTCGCCGGGACCGTCTCGACCCGCTACGCGGAGTCGGACGAGCCGGCGGGGACGGTGGTCGCCGGCAACTCGCCCGGCGAGGAGAACCTGCACGTCGAGCTCGATCCGGTGCCGGCGGGGTGGACGGCGCAGGTGATCTTTCGGGTGCGTGTGCCGCCGTTTCTACCTGCCGGCGTCGAGGAGGCGTCGGCGCGGCTCTTCCTCTCGTATGCGCACGGGGCGTTCGTGACGATTCCGTGGGACGTGATCGTGCCGATCGCGGCGTCGCCGGTGCTGGTGCTGGACAAGAGCGACGGGGGTGCGACGGTTCCGCCGGGTGGGACGGTGGTCTACCGGCTGCGGGCCGAGAACGTGGGCTCGCAGGGGGCGACCGGGCTGGTGCTGACCGACACGGTGCCGCTCGGGGGGCGGTTCGTGGCGGCTGGGTCTTCGGCCGGGTGGAGCTGCTCGAACGGGGGCCTCGCCGGCGGGCTCTGCTCGCTGGAGTTTCTGAGCCTCAGCGCCGGGGAGAGCCGGACGTTCGACTTCGCCGTGCGGGCCGATGGGGCGCCGGTGCCGGCGGGGCGGGATCTGCTGCGGAACGTGGCGGAGCTGCGGGACGACGGCCTCAACTCCGACCAGGTCGAGCGAGCGTCGGCCGAGGAGGAGACGCCGCTTCTCGCGGCACCCGATCTGCGGCTGGCGAAGGGCGACGGGGGTGTGACGGTCGAAACCGGTGAGGTGGCGATCTACACGCTGTCGTACGGGAACGCCGGCGATCAGGACGCGACGGGGGTGGTGCTCGAGGAGACGGTGCCGTTTCACGGGGAGTTTGCGCCGGGGGCTTCGACCGGCGGGTGGTCGTGCTCGGGGAGCTCGCCCGGCTCGGTCTGTTCGTTGGTCGTGGGCGATCTCGCGGCCGGCGCGTCGGGTGAGGCGGTGTTCGCGGTGCGGGTGGCGCCCGTGTTGACGGCGGGGGTCGAGGAGCTCGTGAACCGGGCGTCGGTGCGCGACGACGGGACGAACGGGGCCGATCCGGTGCCGGGCGACAACGTGGCCGACGAGCGGACACCGGTCGAGGCGGCGCCGGACCTCTCGGTGGTGAAGACCGCCGGGAGCGACGTCGTGCGACCCGGGGAGGTGCTGGTCTACACGCTCTCGTACGCGAACGAGGGGACGCAGACGGCGACGGGAGTGGCGCTGCGGGAGGTGGTGCCGGAGCACGTGGTGTTCGTGCCGGGGGCGTCCGATCCCGAGTGGTCGTGTGCCGGGGGTGGCGTGGCCGGCTCGGTCTGCACGCGGCTGGTGGGCAACCTCGCGCCGGGTGATGCCGGATCGGTGACTTTCGCGGTGCGGCTGGACGAGGTGCTGCCGGCGGGGGTCGAGGAGGTCGTCAACTCCGCGGCGGTCTTCGACGACGGGGCGAACGGTCCCGACCTCGATCCGGGGGACGACGAGGACGAGGTGGCCACGCCGGTCGAGGCGGCGCCCGATCTCGCGGTGACGAAGGTGGGGCCGGCAGGGAGCGTGCGGCCGGGTGAGGTCGTGGTCTACACGATCCGGTACGAGAACCTGGGGGACCAGGCAGCGACGGGTGTAGTGGTCGAGGAGACGGTGCCGGAGCTCGGGGAGTTTGTGCCGGGTGCTTCGAGCGATGGCTGGAGCTGTGGTTCCGTCGCCGTCGCCGTCGGGAGTGGCTCGGCGTCGCTCGCCGGCAAGCTGAAGGCGGAGCGCATCCAGGAAAAGGCGGGGCACTTCTCCACCTGCCGTCTGGCCGTGGATGACCTGGCGGCTGGGGAGTCGGGTGAGGTCACCTTCGCCGTCCGGCTCGACGAGACGCTGCCGGCGGGGGTCGAGCAGGTCGTCAACCGGGTGCGGGTCGGGGACGACGGCGGGAACGGTCCCGATCCGGTGCCGGGGAACGACGAGGACGAGGTAGTGACGCCGGTCCAGGCGGCGCCCGACCTGGCGGTGACGAAGTCGGCCGACGCTGCCGTGGCGCGGCCGGGTGAGGTCGTCGTCTACACGATCCGCTACGAGAACCTCGGCTCCCAAGGAGCGACGGGGGTGGTGCTCGAGGAGACGGTGCCGGTGTTCGCGACGCTCGAGGCGTCGAGCGCCGGGTGGAGCTGTGGGGCTCTACCCCTGGCCGGGAGCGGGCCGGCGGTGCTGGCCGGGAAGCTCAAGTCGGAGCGGATCCAGTCGAAGCTGAAGGCGGATCGCATCCAGCAGAAGGGGTACTCGCTGACGACCTGCACGCTCGTGGTGGGAGACCTTCCGGCGGGTGCTTCGGGGGAGGTGGAGTTTGCGGTGCGTCTGGACGACGCCGTGCCGCCCGGGGTCGAGGAGCTGGTCAACCGGGTGCGGGTCGGGGACGACGGCGCGAACGGGGCCGATCCGGAGCCGGGCAACGACGAGGCGGTGGTGACGACGCCGCTCGATGCGGCGCCCGATCTGGGGGTCGTGAAGGACGACTCCGGGGTGACGGCGGAGCCGGGCGGGCTGGTGGTCTACACGCTCGCCTACCGGAACCGCGGCGACCAGGGGGCGTCGGGGGTGGTGCTCGAGGAGACGGTGGCGGAGCACGTGCGGTTCGCTCCGGGGGAGTCGGAGGCGGGCTGGGCCTGCGACCTGGGGGTCGGGCCGGGTGCCGTCTGTAGCTGGAAGGTGGGCGAGCTCGCGCCCGGGCAGGAGGGGTCGGTGCGGTTCGCCGTGGTGGTCGACGCGGAGCTGCCGGAGGGGGTGGAGCGTGTCGTCAACCGTGTGGTGATTCGGGACGACGGGGTGAGCGGGCCGGACCGGCGGCCGGAGGACGACGAGTCGACGGTGGAGACGCCGGTCGAGGGCGGTGATCCTGGTCCCGACCCTGATCCGGATCCAGACCCCGATCCGGACCCCGATCCCGATCCCGATCCCGAGCCGTCGCCGGAGCTGGACGTCTTCATGGCCGATCTCCTCGCG
>CAZLLV010000215.1:0-3996 GCA_964560325.1 uncultured Thermoanaerobaculia bacterium | reverse complement strand
TTAGACGACCTCCCAACGGACGGAGAAGGTTACCCGGAGGGGGCGCAGGCGGTCAACCTGCTTGCGCGCCCTCTCGCGCCGGCCTGGTCAACGCGCTCCGCCGCCGGCGCATTCCGTCGCCTCACCCGGCCTTCAGATGGTCCCGGAAGCGGGCCAGGTGGTGGTCGGTCCGCTCGCGGCCCATGACCTCGACCAGGTCGAAGACCGGCGGGCCGGCCTTCTGGCCGGAGAGCGCCATGCGCAGGGGGTGGATCAGCGTACCCGGCTTGACGCCCTTCTCCTCGGCCAGCTCGCGGAGCGCCTGGTCGAGCGGGTCGATGGCGAACGGCTCGACCGCCCGGTAGCGCTCGCGCAGGGCGTCGACGAGGGCCGGCAGCTCCGGGTCCTGCCGGTACTTTTCGGTCGCCTCCGGCGGGTACTCGATCGCGTCCTGGAAGTAGGGCGCCACGACCTCGGCGAGCTGGCGCAGGTCGTGGGCGCGCTTGCGGTGGAGGTCGATCGCCGCGTCGAAGCGCTCCAGCTCCTCGCCGGAGAGCGAGTCCGGGTCGGGCGCGCCGGCTCCGGCCAGGAACGGCCGCACCCGCTCGACGATCTCCGCGAGCGGTACCGACGACATGTAGTGCCCGTTCATCCAGGCGAGCTTGTCCGGGTCGAAGACCGCCGCCGAAGCGTTCAGACGCTCGGTGGTGAAGGCCTCGATCATCTCGTCGCGGGTCATCACCTCGCGGTCGTCGCCGGGCGACCAGCCGAGGAGGGCCAGGTAGTTGTAGAGCGCCTCGGGCAATAGGCCCTGGTCGCGGAACTCCTCGACCGAGGTCGAGCCGGTGCGCTTCGAGAGCCGTTTCTTGTCGGTCCCGAGGATGAGCGGCAGGTGCGCGAAGACCGGGACCGGGCCACCGAGGGCGGCGAAGAGCGGCACGTGCTTCGGCGTGTTCGAGAGGTGGTCCTCGCCGCGGATCACGTGCGTGATCTCCATGTCGAGGTCGTCGACCACGACCGACATGTGGTAGGTCGGCGAGCCGTCGGAGCGCAGCAGGATGAAGTCGTCGACCGCCGCGTCCTCGCCGAACTCGACGTCGCCGCGTACCAGGTCGTGGAAGCGGATCGGCCCGTCCGGCAGGCGGAAGCGCACGACGAACGGCTCGCCCTCGGCCACGCGCCGGTCAGCCTCGTCCGGGTCGGCCGCGAGGCAGGTCCGGGGGTACTTGAAGGTGACCTTCTTCGCCTGCGCCTCGCGCCGCAGCTCCTCGAGCTCCTCGGCCCGGCAGAAGCAGCGGTAGGCCTTGCCCTCGGCGAGCAGCCGCTTCGCCATCTCGCGGTGCCGGTCGAGCCGCGAGCTCTGGAGCACCGGCCCCTCGTCCCACTCGATCCCGAGCCAGGAGAGGCCCTCCTGGATCTGGCGGGTCATCGCCTCGTCGGAGCGCTCGCGGTCGGTGTCCTCGATGCGCAGGATGAAGGTGCCGCCGCGCGCCTGGCGCAGCAGCTCGTTGTAGATCGCCGTCCGCGCGCCCCCCACGTGAAGGAAACCCGTGGGCGAGGGGGCGAAGCGGACCCGTACCGGTCCGGTGGTGTGATCCTTCGGCATGGGCGCGACTATACTGCCCACACCGGAGGCCCGCCATGACCGTCTCGATTCGCAACGTCCTCGTCGCGACCGATTTCTCCGAGCCCGCCCGCGTCGGCGTCGAGTGGGCGGCGCGGGTGGCCCGCGATCGCGACGCGCGGCTGCACGTCGTGCACGTGGTCTCGCCGCCGATGCCGGTGGCCGACTTCACCACGCCGCCGCTCACCCTCGACCGGGAGCTGCGCGACGCCGCCGGCAAGCGCCTCGACGCGATGCTCGGCGAGGCGCCGCTCGCCGGGCTCGACGCCCACGCCGTGCTGCGCGACGGTACGCCGTCGATCGCGGTCCTCGACGTGGCCGAGGAGGTGAGCGCGGACCTGCTGGTGGTCGGAACGCGCGGCCTCACCGGCTTCCGTCACCTGCTCCTCGGCTCGACCGCCGAGCGGATCGTGCAGCGCGCGACGATGCCGGTGCTCTCCGTCCACCCGGACGACCGGCGCCCGGAGGGCGGGCCGCGGACGATCCTGGTGCCGACCGATTTTTCGGAGGACGCGGAAGCGGCGCTCGACGCGGCCTCGGCGAGCCTGCGATCGCGCCTGGACGAGGGCGAGGGCGAGACGCGGGTGATCCTGCTCCACGTCTACCACGTGCCGGCGGAGTACAGCACCTACGGCCCGAGCGCGGCGCTCTACCGGCTGGGCGACGAGATGGAAACGGCGATCCACGAGCGGCTGGAGGCGCTGGCGGCGCCGCTACGGGAAGAGGGCCGGACGGTCGAGGTGGCGGCGATCCCGGGCATCCCGGGCGAGGTCATCGTGCAGCAGGCGGAAGAGCGCGGTGCCGACCTGGTGGCGATGGGCACGCACGGCCGCTCCGGCGTCGCCCACCTCCTCCTCGGCTCGACCGCCGAGCGCGTCGTCCAGCACGCCCCCTGCCCGGTCCTCACGGTCCGGCACGGCGGCGACTGACCGCTTACGCCACCCAGAACGACTTCACGTTCACGAACTCCCGGATGCCGAAGGCCGAGAGCTCGCGGCCGTAGCCGGAGTGTTTGACGCCGCCGAACGGCAGGCGCGGATCGGACTTGACGATCCCGTTGACGAACAGGCAGCCGGCGTCGATGGGTGGCACGAGCGCGCGCGCCGCGTCGACGTCGCGCCCCCAGACGCTCGCGCCGAGGCCGTAGTCGGAGCGGTTCGCGAGCTCGACGGCGTGGTCGGCGTCGCGCGCCCGCGTGACCGCGGCGAGCGGCCCGAAGGTCTCCTCGTCGAAGGCCGGCATGCCGGGCTCGACGCCGGTGAGGACGGTCGGGGCGTAGAAGTGGCCTTTCCCGTTTCCCATCGGGTCGATGCGTCGGCCGCCGGTGCGCAGCGTCGCCCCCGCCGCCACCGTGCGCTCCATCTGGTCGTGCAGGTCGTCGAGCAGGTCCTCGCGCGCCATCGGGCCGACTCCGGTCTCCGGGTCCATCGGGTCGCCGACTTTCAGGGCCTCCATGTGGCGCACGAAGGCGTCCTCGAAGGCATCGGCGACGCCGCCCACGGGGAGGAAGCGCTTGGCGGCGATGCAGCTCTCGCCGGAGTTGATCGTCCGGCCCTTGGTGGCGTGCTCGGCGGCCCGATCGATCCAATCGGGGTCGCTGTCGTCGAGCACGATGAACGGGTCGGAGCCGCCGAGCTCGAGGACGGTCTTCTTGAGGTGCTCGCCCGCCGTCGCGGCCACCGCCCGGCCGGCGCCGACGCTGCCGGTCAAGGTGACGGCGCGGATCGCGTCGTGTCCGATCATCCGCTCGACCTCTTCGTGGCCGATCAGGAGCGAGGTGAAGCAGCCGTCCGGCAGGCCGGCTTCGCGCAGGATCTCCTCGATCGCCAGGCAGCAGCCGGAGACGTTGCCGGCGTGCTTGAGGAGGCCGACGTTGCCGGCCATGAGGGCGGGGGCGGCGAAGCGGAAGACCTGCCAGAAGGGGAAGTTCCAGGGCATGACGGCGAGCACGGGGCCGATCGGGTCGTAGCGGACGCCGGAGTGGGAGGCGTCGGTTTCGATCGATTCGGGGGCGAGGAAGCTCTCGGCCTCGCCGGCGAAGTACTCGCACGCCCAGGCGCACTTTTCGACCTCGGCGCGCGCCTGGGCGATCGGCTTGCCCATCTCGCGGGTCATGAGGGTCGCCCACTCGTCCTGGCGCTCTTCGAGCACCCGCGCGGCGCGGCGAAGCACCTCGGCGCGCTCGGCGAAGCTGCGTTCGCGCCACGCGGGGAAGGCCCGCACGGCGGCGTCGAGCGCGCGGTCGACCGCGGCGGAGTCGTGCTCGTCGTACTCCTGCACCAGCTCGCCGGTGGCGGGGTTGGTCGATCGGAAGCTCATCGGTGCATCTCCTCGTGGGATCGGTTCGCAGCGTGTCTCGAGACTATGCAAGCCGGGCGCCGGTGGATTGAGGG
>CAZLLV010000214.1:0-11578 GCA_964560325.1 uncultured Thermoanaerobaculia bacterium | reverse complement strand
GGCGCGGGAGGCGGGGCCGGCCGGGTTGTCGGCGGAGGAGGTGGCGGGCACTCTCGGTCTGCCGGCCGAGCGCGTGGCGGCGCGGCTGGGCGAGCTCGCCTCGGCCGGGAGCTTGCTGGCGGTCGGCGACGGCTCGGCCGGCGGCCGGGCGCGCGAGCCGCGCTGGATCGCTCCTTCCACCTTCCGGGCGATCGAGGAGCGGGCCGGGCGGGTCCTGAAGGAGTTTTTCGCGCGCGATCGGCTGGCGCACGGGATTCCGAAGGCGGAGGCGGTGGCGCGGATCTTTCCGGGGCGCGCAGGGGAGCTGGCGGACGTCTATCTCGGGTGGCTGGCGAAGCGGGGGGTGTTGACGGTCTCGGGGGACCGGGTCGATCTGCCGGGGCGTTCGGCGTCGCTCACGGACGAGGAGTCGTCGCTCGCGAAGGGGGTGCTGGCGCGGTTCGAGCGGGCGGGGCTGACGCCGCCGTCGCCGGGGGAGGTGGGGCGGGAGCTGTCGGCGAAGCCGCAGATCCTGGAGGGGGTGGTGCGGTACCTGGTGGACCGGGGAAAGCTGGTGCGTTTGCCGGGTGGGTTGGTGCTGGCGGCGGCGGCGATCGAGGAGCTGCGGGGGGCGTTGGAGGGGGCGGGGTGGGAGCGGTTCTCGGTGGCGGATTTCAAGGATCGTTTCGGGCTGTCGCGCAAGTGGGCGATCCCGTTGCTGGAACACCTCGATTCGATCGGGGCGACGCGGCGGCTGGGGGACGAACGGATGGTAGTGCGGCGGGGATGAGATAGAAAAAGAGGCTGCGGTTGCGGCGCCCCGGCGGGGGACTGGGAACCGGGGGGAGCCGCTGACCGCAGCCTCAGGGTGCCGCGTTGGGTACGACCGGCCGGAGGACCGATCGTGCCTCACGACGTTTACGGTAGGTTGCAAGGGCGATGCCGGCTACTTCGCCTGGGGGATTCCCGGAGACCCCCTGGCCCGTCCCCGGGGCTGGCGATAGGATCGGCCGCACCGGAGCGGTCGTAGGAAATGCATTCGAGAAGAAACTGCAAACTGCCGCGTCGATTCTCCAAGACGCGGAGAGGAGTGAACCCGTGAGCAAGCGCGTCGCCGTGCTGGGAGCCTCGACCCACCATCGCAAGTTCGGCAACAAGAGCGTCCGAGCCCACCGGCACGCCGGCTGGGACGTGGTGCCGGTCAGCCTGTCCGGGGAGGAGGTCGAGGGGCTCCCCACCTACCGCAAGCTCGACGAGATCCCGGGCGAGCTCGACCGGATCACGGTCTATCTCCCGCCGCCGGTGACGCTCGAGATCCTGCCCGAGATCGCCGAGAAGGGGGCGAAGGAGGTCTGGTTCAACCCGGGCGCGGCCGACCGGGCGGTGATCGAGAAGGCGAAGGAGCTGGGCATTCCGTACGTCGACGGATGCAGCATCGTCGACCTCGGGCTCTCGCCGTCACAGTTTCCGTAGCACCCCCGGTCCCGGTGCTACTCGCGCCGCGACCGCCTGAAAGACCCACGAGAAAGGACCGACCCATGAAGAACAGTCTCGGCGTCAAGCTGCTCGGTGTGTTCCTGCTCCTCGAAGGCCTGATCCGGCTCTTCAGCCTGCACTTCGCCGGGCTGGGGATCGTGATGGGCGTCCTCGCGCTCCTCGCCGGTGTCCTGCTCCTGGTCGGCAAGTAGCCGGAGGGCCTCGTCATCGACTTCCTCTCGCTCTTCGGCGAGCACACGGTCTGGCTGGCGCCGATCCTGATCTTCTGCGCCCGCCTGACCGACGTCTCTCTCGGCACCTTCCGGATCATCCTGATCTCGCGGGGGATGAGCCGGTGGGCGGCGGCCACCGGCTTCTTCGAGAGCCTGATCTGGCTGCTCGCGCTGTCGCAGGTGTTCCAGCACCTCGACCGCCCGATCAACTACGTCGCCTACGCCGGCGGTTACGCCGCCGGAACCGGGCTCGGAGTGCTCCTCGAACGCCGGGTGGCGCTCGGACTGGTGGCGGTGCGGATCATCACCAAGGAGGACGCGTCACAGCTGATCGAGGCGCTACGGGCCGAGGACTTCGGCGTCACCCGAGTCGCCGCCCGCGGCCTCCACGGGCGCGTCCGGCTGATCTTCACCATCGCCAAGCGCAAAAACCTCGGCCGCCTGCTCGAAGTCGTCCGCAACACCCAGCCGAAAGCCTTCGTCTCCGTCTCCGACGTCCGCACCGCCGAAGAAGGCTACGTCACCAGCAGCCACAGCCGCGGGCTCCTACGCGGGCTGGTCAAGCGGAAGTAGCGGGTCAGCCGCTCCAGGCTTCGACTTCGCGGATGATCTCGTGCAACAGGGAAGGCCGCAGGTGTAAGGTCGACCGGGACGGTAACGACCGAAGCTCGAAGAGGATTTGATGGCGCGTCCGGGTCCCGCGCCTCGCGCTCCTTAGCAAGACGCCGAGCGTTCCGTGAACCCGTAGTCCGAGGGCCTTCGCCGCCAGCCGCGCCGCCGAGTCGTCCGTCAGCAGGATCGAGCCGGTGCGGCCCAACACGAGAGCGATCGCCTCCTGCTCTCCTCGATCGAGCGCGAAGGCGCGCAAGACGGCTCGGAACTCGGCGGTGCGCGGGAGCTGGACCGTCTCGAAGATCAGTCCGGCCGGCGCCTCCGCCAGGGCTCGCGGACGGTGCCGCTCCACCTCTCGACGAACCTCAGCCGGTACCATGATCGGCGAGAAACCCTCCAAGAGATCCAGGCAGTCGATCTCGTGGAGATGGATCAGCGGACCGGCGTCGCACACGGCCGTGAGCGGCCGTTCAGTCACTCCCCCGCAGCCCCCACTCCACGTCTTCGCGCACGAACTCCTCCATCAGCGCTTCGCCGTGCGACTCGGCATAGCGCCTCAGTGCCTCCAGCACGATTCCGTCGAGATCGCGGGAGAGCCCGGCGGCGACCAGCGCCTCCAACTCGGCATGGAGTCGAGCGGGCAGCTCGGTCTGCAGGGTGACGGTCGGTGATTTCACGGCCATGACGGTCCGAGCCTACACCAGCCAGCAAGCCCTCCTGAGGCCGGAGGCCACCGAACGCCGAAGAGGTCTCGGGGCGGAGCGGAGCTCCCTCTCCAAGGGCGCCACGGGCCGCGCGAGCCACTGGATCGCCGGAGTGCACTGCGGCCGAGCGCGGACCGTGACGAGGCGAGCGCCCTACGCCGAAGGAGTCCGACAGCGCTCGCCGTCCCGCCGAGAGGGAGCCCCGCTCCGCCCCGAGACCTGCGCCACGGTCCCATCGACTACCACCCCTCACCCCTTCGCGTCGTACCAGGTCTTCCCCACCCCCAGGTCGACCTCCAGCGGCGCCCGCAGCTCGATGACGCCCTCCATCTCGGCCTTCGCCAGCGCCCCCACCGCCTCCACCTCCCCGTCCGGCACCTCGAGCACCAGCTCGTCGTGCACCGTCAGCAGCAGCCGGGCCTCCGGGTGCTCCTCGGCGAGGCGCCGGTGGAGACGGATCATCGCGATCTTCATGATGTCCGCCGCCGTCCCCTGGATGCGCGCGTTGATCGCCATCCGCTCCGCGTTCTCCCGCAGATTCCGGTTCTTGCTCCGGATGTCCGGCAGATGGCGCACCCGCCCGTAGAGCGTCTCCACCCGCCCCTCCTCCGCCGCCCTCCGCAGCGTCTCCTCCCGGTACTGCCGCACCCCCTCGTAGCGGTCCAGGTACGCCCGGATGAAGCTCTCCGCCTCCCCGCGCGAAATCCCGAGCGCCTGCGCCAGGCCGAAGGCGCTCATGCCGTACATGATCCCGAAGTTGATCGTCTTCGCCGCCCGCCGCTGCTCCGCCGTCACCAGCTCCGGCGCCACCCCCAGCACCGTCGCCGCCGTCGCCCGGTGGATGTCCTCGCCGCGCCGGAACGACTCGATCAGCGCCGGCTCCTCCGCGATGTGGGCGAGGATGCGCAGCTCGACCTGGCTGTAGTCCGCCGCCACGAGCTGGTACCCAGGATCGGCCACGAACGCCTTCCGGATGCGCTGGCCGAGCTCGGTGCGCACCGGGATGTTCTGGAGGTTCGGGTTGGCCGACGACAGCCGCCCGGTCGCCGCCACCGCCTGGTTGAAACGGGTGTGCAACCGGCACTCCTCGTCGACCAGGGTCGGCAGCGCGTCGACGTAGGTCGACTTCAGCTTGGTCAGCTCCCGGTAGCGCAGCAAGAGCACCGGCAGCTCGTAGCCACGCCCGGCGAGCTCTTCGAGCACCTCGGCGCCGGTCGCGTAGCTCTTCGTCTTGCGGGTGCGCTTGAGAACCGGGTAGCCGAGCTTCTCGAACAGGATGACGCCGAGCTGCTGCGGCGAGCCGACGTTGAACTCCTCCCCCGCCACCTCGTAGATCTTCCGCTCCAGCTCCTCGATCTCCGCCCCCAGCTCCTCCGACATGGCGGCCAGGAACTCACAGTCGAGGCGCACGCCCCGCTCCTCCATCGCGAGCAGCACCGGAACGAGCGGCGCCTCGATGTCGCGGTAGATCTCGGCCAGCTTCCCGCCGCCTTCGGCGGCCTCCAGCTCCGCCGCCGCGCTCGTCGCCAGCCGCGCGCCGAGCACCACCCGCTCGCCGGCGAGCGCCGCGATCCGCGAGTCCCCCACCGCCGGCGGTCCGGCCTTCTCCCAGCCGGCGTCCTTCTCGGTCAGCGCCCGGCGCCCGAGCCGCTCGAGCGCCATCTCCTCGAAGCCGTGGCCGTGGACCGCGGGGCGGATCAGGTAGGAGACGAGCATCACGTCGAACAGCTTCGCGGCCAACCGGAGCTCGCCCGTCCCGGCGCCCGGCAGGAGGCGCAGCACCTCTTTGAGATCGTGGCCGACCAGCTCGCGATCCTCGGAGCCCACCCACGCGGCGAGGGTCTCGAGCACCGCTTCGCGCATCCCGTCGCGCCGGAAGTCGGCGTAGAAGGGAGTCGGATCGCCGTCGGCGGGGGCGCCGCCAGTGTCGGCGGAAATGCCGCCGACTGCGAGGCCGAGCGGCTCGTCGGCGCCCAGGCAGGTGAGCCAGAGCCGATCGACCATAGCCTGGGCCCGCTCCCGCCACGCGCCGGGCTCGGTCACCTCCTCGGCCGCCGGCATCTCCTCGGCGGCCGCCTGATCCCGGTCGAGCTCCTCGATCAGGCTGAAGAACTCGAGCTCGGAGAAGAGCTCGCGCAAGGCGCCCGCGTCCGGCGGGTCGAGATGGAGCGCCTCGGGGTCGAAGTCGATCGGCAGATCGCAGTGGATGGTGACCAGCTCTTTCGACAGGATCGCCTGCTCCCGGTGCTCCTGGAGCCCTTCCCGGTAGCTCTTGCGCGGCACCTCCTCGGCCCGGTCGAGCAGCTCTTCGAGCGAGCCGTACTCGGCGATCAGCTGCTGCGCTCCCTTCTGACCGATCCCGGGAACCCCGGGCACGTTGTCCGAGGTGTCGCCGACCAGCGCCAGCAGATCCGCCACCTTCTCCGGCGGAACGCCGTAGTCCTCCGCCACCAGCTCGGGGGTGTAGAGCTTGTCGCGCCCGGTATGCATCAGCGAGACGCGCGGCCCGACGAGCTGCGCCAGGTCCTTGTCGGCCGAGACCAGCACCACGTCGTAGCCGGCGTCGGCCGCCTTGCACGCGAGCGTGCCCAGGACGTCGTCGGCCTCGTAGCGCTCCATCTCGAGGATCGGGATCCGGTACGCCTCGATCGTCCGGCGGATCCAGGGGATCTGCGGCCGCAGGTCGTCCGGCATCGGCTTCCGGTTCGCCTTGTAGTCCTCGTAGCGCTCGCTGCGCACCGTGACCGACGACACGTCGAGCGCCACGCCGACCAGCTCCGGCTTCTCGTCGCGCAGGAGCTTGCGCAGCATCTGGAGAAATCCGTAGACCGCGTTGGTCGCCTCGCCGCGCGAGCTCGACAGCTCGCGGATGGCGTAGAAGGCCCGGAAGATGTTCGAGTAGCCGTCGATCAGGTACAGGCGCTCGGGAGTGGTCTGTGCCATGGGGACCGGATCATACCGGCCACGGGGCGCCCGACCCCTGGCACGTTTTTCGAATCGAAAGCGGGCGAAACCGGGAACGCAGTACGATCCCCTACACGACTCATACCGAGGCCGAGCGATCCATGAACACCGAGGGTGATGGATAGCTCGGGCTACAAAGGAGGGACCCGATGGGAATTCTCTCGTGGATCTTGATGGGCCTGATCGCCGGCGCCATCGCCAAGCTCTTGATGCCGGGCAACGACCCCGGCGGCTGCGTCATCACCATCATCATCGGCGTCGCCGGCGCCCT
This sequence comes from uncultured Thermoanaerobaculia bacterium, assembly GCA_964560325.1. Classification (GTDB taxonomy): domain Bacteria; phylum Acidobacteriota; class Thermoanaerobaculia; order Multivoradales; family DATKCC01; genus CAZLLV01. The sequence goes on along the minus strand of CAZLLV010000214.1, from coordinate 5,339 downwards.
CCTGGGCGGCTTCCTCGCCACCCTCCTCGGCTTCGGCGGAGTCAGCGGCTTCGACTTCCGGACGCTGATCATCGCCGTCCTCGGCTCGATCATCCTGCTCGCCATCTTCCGCATGTTGAGACGCTGACGAAGAACTGCCCGGGCCCGGCGAGGCCGGACCCGGGCAGAGTGGAGGGACGGCGGGCGACGGCTCAGCGCCAGCTCAGGCGGAAGCCGAGCCGGTAGATGCGCGGCGACAGCGTCTGGTTGACGAAGTTCGCCGTGCTCGCGTTGAGCGTCCGGTCGCGCTGCACGACGGTGTTCTCGTTCGTGACGTTGAACGCGTCGAGCGACAGGATGCCGGACAGAGCGTCCGTGAAGCGCATGTCCTTCTCCAGCCGGAGATCGAGGATCTGCACGTCGTCCGTGCGGACCGTGTCGAGCTCCGAGGTGACGCGGGCGGTCCGGGTCACGCTGTCCGAGCCGACGATCGCGTAGGTGTACGGCAGCGGGTAGCCCTCGCGGGCGAACAGGTTGCCGCCCAGGTTGAAGCCCCACGGCCGGTCCGGCGCCACCTGGTACATGCCGTTCAGGTTGGCCGACCAGGTCGACTGGATCAGCACGTCGGTGAACGGCCCCGAAGCGGCCGACTGGACCGCGAACAGGTCGCCGTCGGTGTCGCCGCCGCCGGCCGCGAGCGTCGGATCGTCGAAGCGCTGGAAGCTCGCTGGCACGTTCCACTCGGCCTCGCCGTAGTTGACGTAGCCGCGGGCCATCCAGCGGTTCGCCAGCCGCTTGGTGGCGGTCAGCGCCGCGCCCTGGTACTCGACCTCCCGGTCGCCGTTGGTCAGGAACGTGCCGCCGGCCGGGGTGACCCCCGGAGCGTACGCGTAGTAGGCCGCGCACCAGGGAGTGCCGTCCGGCAGGTTCGGCACGTCGACGCCGTCCGAGCAGACCGTCTGGTCGAAGACGTAGTCGGTCGCGGCGTCGACCACCCGCCGGCCGTCCGGCGTGTCGACGAGCTGGCGCGCTTCGAGCAGATCCTCGGTGTTGCGCCAGGTGAGGTCGAGGCCGACCACGAACTCGGGCCGGACGGCGTGCTCGACGCCGAACAGGGCCTCGCTCGTCGTCTCCGGATCGAGGCCGGAGTCGGTGAGGTTCGGGTTGGTCAGCGAGGTCGGATCGGACGGATCGAACCCGGTGAAGCCGCCGAACGGCACCAGCGAGTCGACCGGCTCGCCGACGTCGTAGTAGTCGTCGCCGTCGAGGTCCCGGAACAGGTAGCTGAACGCCGCGTAGCCGAGCGGGTTGAGCCGGATCACGTCGTTCGCCTCGAGCTGCGACGCGAACTGCGAGAAGCTCGCCCGCACCAGCGTCTTCCTCTCGGCGCCCAGGGCGTAGGTGACGCCCACGCGCGGCGAGATCGACTCCCACTCGAACGGCGCGTCCGCGCCCTGGTAGTCGAGCGCCGGCAGCACCTCGGGGAAGAGCGGGTTGGCCGCCACCGGGTCGGCCTCGTTGCTCCCCTCCTGGAGGTCGTAGCGCACGCCGGCGTTGAGCGTCCAGTGGCCCGAGGTTACGGTGTCCTGCAACCAGAGCGAGCTGTACTGCAGGCTCACCGGGGCCGCGCCCCAGCGCACCGCCACGCCGACGTCGTCGCCGACGAAGCCGAGGGCGGTGAAGTCGCCGCAGAAGCCGCCCGACTCGCAGGTCACGTTGTAGTGGTTTCGCCCGCCCGGCCAGCCGAAGGTCGAGGCGACCTCGAAGTCACGGTACGAGGTCCCGACCTTGAGCTCGTGGGCGAGCTCGCCGGTGTCGAAGAAGAAGGAGCCGTCGACCTGGTAGTTGTCGGCGTTGCGGTCGGAGGCGCCGCTGCGCCAGCCGTTGTCCCACAGGTTGTCCGGCCCCAGGACCGACTCGCCCTGGCTCTTCGCCACCTCGGCGTCGGTGGTGTTCATCGGCGCCGGGAACGACCCGCCCTTCGACTGGAGGGCGAAGCCACCGTCGACGTACGAGTAGAGCCCGGTGAGATAGAAGTCCGAGGAGAAGACGTGCGTGTCCTCGACCTTCCAGATCTCGGTCGGGCCGTCCTGGTCCCAGGCGGCCGAGAGCGTCCGGTTGGGGAGCTGCGTCCGGCCGTCCTTCAGCTTGTCGCCCCGGTTCCAGGCGGCGACGATCGAGTTGGCCTGGATCGGCTGGCCGTTCACCTTGACCGCCGAGTTCTCGAGCAGCGTGTTGTCCGGGTTGCCCTGGGTGTTGAACTGCTTGACGTCGTTCCTGCCGTAGGAGCCCCAGACCCAGAGCCGGTCGCGCACGATCGGTCCGCCGGCCTCGAAGCCGAAGTCGACGATCTCGTTGATGCCGGTGCCGGTGACGTTGGTCTGCTCGACCAGGCCGCCGTTGCCGTCGCCGTCCTCCGCCTCGCCCGTGACGTCCGCCTCGGCCTGCTCGAAGATCCCGAACTGCTCGTCGGAGTCGGTCAAGAGGTAGCGGGCGGAGCCGCGCGGGTTGTTCGAGCCGCGCTTGGTGACCAGGTTGAGCGACGCACCGGCGGAGACCTTCTCGATGTCGGTGCCGCCGGTCGAGATCTGGACCTCTTCGAACTGGTCGAAGTCGTAGTAGGTCGGCGACGAGCCGATCGCGGCCATGTCGGTGATCATCACGCCGTCGACCGCGAACGAGTTCTCGTCGTCGGTGGTGCCGGGGGCGATGAAGACCGCCTGCTGGCCCGATTCGTTGCCGCCGACGTTGATCCGGTCGGAGAGCACGCCGGGGGTCTGGGTGACGAGCGCCCACGGGTCGCGGGCGGTCGGGATCTTCTCGAGCTCGACCTGCGAGATCGACACACCGCGAGAGACCTTGCGCTGGTCGAGGAGCGGCGATTCGGTGGTCACCGTGATCACCTCGCCGATCGACGCGGAGGTGTCGCCCGACGAGTCCAACGTCGAGAGAACCAGGTCGAGCGTCGTGTTGCGCCCGACCCCGACCGCCACGTCCGGGTAGGCGAGGGTCGAGAAGCCTTCGAGGGCGGCGGTGAGCCGGTAGCTCCCCGGGTCGAGGTTGAGGAAACGGAAGGCGCCGTCGGCGCCGGTGAACTGGATGCGCGGGGCGCCGATACCGGTCAGCTCCACCCGCACGCCCGGCAAGGCCGCACCGAGGTCGTCGGTGACGGTGCCGTAGAGGTTGCCGGTCTGTTCCTGAGCGCCCGCGGTGCCGGGGGTGCCGAGCGCCAGGAGCACCAGGATCGCCAGAGTCGTGAGCCGTGATGTGATTCGCATCGTGTTCTCCCTTCTCGGTTCGGTGACGTGGGCCGGGTGCCGGAGGCTGGACGAAGATAACCTTTTTGAAGTCTCGGCGGCACTCGGCGAGACAACTGAACCCTGGAAATGGCAACATTCGGGCCACCTTCGATGACCGAAAATAAGTTCATATTTTCCAGTAATTTACATTACTATCGATGACTCTTCAACTCACTTTTCGATCGAAAAAATTCATTTCTCCGAAGCCGCGGATTCACAAAACTGAATACGATCTTCGGCAAACCCGATCCCGCTCCCGTGCCGGCCGCCGCACCACCCCGTAGAATGGCGGCCATGCCACGCCTCCCGCTCTCGCTCGCCCTCCTCACCGTCCTCGCCGTCCTCGCCATCCCCTGGACGAGCGCCGGGTGCGCGGCCGCCCCGGATGGTCCGCCGGCCACCGCTCCCGCCCAGGCGACCGAGACGACCGAGGACGCCCCGCGCCTCCCCGCGCGCGCCTTCGAGCTCCAGGCGAAGGGCTTCGCAGCGCTCGAGAACGAGCAGCCGGTCGAGGCGGAGGCGGTCTACCGGGAGCTGACCGGCGTCGCCCCGGCCGACGCGCTGCCGTGGGCGAACCTGGCGGTCGCGCAGCTGCGGCAGCAGACGACCGACGAGGCGCTCGCGTCGATCGGCGAGGCGCTCGCCCGGGTGGAGGGAGCGGGCGCGGGCGCCGGCGCCGTCCACGCCGTCCACGGCGCGATCCTCGACTGGGTGGGCCGGCCGGAGGAGGCGCTCGGCGCCTACCGCGCCGCCGTCGAGGCCGCTCCGGACGATCCGGAGATCCTCTACTCGCTCTACCGGCTGGCCGGGACGCTGGAGCGGCCGGACGAGGCGCAGGCCGCGCTCGATCGGCTGACCGCCCTGCGGCCCGACAACTTCGTTCTCCTGGTCGAGCGCGGCAAGCGCGCGATCGCGGCCGGCGACCGCGCCGCCGCCACCGCGGCCTACCTACGCATCCGCGAGCTCCTCTGGCAGGCGCCCCCGATCGCGGCGACGGCGCTCGAAGGGGTCACGGAGGCCCTGGAGGCCGCGTCCCCCGACGACCTGTCGAGCGTGCGGGTGCCCGCGGCGCGGCTCGAGAACGTCCTCAAGATCACCCCGATGTACCGCGACAGCCTGCGCGAGCTGTCGACCGGCATCCAGGCGGTTCCGCTGCGGCGGTTCACCACCTTGCCCGAGGACGCCGCCGCGGACGATGCGGCCGGCTTCGGCGATCCGATCGCGGTGTCCTTCGCCGGCGAGCGGCTATCGGACACACCCACCGCCGGCGCCGCCCTCGCCCTCTTCGACCCGGACGGCGACGGGAACCTCGAGCTGGCCCGGCTGGTGGAGACCGCCGACGGTCCCCGCCTCGAGATCCGGACCGGCGTCGTCTCCGAGCCCGCGACGCGCCCCGAGGAGCCGGCGGCGGACGCCACCGGCCTGCTCGCCGCCGACCTCTGGAACGACGGCGGCACCGACCTGCTCGCGTTCGGCGCCGGCGGCGTCACCCTCTGGTCCGGCGTCGCCGGCGAGCCCGCGGGGCAGGGCGGCGGGCTCGACTCGGGGTCGGTCGAGGAAGCCGGCCTCGCCGGCGCCTCCGCCGTCGCGGCGACCGCGGTCGACTACGACCTCGATGCCGACCTCGACCTGGTGCTCGCCGGGCCGGCGGGGATCGGCCTCTACCGCAACGCCCTCGACGGCGGCCCGGACAGCCCGTTCACGCGCGAGGCCGAGCGGGTCTTCCCGGGGATCGAGATCCCGGCCGGCGTGCGCGCGGTGACCTGGAGCGACCTCGACCGCGACGGCGACCCCGATCTGCTGGTCGCGGGCGACTTCGGCCTCCGCCTGCTCGACAACCTGCGCAACGGCACCTTCGCCGACGCGACCGAGGGTTCCGGCCTCGCCGGCGCCGGGGCCGTCCGGGCGCTCGCGACCGGCGACCTCGACCACGACGGCCGCCCCGACCTCGCGACCGCCGGTCCGGACGGCCTCCGCACCTGGAGGAACCGCCCCCCCGACGGCGCCCGCGCCCGCTACGAGCGCGGCGCGGGCGATCCGGTCCACGCCGGCGCGCTCGAC
>CAZLLV010000213.1:0-11036 GCA_964560325.1 uncultured Thermoanaerobaculia bacterium | reverse complement strand
GGTCGGTGACCGCCCGCGACAGGTCGCGCAGGTTCTCCAGCTTCAGCGGGTTCGCCTCGTGGTTGGGGAAGGTGCCGTCGAGCTCGAAGTAGAGCGGGATCAGGTCGATGCCGGTGGCCTCGAGGATCGGGCGGTAGAGGGCGCCCATGCCGTTCGCGCAGTCGACCGCCACCCGCAGCCGCCGGGCGCCCTCGGGACGGCGCAGGTGCGAGAGGACGACGCGCTGGTAGTCGTCGAAGACGTCCGCCTTGCGCAGCTCGCCGGGCGCCTCGGCCTCCGGCAGGTCGCCCGATTCGACCTTCTCCTCGATCAAAGGGATGCCGCTCGTGCCGGAGACCGGCCGCGCCTCGCGCCGCGACAGCTTGAAGCCGTTGTAGCGCGCCGGGTTGTGGCTGGCGGTGACCTGGATGCCGCCGTCCGCGCCCAGGTGGCCGACGGCGAAGTAGCTCATCGGCGTGGTCGCGAGGCCGACGTCGATCACGTCGACGCCGGAGCGCAGGAGGCCGCCGATCAAGGCGTCCGCGAGCGGCCCGCTGTGCGAGCGCATGTCGTGGGAGACGACGACCGAGGGGCGCGGACCTCCGGCGCCGGCGGAGGCACCTTCCGGGAGGTCGAGGATCGAGCGGAACGCGAGCCCGACCCGCTCGGCGGTCGTCTCGTCGATCTCCTCCGGGTAGAGGCCGCGGATGTCGTACGCCTTGAAGATGCCTGCCATGGGACGGTCCTTCCTAGTTGGAAATCGTGGAGATCTCGAGCGCGAACGGGTGGTCCTCGACCGGTGCCGGGCGCAGGTCGCCGGCGCCGTCTTCGACGAGGGCGAGCTCGACCGCCAGGGTCTCACGGGCGATCCAGTCGCGGTGCGTCTCGATCGCGCGCGCCAGCTCGCCGCCGGCGCGGTAGCGCACCCGGATCCGGTCGGCGTAGTCGAGGTCGGCCTCCTTGCGGGCGGTCTGGACGCGGTTGACCACCTCGCGCGCCAGCCCCTCGGCGACCAGCTCGGGAGTGAGCGCGGTGTCGAGGGCGACCAGCAGCTCGCGGTCGCCCTGGGCGGCGATCCCCTCGCGCTCGACCAGGCGCACCTCGACCTCGTCGGCCGAGAGCTCGACCGGGCCGTCCGACAGCTCCAGGGCGATCTTGCCGTCCCGCTCGACCGCCGCCGCCAGCTCGTCGCCGTCGGCACGCCCGAGCGCCGCCGCCACCTCCTTCATCCGCTTGCCGAAGCGCGGCCCGGTCTTCCGGAAGTCCGGCTTGACCTCGTGGCGCACGTAATCGGCGCGCCGCTCGGCCCAGACGATCCCCTGGACGTTCAGCTCGTCGCGCACGATCTCGGCGTACGGCTCGATCGCCGCCGGCAGCTCCGGGTCGGCGGCCACCAGCGTCACCGAGGCGAGCGGCTGGCGGGTCTTGAGCCCGTGGGCGTTGCGTGCCGCGTGGCCGAGCCGGGCGATCTTCTGGACCGCCGCCATCGCCCGCTCGAGCTCCGCCTCGGCGCGCTCGCCCGGCTCCGGCCACGCTTCCAGGTGGATGCTCTCGGCGCCCCGGCCCTGGCTGCGCTCCAGGCGGCCGTGGAGCTCGTCGGCGACGAACGGCGTGAACGGCGCGGTCAGCCGCGCGAGGGTCGTGAGCACCTCGTAGAGGGTCTGGTAGGCGCTCTCCTTGTCGTCCGTGTCGGCCGCGCCGGCCGACCAGAAGCGCCCGCGGCTCCGGCGCACGTACCAGTTGGTCAGGTCGTCGACGAACGCCTCGATGGCGCGGGCGCCGTCGGCGATCCGGAAGCCCTCGAGCGCCTCGGTGGCGGCCTCGGCGATCCGGTCGAGGCGGAGCAGCACCCAGCGGTCGAGGGCGGGGCGCCCGGCGAACGGCAGGCGGCCGCGGCCCGATGCATCGGTGCGAGCGTCCGTAGGCCGCCAGCCATCCAGGTTGGCGTAGATGGTGAAGAAGGAGAGCGCGTTCCAGATCGGCAGCAGGTAGCGCTGCGCCGACTCGCGGACGAGGCGCGCCGAGAAGCGCGACGAGAGCTCCGGGTTCGAGACGCAGAGGTACCAGCGCAGCGCGTCGGCGCCGGTCTCCTCCATCACCGCCATCGGGTCGACCACGTTGCCGAGCCGCTTCGACATCTTGCGGCCCTGCTCGTCGTTGATGTGCCCGAGGACGACGCAGTTCCGGTAGGCGACCGAGTCGAAGAGCAGCCCGGCGAGCGCGTGCAGGGTGTAGAACCAGCCGCGGGTCTGGTCGACGCCCTCGGCGATCAGGTCGGCCGGGAACTGGCGCTCGAAGGTCTCGCGGTTCTCGAACGGGTAGTGGTGCTGCGCGTACGGCATCGATCCCGAGTCGAACCAGGCGTCGATCACCTCCTCGACCCGGCGCATCTCCGCCTGTTCTCCACGCCGGCCACACTCCGGGCAGCCCCAGGTCATTTCGTCGATGGACGGGCGGTGCGGATCGAACTGCTCCGGGTCGTACGGATCGTCCGGCAGCTCGCGGCCGGCGAGGCGGAAGAGCTCCTCGTACGAGCCGACGACCACCGTGTGCGGGCAGCCGCCGCACTCCCAGACCGGCAGCGGCGTGCCCCAGTAGCGGCGGCGCGAGAGCGCCCAGTCGACCATGTTCTCGAGCCAGTTTCCGAACCGGCCCTCGCCGACGTGGGCCGGGTGCCAGTCGATCGTCCGGTTGAGCTCGATCAGCCGCTCCTGCTTCGCGGTCGTGGTCACGAACCAGCTCTCGGTGGCGTAGTAGAGGAGCGGCCGGTCGCAGCGCCAGCAGAACGGGTAGTTGTGGCGGTAGGGCTCGGAGTGGAGGAGGAGGCCGCGCTCTTTGAGGTCGCGCAGGATCCGCGGGTCCGCCTCCTTGAAGTCGAGACCGGCGAAGCGCTCGATGCCGGCCATCTCGACGACGCGGCCCTCGCTGTCGATCGTCTTCAGGAGCGGCAGGCCGTGGGCGAGGCCGGTCTTGTAGTCGTCCTCGCCGAAGCGGGGCGCGGTGTGGACGAGCCCGGTGCCCTCGGTCGACGTCACGTAGTCGGCCGCGACCACCAGGAAGCCGCTCTCGTCGGTCGGGCCTGCGTAGCGCCGGCCCTGGGCGTCGCACTCGTCGACCCACTCGCCGAGGGTCGTCCGGAACGGACGGTCGTAGCGCAGCCCGGCGAGGTCCGCGCCGCGCACCCGGGCGACCACCGGCTCGTCGCGCAGGTCGAGCCGCTTGCGCTCGCCCTCGACCTCCGCGTCGAGCGGCACCGGCTGCTCGAGGTCGTCGCCGAAGAGGAGGAAGCGCCCGCCCGAAGGGTCGCGCGGGTCGGCCACCACCCGGTAGACGAGCTCCGGGTGGACGACGAGCGCGACGTGGGCGAGGAGGGTCCAGGGGGTGGTCGTCCAGGCGACGAGCGCGAGGCCCGCCTCGATCGACTCCCCCGGCGGCACCGTCCAGCGCCCGCCGTCCTCGGTCGGCAGCTCCTGGCCGGCGCGCGCCGGAAAGAGCGCCCAGACCGACGGGTCCTCCACGTCCTTGTAGTTCTGCGCCACCTCGTGGCTCGACAGCGTGGTGCCGCAGCGGGCGCAGTAGGGCTGGATCTTGTAGCCCTTCGCCAGCAGCTCGCGGTGGCGGAGCTCCGAGAGCGCCCACCAGACCGACTCGACGTACTGGTTGGAGTAGGTGAAGTAGGCGTGGTCGAGGTCGGTCCAGTACGCCATCCGCTCGGTCATCGCCCGCCATTCGCGCTCGTAGGTGCGCACGCTCTCCAGGCAGGCGCGGTTGAACTCGGCGATGCCGTAGGCCTCGATCTCCTGCTTGCCGGAGAAGCCGAGGCGCTTCTCGACCTCGATCTCGACCGGCAGCCCGTGCGTGTCCCAGCCGGCCTTCCGCGCCACGTGGTGGCCGCGCATCGTGCGGTAGCGGGGGAAGAGGTCCTTCGCCACCCGCGCCGAGACATGGCCGACGTGCGGCACGTTGTTGGCGGTCGGCGGACCCTCGTAGAACACCCACTCGCCCCGCGGCGCGGGCTTTTCGAGCGACTTCTCGAAGATCCGCCCCTCGCGCCAGCGGGCGAGCGTCTCGCGCTCGAGACGGGGGAACGGATAGCCGGAGGGGACGTCGGGGAATCGGCGGTCGGTCATAGGAACGGCGTATTGTATCTTCCCCGTCGACATGGGCAGGGCATGGCGAGAGAGCTGCTGATCTGCTGGGCGGGGCGCCACCGGCGCGACGCCTGGGAGGATCTGTGCGCCGACTACCGGGAGCGGATCGCGCGCTGGACGCCGATCCGCGAGGTGGTGGTGAAGGCGAAGGGGACCGGCGAGGGGCGCGAGCGCCGGGCGGCCGAGGGCGAGGCGATCCTCGCCGCGCTGCCCGACCCCTGCTGGCTGGTCGCCCTCGACCGGCGGGGCGAGACGCTCTCGACCGACCGGCTCGCCCGGCGCCTCGGCGACCTCCAGGAAGAGTGGCCCCACCCGGTCGCCTTCGCCCTCGGCTCCGACCTCGGCCTCGACCCGGCCGTCCTCTCCGCGGCGCGCCTGACCCTGTCGCTCTCGGCGCTCACCTTCCCTCACGAGATCGCCCGCCTGCTCGTCTACGAGCAGCTCTACCGCGTACTTTCCATCCATGCCGGAATCAAGTACCATCGGGGGCCGATTTGACGGCGAACCGGTCGGGCGGGCCGAATTCCGGTCCGCCGAGCGGCACAAAGGAGACCACCGCGTGGCAAGTGACGGCAACGGGCGCAAGACCGAAGACATCCTCAGCAAGAAGCAGATCGCGAGCCTCCGGGAGCGTCTCGAAGAGGAGAAGAAGCGCATCCACGACCTGTACGAGAGCGATCTCAAGGCCGGCCAGCAGAGCTCCGATTTCGGCACCGAGGATCTGGTCGACCAGGCGAACGCCGCCTGGAACCGCGAGTTCAACTTCGCGCTCTCCGACGGCGAGCGCAAGCAGCTCCTCCTGATCGAAGCCGCTCTCCAGCGGATCGACGACGGCACCTACGGATACTGCCTGCACTCGGGCGAGGCGATCGCCCTGCCACGTCTCGAAGCGGTGCCCTGGGCGCGCTACACGGTCGACGTGCAGGAGAAGATCGAGAAGGGCTTCATCGAGCCTGACGAAGAGGCGTAGAGCCCCTGAAGCGATCTCCGCCCTACTCCGGCCGCCCCCGCATCGCCTCTCGCGGCGTTGCGGCTCCTCGACAGAGCGCTGCTATGCCTCGTCGCCGCGCCTTGCGAGACGCGCGCGGATGACGCCCTCGTGACGGCCGGAGATCGCTTCAGGGGCTCTACGCCTCCCTGGACTGTCTTTTGATGGCTGACGCGATCGCCGATCTGACGGAGCGGGCCGCCGCGGGCGAGGGCGGTCCGGTTTACCTGGTGATCGGGGACCGGGTTCTGGCCGAGCCGGCGGCGGAGCGGGTGGCCGCGGCTGCCGCCGAGCGCGCCGGCTGCGAGGTCGAGCGCCACCGCCGCCCCCCCTCTCTCGCCTCTCTGCTCGCCGACCTGCGGACGTTCGGCCTCTTCGCCTCCGGCAAGGTCGTCCTCGCCGTCGAGACCGGCGTCTTCGCCGACAAGAGCGCCGCCGCCACCTTCCTCGACCAGGCGGCCGAGGCGCTGCCGCTCTCCGGCGGCGCCGGAGGCGACCTCTCCGCCGCCGAGCGCCGCGCCGCGCTCCGCCTGCTCCAGGCGGTCCGACTCTTCGACCTCGATCCCTACCGGGGGGAGCCGGCCCCGCTCCTCGCGCAGCTCCCCGACTGGGCGTTCCAGGGGGCGAGCGGCCGGCGCTCGAAGAAGAAGGCGGAAGAGATCCGCGAGGGCCTCGCCGAGCTCCTCGCCGCCGCTCGTGCCGCCGAGCTCCAGGGCTTCGCCCAGGAGGAGGTCTCCGAGCTCGCCGCGGTGGTGAAGGAGGGCCTGCCTCCGGGGCACGTGCTGGTCCTCGCCGAGAGCGCCGTGGCCAAGGACCACCCGGTGGCGGCGGCCCTCGCCGAGCGCAAGGCGGTCGCGCGGCTGGTCCAGATCGAGTCGGAGAAAGGCGCCTGGTCGGGCCTCGGCGACCTGACCGCCGAGCTCGCCCGTCAGACCGGCGTCTCGATCGACCGCCCGGCGCTCGACGCCCTCGCCCGCCGGACGCTGCGGGGCGGCTCCGGCTGGGGCAAGAGCTCCGCCGAGGCGGACTCGACCGCCCGATTCGCCGGGGAGTACCGCAAGCTCGCGAACCTGGCCGCCGGTTTGAACCGAGACCGGATCTCCGTCGAGCTGGTCGAGGAGGCGGTCGAGGATCGGGGCCAGGAGGACGTGTTCAAGATCCTCGACGCGGTGGGGGAGGGGCGAGGCGCCGAGGCGCTCGACCGGCTGACCCGCTACCTCGGCGCCGCCTCCGACGCGATCGCCGCGCGGCTCTCCTTCTTCGCCCTCTTCGCCGGCTTCTGCCGGAATCTCACCGCCGTGCGCGGCATGATGCGCGCCGCCGGCGTGCGCCCGGGCGAGCGCAGCTACCCGCGCTTCAAGTCGAACCTCGCGCCGGCGCTCCAGGGCGACCTGGAGGGGGTCAAGAGCCCGCTCGCCGGCCTCCACCCCTTCCGCCTCCACCGCGCCTACCTCGCCGCCTCCGGCATGGACGAGAGGTACCTCGCGCGGCTGCCCTGGCGCGTGCTCGAGACCGAGCTGGCGCTCAAAGGCGAGAGCGGCGACCCGGCGGCGGCGCTCGGGGAGCTGATCGCGGAGGTCGCGGCGGAGGCGGGGGGAGCGGCGCCGGCCCCCGCCGGCGGCCGCGTCAGTCGTCGGCCCAGTCGGGCTCGATGACCACCCGGAGCCTAGCCCCGGGCTCCATCGAGAAGGCGTCGCCGAAGACGGCGCTCCGGCCGGTGCGGACGACGAGGTCGGCACCAGCGCCGAGGAGCACGTCGTCTAGAGTGACGCGCTCGCACGCCACCGCCTTTGCGTAGCCGGAGATGGTGGTTCCGGCGATCTCTTCGTGCGTGTTGCCGGGGCAGGGCGAGAGCTCGAAGTCGACGCCCGTCAGGAAGGTCTCCAGCCCCACGACGATCGGGGTTCCCTGGGAGACATCGCAGTCCGGCTCGCACGGCACGTCGGGAAAGAGTTCGTCCTGGTGGCGCGTGCCGTCACCGCTCTGGCGGGCGACCAGGTAGTAGGTGCCGGGGAAGAGGCGAGTCAGCTCGTAACTCGCCGAATAGTCGTTGTCGCTGGTCCTGATCTTGACGCCGGAAGCATCGAGCAAGTCGACCCTCGCCTCGACCGCGTCCCCGGGGTTCGTGCTGTACACGGTTCCGTGGATCCTGCCCAGGCGCTCGACCGAGAAGTCGATCCCGGAAACTCGGTGCGTCGCCGTCACGGCCACCGGCGTTCCGAGACCGGGGTCGCAAGTCGAGCCGCAGGGGAGGTTGGGATATCTCTCGGGCCGGTAGTACGACGAGTAGCTCGAGCCGGTTTGGGTCTGGATCCGATAGCTGCCGTCCGGAAGATCGGCGATCTCGTAGTGGCCGTCGGCGTCCGTGTAGTTGTATGCGACCTGGTGACCGTCGAGGTCGTACGCCGAGACAGAGATCTCGATGGGCTGTCCCGTCGCCGAATGGACGACGGTGCCTGCGATCGACCCGAGACGGTCGAGCTCGAAGTCGATCCCGGTCACCGGGCTGTTCGCCGGGACGACGACCGGCGTTCCAGTCGTCGGATCGCACTCCGGCTGGCAAGGAACGTCGTCGTACAGCTCGCCGTTGTGAGAGTAGTAGCTGTTCCAGGGCTGCCAGCCGGCCCGCACGAAATAAGTACCGGCGTCGAGCCCACGAAACTCGTACCCGCCCTCCGAGCTATAGGAGAGGTACCTCCGGGCCACCCACTCCCCCGAGGAGTCGTAGAGGTCGATGTCGGCACCCTGGATGGGTTCTCGAGTCTGGCGATCGATCACCACTCCCGAGAGGGTGGCCTTGCGGGTCAGGGCGAAATCGATCCCTTCGGTAGGGTCGTTCAGGCCGACGGCGACTCGGTTTCCGACGGTGGCGGTGCAGCCGCCTTCGCATGCGTGGTCGTCGTAGAGCTCGTCGACGTGATCGGGCGTTTCGGTACGGACGAAGTACTCCCCCCCGCTTACGCTGGGCATCGCGTAGGTACCGTCGGTCGCCAGGTAGGCGGTGCGGACGTGGGTGCCGGAGGTGTCGTGGAGGCGGATCTGGCCTGACCCGACCGGATCTCCGGTGGCGTCGTCGGTCACTCTGCCGCGGATCTCGCCGAGGCGGTCGAGGACGAAATCGATGCCTCCGACCGTCTCGCCTGCGCCGACCACGATCGGATCTCCCGTCAGCGGATCGCATGTCGAAGAGCAAGGCTCGTCGTTCCAGACCTCGGAGACGTATTGGTAGGCGGAGATGCTGACGTAGTAGCTCCCCGGGGCGATGCTCCCCATCCGCCACGAGCCGTCGTGCTCGTCGATTACCGAGGACTGGAGAAACGTCCCCGTCGTGTCGTAGAGGTTGACGTAGACGTGATTCCCGTAGTCGTCGACTAGCGGACCGCCGGTGTCCGCCGCCATGGCCGTGCCGGAGATCGTGCCGCCCACACCGAGGGCGAAATCGATGTCGGAGGCGTCCCCGTCCGCCACGGAGATGGGGTCGGCGGAATAGGCCGAGCAGAACGATCCGGCCGGACAGTCGATACCGTCGTAGAGCTGGGAAACCTTCTCGGGATGGTTGGCTCTCGCGCGCAGGTCCGCCTGAGCGCTCACCCCGGCGGCGTACGAACCGTCCGCGGCGGTCGTCGTTTCGCCCTTCCGGTAGCCGAACCAGTCGAGGATCTCGACCGTCGCGCCCTCGATCGGCGCGCCGCCCGGCTCCTCGACGACCGTCCCGCGGACCGTCCGATCGAGGGTCACGGTGAGGTCGAAGCGCCCGGTCGCGCCGTCGTAGCCGGTGACGCGGACCCACACCGAGTCGCCGGCCGTCATGACGCGGGAGATCGACGAGAGCAGCGAGCCGTCGAAGTCGTCGTTGCAGGCCAGCTCTCGATCGTCGTCGGGGAGGGGACAGCCGGAGTGGAGGGAGATGACGGTGTCGAACGGCGGATCGTAGTAGTCCGAGACGGTCGTAAAGGAGTAGGGGCCGTCGGACGGAGCGGTGAAGCGGAACCAGAGATCGGGCCCGGAAGAGGGGCCGTCGCAGGACGATCTCCCGTCGCTGCTGGCGAACTGGGTGCTCCCGCCGTCGTTCCCGCCGAGCGAGAGCACGGTAGCAGCGAAGCAGGAATCGGTGCCGTACTTGCTGTCGATCCGGTTCGCCGGTGGGCTCCCTGTGTCCTGTGCCGGGACATCGGTGTCGCGCCTCGAGGAAGCCTGCTCGGAAGCGCGGACGCCGAGCTTTCGTTCGATGAGAGCGAGCAGTTCGCCGATGCGGAAGATTCGCTCCGCGCGCTCGCGGCCGGCGGGGGCGCTGGCGGCAGGACGCGCGCCGGGCGGTTCGTCCGGACGGCCCCCGAGGGTCCAATTTCCGCCGAGTCCACGGAGCTCGACGGCCAGCCGGCGCAGCAGATCGCGAGCCGGCGAGCCGTCGAGCCGCCCGGCCTCGATCGAAGCGACGAGCCGCGCCGGCCAGAGCGGCGAATCGTCCGGGAACGTGCCCAGGGCGAGGACCTCGTCGAGGTGGGCCAGTCGGTGGGCGACAGCGGTCTCGGCACGCAGGGCCGCGCGGTCGTTCGCCGCGATCGCCTGGGAGGCCGTGCGAGGGGCGGGAGGCGGCGACTGCGCCAGGGCGGGGGAGGCGAACAGCGTCGCGGCGATCGGCAGCGCCAGGAGGCGAGCCAGGGCGAGGAGCCGGCGCGGTCGGGGCGGGGCGAGCGGAATTCGAGCCATGGAACGACCTCTTCGGCAGGCGGGCCGGATCGGACCGCGATCGTCTGGAACGGGATCGACCCCGTTTTTATCATCGTCCACCCGAAGGTGCACACACGCCGCGTTTGATTTCACGCGGCACCGCCTCATTCGCGTAACGATCGTGCGCGAACCGGCGCCGATCCGATCCGACCCGAAGAGAGCCTACGAGCCGCCCCCGTGCGGGATATCATTCCGCGGAGGCCGCCGCCCCGGCCGCCGCCGGCTCCTCGGCCGCCGCTTCGAACGCCTGCTCCAGGTCGGCGATCAGGTCGTCCGGGTGCTCGATGCCGACCGCCAGCCGGACGAGGCCGGGGGTGATCCCCATCTCGCGCTGGCGCTCCGGCGGCACATCGGCGTGGGTCATCGACGCCGGGTGCTCGGCGAGCGACTCGTTGGCGCCGAGCGAGACCGCGAGCTTGAAATGGCAGAGGGCGTCGAGGAACCGGAACGCCGCCTCCTCGGTGCCGTCGGCGATCTCGAACGAGAGGAGCGCCCCGCCCCCCTCGGTCTGGCGCGCGCAGATCTCCTCCTGCTTCGGGTCCTCGAGGTAGCCGGGGTAGTAGACGCGGGCGACCCGCGGGTGCTCCGACAGCCAGCGGGCGACCTTCTGGGCGTTCTTGCGCGAGCAGGTCATGCGCAGCTTCGCCGTCTCGAGGGAGCGCAGCAGCAGCCAGGCGGAGTGCGGATCGAGCATGGAGCCGAGGATCGTCCGCATCATCTTGATCTTCTGGATCAGCTCGGCCGAGCCGAGCGCGGCGCCGCCGACCACGTCGCTGTGGCCGCCCAGGTACTTGGTCGCCGAGTAGAGGACCAGGTCGGCGCCGTGGCGGAGCGGCTGCTGGTAGAGCGGGCCGAGCAGCGTGTTGTCGACCGCGCAGAGCGCGCCGTGGCGGTGGGCGACCTCGGCCATCGAGGCGATGTCGGTCGAGACGATCGTCGGGTTGGCCGGGGTCTCGAGGTAGATCATCCGGCACGGCTTGCCCTCGGCCTCGAGCTCGCGCACGACCGCCTCCGCCGCTTCGGCGTCGCCGCCGGCCGGGAAGCAGCGGGTGGCGATGCCCATCGACGGGAGCACGTGCTCCATCAGGTAGTCGGTGCCGCCGTACACCGGCTCGGAGAAGACCACCGAGCAGCCGAGCGGCACGGTGGCGAGGATCGAGGTCGAGATCGCCGCCATGCCGGAGGAG
>CAZLLV010000212.1:0-4507 GCA_964560325.1 uncultured Thermoanaerobaculia bacterium | reverse complement strand
CCCGCCGGCGGCCGCGGAAGACCCGGACCTTCTCCGCCCGGCTGCTCGGCTGCCTGACGGCCGACGGGCTCTGGGAGCTCGGGCCGGGCGGCGGCGAGGTGCGGCGGCCGGTCTGGCTCGCCTACTTCGCGACCGTGGGAGCGGCGAAGCCGTTCACCGCCAACCTCCGCGCCGGCCGGCGCGCTTCGATCGACGAGAGGGTGCGGATCGAGGTGCCGAGAAGCTCGGAGCACCGGTGGATGACGCAGCCGGTGCCCGGCGGGGTCGTGACGGTCGCCTACCTGCCGGAGCTCTTCCACCTGGAGCCACCGGTGCCGTTCACCGACGATGTCCGGTTCGTGATGGCACCGTCGCGCCAGTGGGTGGACGAGCAGACGCGAGCGCTGGAGGAGGAGCTCGGGGAGGACGCGCGAGAGGCGGCCCGGGCGGCGCTCTTCGCGGCGTATGTCGACCGGCGGACGGCGCTGCCGCTCCTGCGGGACCTCCGGTTCCACCTCCAGCTCTACCGGGCAGCGCTCGAGGAACCATGGGTCACCGATCCGCTGGAGCCGTACTCGGCGCCGCCGTGCGACCTCGACGCCTGCCGGCTCGATCCGCCCCTCGCCTGCGGCGTCGGACGGGAGCGGTTCGAGGCGTTCTTGACCAAGCAGACGGCGCGCTTCCATCGGGAGCATGGACCGGCCCCGAAGCGAGTCGGTCTGGCCGGCGAGCTTTCGACCGACGGGGCCATCGACGTCGCCAGCGCGCAGCTCGCGCTCGCCTTCGGCGCCGCGTAGCTCCCCCACCGCTCCCAACAGAAGAGAGGGATCTCTCCCGGGTAAAGGAGGCCCTGCCGGGCCTCCCCCTTTCGATCCGCGGCGGCGTCGCCGCCGCACGACCCGAGGAGGTATCGCTCATGGCACGTCCAGGATCCGTCGAAGTCGGCGGGTACTTCCCCACCCCCGGCTCCATCCTTCCGCACGTCGCGTCGCTCGTCGTCTGGCCCGAGAGGCGGCGCCACGGCCTGGTGCTCGACCCGTGCGCCGGAGACGGTACAGCGGTGCGGGCGCTGTGCGAGGCGTGGTCGGCCGACCCGGGCTCGGGCTCGCAGTGGGCGCCGAACCGGCCGTCGATCGTCGCCTGCGAGCTGGAGCGCGAGCGTGCTCGGGCGCTCCAGGCGTCCCTCGGCGGCTCCGGGGATCGGGCGTTTCACGGCGACTCCTTTCGGCTGGTCGCCGGGAACGACCTCTCCGCCGGGGGCGGGGCGAGTGTGCTCTACCTGAACCCTCCGTACGACCACGACCCGGAGCACGGGCGGCTCGAGCAGCGGTTCCTGGCGCGGTTCACCGGGCACCTGGCGGCCGGGTCCGGGGTGCTGCTGTTACTCGTTCCGTACGGGGCGCTGCCGGCGTCGGCGGAGCTGCTGGCGACGGCGTACGCGGAGCTGCGGTGCTGGCGCCTGCCGCCGGCGGAGTTCGAGGCGTTCGGGCAGGTGCTGGTCGCGGGGCGGCGGCGGTCCCGTGCGCTCGACGCGGCGCCTCGGGCGGTCGATCGCGTTCTGCGATGGGCTCGTTCGCCGGAGGAGCTGCCGGTTCTCTCCTCCGACGCCGCGGTCCGGTACCGGGTTCCAGGTGCTGCCGACGCTCGCTTCCGTCTCGACTACGTTCTCGCCGAGAGCGATCTCGAGGCGGCGGCCGGGGGGTTCGAGCCATGGCGGGGCGAGACGGGCGAGCGGCTGTCGGCTCGCGAGCTGCTGGGGGCTCTGTTCCCGGTGGCTTTGCCGCCGAAGCCGGCGCACATCGCGCTCGCACTCGCGTCGGGGATGTTCAACGGGCATCGGCTGGAGCCGGATGCGCCGGACCGGCTGCCGCCGATCCTGGCGAAGGGGGCGTACTCACGGGAGTCGGTGGAGATCGACCGGAAGGAGTCGTCGACCGGGGCGGTGTCGGTGACGGCGGTCGACCGGCCCCGGCTCCGGGTGACGGTGCTCCGGCTCGACACCGGGACGTTCCACACGCTGGCGGAGGGGATCGAGCCCGCCGGGGGCGACGACATGGAGCAGTGGACCGCGGCGGACCTGCTGCTCCACTACGGCCGGTCGATGGCGGAGCTTCTCCGGCGGCAGTTTCCTCCGCTGCACGATCCGGCCGATCCGGAGGGGCAGATCGAGCTGCCGGCGCTGGCGCGGGAGCCGTTCGGGGTGCAGTCGCAGGCGATCCAGGCGGCGTTAAAGCTGCTGGCGACGGGGCGGAACCCGATGTTTACGGCGGAGGTGGGGACCGGCAAGACGACGATGGCGCTCTTCGTCGCGGCGGCGCTCTCGCCGCGGCACCATCGGGAGACGCTGCGTCAGCTGGAGCGGGTCGGGCTTCCGGGGTCGCTGCCGCTGGTGCGCCGGACGCTGGTGCTCTGCCCTCCGCACCTCCTAGGGAGCTGGCGGGACCAGGCGGAGGCGGTGGTGCCGGAGGCGCGGGTGCGGATCGTCGAGACGGTCCACGACCTCGCCGCCGACGCGGAGCTCTACGTGCTGAGCCGGGAGACGGCGAAGCTCGGGCATGGGCACGCGGGGGTGGACGGACGCTGCCCGGGGTGTGGCGCTCCGCTCGCTCGCGGCGCGGAGACGAACGCTTCGCGCCGGCTGCGGTGCGAGGCCGAGATCCGACGGCCGCGGAACCTCTTCGCCCGGCTCGCGGTCGAGCTGGCGGCGGTGCTGGTGGCGAGCCTGCCGGAGGAGGACCTGGTGGGCTCGCTCGCTCCGGAGCGCTGGCGGGAGGTCTGTGAGGGAAGCGAGGCGGTGCCGGTGTCGGTGGAGCGTGTCGAGCGGTTTCGGAGTGGGGTGCTCCGGGCTCTCCGAGATGCGCTCGAGGATCGTGGGAGCGACCGGCGCTACACGGTCGTCCTTCCGCTCCTTCAGCTCGCCGGGCGCTTGACGGAGGCGGCGGGCGGTTCGCTCGAGGTGTTGGCGGACCGGCTCGCGGAGGTGGCGCGGGTGCTGTCGCATCCGACGAATGGGTCCTTCCTGCTCCAGCAGGTGCCGGGTGTGCGGCGGCGGGCCGTTGTCGACGATCGGACCGCCGAGGAGGTGCTGCTCGGGGCGCTGGAGGAGCTCGACGAGCTGGCCGAGTGGCACGAGGAGGGGGTGTGCGGGGAGCCGCTCTTCCAGGCGGCTCCGCCGCGGCGGGTGCCGCTGGCGAAGCGGATCCTCCGCTCGTACCGGGACCGGTTCGACCTGGTGATCCTGGACGAGGCGCACGAGTTCAACCATGCGCGCTCGGCGCAGTCGAAGGCGGCGCACCGGTTGACGGGGTTGCCGGGGGTGCCGACGCTGGCGCTGACCGGGAGCCTGATGGGCGGCTACGCGAGCTCGCTCTTCACCAACTTCCACGCCTTGTCGCCGGCGTTCCGGCGGGAGTTCGGGCGGGAGGACCGGGGGACGTTCGTGGCGCGGTACGGGTACCAGAAGGTGCGGCTGACGCTGCGGGACTCGACCGACGTGAAGGCGCTCGGGCGGTACACCGATCGGGAGATCGCCAACCGGCGGGTGATCGGCGAGGCGCCGGGGGTGCATCCGCTGTTCCTGATGCGGTACCTGCTGGACACGGCGATCCCGGTGCACAAGGCGGACCTGGAGGAGGCGTTGCCGCCGCTCGTGGAGGCGCCGGCGCCGCTCGCGGTGGCGGACGGGGACGTGGCGGCCGGGGAGCTGCTGGCGGAGTACGAGCGGATGCAGGGGCGGGTGCTGGAGCGGATCCACGAGGACCGGTTCGAGCCGGAGCTGTCGGGGCGGCTGCTGGGGTCGCTGGTGGAGCTGCCGTCTTACCTCGACCGGGCGACGGAGGACCTGGAGCCGTTCCAGGTCGCCTACCCGGAGTCGGTGGGCGGTGCGGTGGTGGCTCGGGGGCGGGCCTTTCCTTCCAGCTGGAGGACGCCGAAGGAGGCGTGGTTGCTGGCGGAGCTGGAGCGGCGGGTGGCGGCTGGGGAGCGGGTGATCGTCTTCGTCCGGCACACGCGGACGCGCCTTCCGGAGCGGCTGCTGGAGCTGGTGAAGACGGTGGTGCCGAGCGCGGTCTTCCTCGACGTGCGGAAGGTGCCGACGAAGAAGCGGGAGGCTTGGATCGACCGGAGGTTGAACGAGCCGGGGGTGCCGGTGCTGCTGGTGAACCCGAACGCGGTACGGACGGGGCTGAACAACCTGATCGGCTTCTCCACCGCGGTCTGGTACGAGCTCGACTACTCGGCGTTCACCTACCGCCAGGCGATTGGGCGGTTGCACCGGATCGGGCAGCGGCGGGCGGTGACGGTGTTGATCCCGTACTACGCGGGGACGGCGCAGGAGATCGCGTTCCGGCTGGTGGCGAAGAAGGTGACGGCGTCATTGCAGGTGGATGGGCTCGACGTGCGGGCGGCGCTGGAGGCGGCGGGGGCCGGGGATGGGCTGCCGGATGGGCTGGATGCGGCGCTGTCGCTGGGGCGGGCGGTGTACCGGGCGCTGGGGGGTGGGGGGCGGGGGCGGCTCGCGGCGTGAAGT
>CAZLLV010000211.1:0-9566 GCA_964560325.1 uncultured Thermoanaerobaculia bacterium | reverse complement strand
CGCCGGCCGACGCCTTGAGGATCACCGGGTAGCCGACCTCGGCCGCCCGCCGCTCCGCCTCCCTCGCGTCGGCGAGCGGCTGCTCGCTGCCCGGCAGCACCGGGACCTTCGCGGCGATCGCCTGCCGGCGCGCCGCGGACTTGTCGCCCATCAGGCGGATGGTCTCCGGCCGGGGGCCGATCCAGGCGATGCTGCACTCGCCGAGCACCTCGGCGAAGTGGGCGTTCTCGGCGAGGAAGCCGTAGCCGGGATGCACCGCGTCGGCGCCCGTGATCTCGGCCGCCGGGATGATCGAGGAGAGCTTCAGGTAGCTCTCGGACGAGGGCGGAGGGCCGATGCAGATCGCCTCGTCGGCGTAGACGACGTGCAGGCTCTCGCGGTCGGCGGTCGAGTGGACGGCGACGGTCTTGATGCCGAGCTCGCGGCAGGCGTGGATGACGCGGAGCGCGATTTCGCCCCGGTTGGCGATCAGGACCTTTTTGAACATCGGCTCTAGCTGGTTTCGAGGGCGAAGAGGGGCTCGCCGAACTCCACCGGCTGGGCGTTCTCCGGGAAGATCTTGACGACCGTGCCGTCGACGTCCGACTCGATCTCGTTCATCAGCTTCATCGCCTCGACGATGCAGAGGATCTGCCCCTTCTTGACGCGGTCGCCGACCTGGACGAAGGGAGCGGCGTCCGGCGACGGCGCAGTGTAGAAGGTCCCGACGATCGGCGAGTCGAGGATGTGCGAGCCCTCCGGCACGCCGGTCTCCTCGGCTTCCGGCGCGGCCGAGCCGGCCGGGCCGGGCGCCGGCGAGGCCGCGGCCGTCGCAGCGGTGCGCTCGGGCGCGGAAGGCGTCGCCGGGACGGCCGGTGGCGGTGCCGGGGCGGCGGCCGTCGCCGGTCCCGGGGCGGCCTGAGCGGACGGCGCCGCCGTGTAGCCGTCGATCTTGAGGCGGAAGCCGGACCGCTCCACCTCCATGCCCTGGAGCTTCCGGGCGGCCACGAGCTCGATCAGCTCCTTGATCTGTTCGAAAGTCAGCACCGTGATCGACTCCCTCTATCCGTCAACCCGCGGCGGAGGCCGCACCGCCCTCGGCGGCGCGGCTCGCGCTCCCGCTGGGTGAAAGTACAGAATCCAACTGGAACGGGCCGAGAACGGCTCGCCCCGAACGTGGCTCACCGGCTACATCAAGTCGCGTTCGAGGGCCAGCCGGGCGCGGAGCAGCTCGAATCGCGCTCGGCCGTGGCTCCCACCGCCCGCGAGCACGAGCACTAGGTAGTAGCTGTCGCTGACGGAGCTTACCATCAGCGTCATGCGGTCGGTGGCGACGGTGAGCTGCCGCACGTTGCCGGCGGCGAGCTCCCGGTGGTTCTCCGAGATCGCCTCGACCTGGGCGATCATCTCCGCCGCCAGGATCTCGAGGTCGAGGTCGGACGACGAGCTGACCGACTCCACGATGATCCCGTCGTCGGCGACCAGCGAGAGCGCCAGCACGCCGTCGATCCGCTGGCTGATCTCGTTCAGCCGCTCAATGAACATCGTGCCCCGACCTCCCCCGGATCCGCTCCAGGTAGCGCTCGAGGACGTGGCGCTTGCGGGACGTCATGCCCTCCGGATCCCGGCCTCCGTGCCAGTCGGCGAGCAGATCGGCGGCAGTCAGCGGCGGCAGAGCACCGTCCTCCGCCCCTTCCGCCCCCTCGGCCGGCGCCTCGAGCAGGTCGAGCTCCGCACGCGCCTCGGCGTGGGCCGGATCGCGCTCCAGGACCTCCCGAAAGATCGCCGCGGCCTCGTCGCGGTGCCCCTGCCGCAGGTAGAGACGGCCGAGGGTCACGGTGGGCCGGCCGGCGGCGTCGCGCGCCGGCGGTGGTGGGGACGGCTCCTGGAGCGGGGGCGGGGCGGGCTCGGGCGCAGCCGGAGCGCCCGCCGCTTCCCGGGAAGCGGACGGACCGAAGAGCGCGGAGAGGTCGGGCGGCGGAGTCTCCCGCGGCCCTGCGAGCCCGAAGAGGTCGTCGCCGGAGGCCGCCTCCGCGGCCGATACCGTCGGCTCGTCGGCAGGTGCGGGCGGGATCTCGCTCTCCTGGGCGGCCGACTGTCCGTGCCCCTCGGCTCCGCTCGGCGCGGCGCCGACGTCGAACAGGCCGCCCGCGAGACCCGCGAGGTAGCGGTCGCGGGCCGAGCGATCGTCGAGGGCCGGGAACGGGTCTTGCCGGTCGCCGGGAGCGCCGCCCGTCGAGCTGGCGGCCGGGGCCTCCTCGCAAACGCTCTCGGGCGCCTCGCCGCCTCCGATCGCGGCCACCGGCTCGTCGTCCGTCCGCTCCACCGGCTCCTCCGCCGCTTCCGGCGAGACGACACCCGAGCCGCCGCGGTGGCTGCGCTCGACCTCGCCGATCCGGCGCCGCAGCTCGGCGATCTCCGGATCGGCGTCGTTCAACAGGCTGTAGACGCGCAGCCGCTGGCGCGCCTCTTCCGGCATGCCGCGCTCGACGTACGCCTCGACGAGGAGCCGGTAGGCGACCATCTGCGTCGGATCGCCGGCGATCACTCTCTCCAGCACCTCGGTCGCCTCCTCGGCGCGGCCGAGCTCGAGCCGGCAGCGGCCGAGGGCGACCAGCGCCGCCGGGTGGTTCGGGTTCTTGCCCAGCCCCTCCTCGAGCACGGCGACCGCGTCCTCCGCCCGTCCGAGGCGCCGGTACTCGTCCGCGAGCTGGAGGAAGACGCCCGACGAACGGTCGGACTCCCAGCGCGCACGGAGGCTGTCCAGGCGCTCGCTCGTGGGGCCGTCGTCAGGCATGGAGAGGGCGCCTCCCGGCCGCGTTCTCGCGCGGGGCCGGGAGGCGCTCGGAGTCGGTTTCAGGGGCGCTCAAGGCGCCGGCAGTATAGCAGGGGGGTGCCCGGCTTCACGCTCGCCGGTCTCGCGTGTCGTCATTCGGCCTCGAGCTCGCATTCGTCTTGGTCCCGGCCCTCGACCTCTACGACTTCCCTGGCTGTCTCGAAATTGCCGCCTCCGGTGCCGGCCTGCGCGCTCACGTGGAAGCACGGGCCCAGGAAGACGTCGAGCTCCTGGTCCGTCACCGTGATGGTCGTGGCCGCGCGTCCCTGGTTGTCGGTCGACACCACGTCGGGATCCGTGTCCCCGACCTGGGTGTCGAACGTGACCTGCCGCCCTGGTACGGGAGTGCCCTGCGAGTTGATGACGAAGGCCATGAGCTCGATGGTGCCGCCGCTCTCGGGAATGCTGTCTGGCGTGATCGTGATGCTGACGTCGCTCACGGTGTCCTGGATCGTGACCGTGGTCGTCGCGGGCTCCGCGGAGCCGACGATCGCCCGGATCTCCGCGGTACCGGGCTGCTTACCCGCCAGGAGCGTCGCCGTGGCCGTGCCGTCGTTGCCGATCACCGGCCGGTCGGGGGAGATCTCCCCGAGGGTCGAGGTCAGGATGACGCGCTCGCCGGCCGCGAGCGGCGAGCCGTCGGAGGCCCGCGCGACGACCGTCACCTCGGACGTCTCCTCGACGAAGATGGTGCTCGGGCTGGCCGAGACGAGAACGGTCGGCTGCTGGTCCGGATCGTTGCCGATCAGGACGCTCGTGGAAGTCGTTCCGACGCCCGTGGTCGGACCGCCACCACCGCCGCCGCCCCCTTCCCCACCCCCGCCACCGGCCCCGCCTCCGCCGGTCGTGGTGCTCACGCTCGCCGTCACGTTCGCCGTCCCGGGCCGGCCGTCTCCGCGCAGGGTGGCCCGCGCCACGCCGTCGTCATCGACCGTGGTCACGGTCGGCGACACGCTGCCGAGGCTGGTCGAGAAGAAGATCTCGGTCCCCGGGTTCAGGGGATTCCCGTCCGGCCGGCGGCCGATGACGGTGATCTGGGAGGTCCCGTTCAGGCCGATCTGGCTCGGGCTCGCCGTGATCGTGAGGATGGTGCCCGACGGGGCGGTCGGCGTCGCGGAGTCGCAAGCCAGCCAGAGGCCGAGGCCCGAGCAGACGACGCCCAAGGTCAGGGTACGCAGGAGTCTCTTCATCGCGGTGGAGTATACGGACGCGGGCACCGGACCGTCCAGCGGCCCGGCGCCCGCGGTGGGAATGGCTTCGGACCCGTGCGTCAGGCCGACTCGTCGTCGTCCGGCCCCGTGCACTGCGGGTCGTCCTCGTCGATGAAGCCGTCGCCGTCGTTGTCGAACCCGTCCTGGCACTCGACCACCGGCGGATCGACCGGGCCGACGTCGTTGCGGCAGCTCGAGCTCGACGGAACGAAAGTGAAGGCCCCTTCGAACTCGGTCGAGCAGGTGGAGAGCAGGTTCTCGACCTCGACGTCGAAAGCGGTCGGGATGTAGCGCTCGCCCGCGGTGCCGTCCGCGTTGTCGTCGCACGGCTCGGTGTCCAGGCTCCCGTTCGGTACCGACGGGGTCCGGACCACGACCTGACCGCCGCTCACGCTGACGATGTTGGCGGCGAACGAGTCGCCCCCGGACGAGAAGCGGACCCGCAGCGGCTCCATGAAGCTCAAGCCGCTGATCGTCACCTGGGTGTTGCCGCTCTGCGGACCGCTGCTCGGCGTCACGCCGGTGATGACCGGCGACACCACGCGGTAGATCCAGTCCGGGCCGGTGGCCGCCTCTCCGGTTTCGATGTTGACCAGCCGCGTCTCGCCGGTGACGTCGTTACAACTGTCGATCGCGATGCCGTTCGACCGCACCACGACCTCGGTGGCGGTCACCGAGATGATGTCGGCGCCGAGACCGGCGAGCGTCACCGCCACCGGCTCGTCGAAGCCCTGCCCGAAGATCGTCGCGATCGTGCCGCCCGTGAACGGCCCCTGGTTCGGAGCGATCGACGAGATGAACGGCACGTTCGCCCCGCCGGCGCCGTACTGGAACGCCGAGGACGCGACGGTCGTGAAGCCGCTCTGCTGGTTGCGCACCAGGATGTCGACCACCTCGTTCAGGTTGTTCTGGCCGAAGCCCTGGGCGGGCGGGGTGACCACGACGATCCGGTCGCTCGATACCGACTCGACGGTCGCCTCCAGCCCGGTGAAGCTCGCGGCCGAGGCGCCATCGCCGAAGAAGACCTGGACCGGCGACTGGAAGCCCTCTCCGACGATCGTCACCCGGGTTCCGCCCTCGTTCGGGCCGGAGGCCGGGCTGATCGAGAAGACCTGGGGCTGGATGACCGTGCCGCCGCGCGCGTAGATGAAGGCGCTCGGCAGCGTGTCGCTGGCCTGCTCCTCTTCGTTCAGGTTGATCGTCACCGAGACCGGGACCGTCGCGGTGCCGCCCACCGGCACCGGGTTCGGGGACGGCGGCGTCACGACCCGGATCCGGTTCGAGCTGACCGACTCCACCTGCGCCGGCACGCCGCCGAAGGTCACCCGGACCGGAGTCTCGAACCCGCCCCCGGTGATCGTCACCACGTCGCCGCCGTTCGGGCTGCCGCTGTTCGGCTCGACCGAGGCGATGAAGAAGGTCGCGGGCTCGGTGATCCGGAGCTGCGCCTGGCCGATCGAGTCCTCCAGGCGGGCCTGGATGACGACCGTGCCGGTGGTCAGCGTGGCGGGCGGGAAGTACGCCACGGACGCCTGCCCGTTGATCGTCTCGACGGCGGTCGTGGTCGGACCGCCGAGAGCGCCGAAGGCGCCGGCGCCGGCGGCCAGCACGACCGTGGTGCCGTTCGGCGGCGGCTGCCCCGTGTCCCGCCGGATCACCCGTACGACGACCTGGACCGGATCGTCGCTGCCGGCCGGAACGGATGCCGGATCGACCGTCACGGTGATGCTGTAGGTGGCGTTGCTCGGCCCGGTTCCCGGAGGCGTCCCGGGCGGCTGGCTCGGCTCGCTCGGCGAGTCGCCGTCGCAGCCGGCGAGCGACGCGGCGAGGGCGACGAGGAACAGCCCGGCGATGGAGAGCGAGCGATGGGTCTTGATCAGGCTTCGGATACGTCTCGACATGGGCCTATCTCCTGGAAAGCTCGGACCGTCCTCAGGGGACGAACTCCACCGTGAAGCTCTGTCTGGGGGTCGCGACGTCGCGCCCTCCGACGGTGCGGCCGAAGAAGCGGACGCCGAAGTTGAGTTTGATCACGTCGCTCCCGGTCTCGGTGTCGAACCCGCCGTTGACGAACAGCAGGTCGGAGAGCGGCGGGTTGAGGAGCTGCTCGGCCCGCAGGATCGGGAGGTTCTCGTACGTCGTGTCGCCGCCGGCCGGGATTGAGCCGAGGACGCGCTCGACGAGCGGCGTGGGCACCCGGCTGCCGGCATCGGCGCGCGTGTAGACGATCTCGTAGGTGTTCAGGACCACCGTCTGGAGATCGGTCGGCAGATCGCCCGGATTCTCGGTCAGCGAGGAGACCGTGATCTCGCCGATGCTGACCAGTCCGGCCGCGGCGGCGTTGTTCACCGAGATCAGGGTCGGCTGGCCGTCGAAGTCGCTGATTATGATCTCCACGCCGCCGGTGTCGGTCTCGCCGGCGTCCCCCGAGCAGCCCGCGAGGACGAGCGCGAGCGGCAGGGCGAGGGTCAGGAGCCAGTTGCTCTTCCAGGGATGTCTCATCGTCATGAACTCCTACAGTCGAACCACTCGCGGGGTGATGAAGATCAAGAGCTCTTCGTTCTCGTCCGTCCGCTCGTTGCTTCGGAACAGGTGGCCCAGGATCGGGATGTTCGCCAACCCTGGGATGCGGTTCTGGCCCTGGTCGGTCGAGATCTCGTAGATGCCGCCGATCACCGCGGTGCCGCCGTCGCGCACGAGCACCTGGGTCCGTGCCTCCTTGGTCGCGATCGGGGCGTTCGTGGCACCCGGCACCAGGAAGGCGGTCTGGACCTCGCGCTTCTGGATGTGGATGTCCATCACCACCGTGCCGTCGGCGGTGATCTGCGGCGTGACCTCCAGGCGTAGCGTGGCGTTGACGAACTGCACCGTGACGGTGTTGTTCGCCACCGTCTGGATCGGCACCTGGAGGCCGCTCTGGATCGTCGCCTGCGTGTTGTTCAGGGTCGCGATCTTCGGCGTCGAGAGGATGTTGACCAAGCCGTCCTGCTCCGCCGCGTTGAGCGTCGCGTCGAGCCGGACGGTGTCGAGGATGTTGCCCAGGCTCAAGCTCAGGATTCCGCTATCCCCCGCGGTGCCCAGGTTGACCGCTCCGCCGCCGTCGACCCGGTTCGGGAACTCGAGCCCGGTCGAGTTGCCGGTCCCCGGGCCGGCCGTGAAGTCGAAGCCCCAGGCGATGCCGAGCTCGTGGCTGAAGCGCTTGGTGGTTTCGATGATCCGGGCCTCGATCATCACCTGCGGCTCGGGCTCGTCCAGGTTCTCGATGATCGAGAGGATCGTGTCCATGTACTCCGGCAGCTCGGAGATGATCAGCGTGTTCGTCCGGTTGTCGACGATCACGCTGCCGCGCTGCGACAGGAGGGTTCCGCCGCGGCCACCCCGCTGCAGGATGGAGGCGAGGTTCCTGGCGCTCGTGTACGAGAGCCGCTTCATCACCGTTTCGAGCGGCAGCGAGAGGGCCTGGGCGGCGACCAGCTGCTGGCGCTCCTGCGCCTCGGCGCGCAGCAACGACAGCGGCGCGATGCGCATGATGTTGCCCTCGACCTCGTAGCCGAGGTTGTTGATCTTGAGGATCTGCTCGAGCGCTTGGTCCCACGGCACGTCGTGCAGCTCGACCGTCACCCGGCCCTCGACCTCGGGCTGGACCACGATGTTGAGCCCGCTGATCTGCGCGAAGGAGCGCAGGGTCTCGACGACGTCGGCCTCCTTCAAGCTCATGTCGATCGGCTCGCCGAAGTACTCGCGCTCGCCGCTCAGCTGCCGGCTCTCGAACACGAGGCCGCGCTCGTCCCGGGCCGCGGCGTCGTTCGGGAGGTCCATCCGGATCTCGTCGCCTCCGTAGAGGGTGGCGTCCGAGGGCGTGGACCGCGCAGCTTCAACGGGCCGCTCGACCTCGACCACCGGAGCGGGCGGCGGCGCCGGCGGCGGCACCGGACGGTTGGTGATCTCCACCTCCTGCGCGCGCTCGGCCGCCGGGGGCTCCCAGGCGTCGGGCTCCTCGAAGACCGGCTCGACCGGCGCCGGGGGCGGCGGCGGCTGGGCGCGGGCGGTCCGCACCGGCTCGGCGGGGGGCGGAGTCGGTGGCATCGCGGCGGCCAGCGAGTCGCCGTCGCGGTCGAAGCGCAGGACCAGCGCGTCCGGCGTCCGCTCGATCTGCGGCACGCGCTCCTCGCGCAGGTCGACGACCACGCGCGCGACCGGGTCCGGGAAGGGTTTGAACTGGGCGACGCGCACCCGCTCGACGCTCCCCTGGTCGACCGCGATCGCCGAGCGGCTCGACCGGTTGACCACACCTTCGAGATCGACCACGAAGCGCGGCGGATCGCTCAGGCGGAAGGTCGAGTAGGCGAACTCGCCGTCGCCGCGGATCTCGACCGCGGTCATCGCGCCGGCGTTCGCCACGTCGACCCCGCTCAGGCTGGAGGCGGCGATGCCGGAGGGAGCCGGCCCCACGGCCGGTGCGTCGGGCGTGCCGGCGTCGACGTCGGGCGCCGTCGGCGGCATCGGCTGGACCGGCTCCATGATCGGGGAGTCCTCGAACGACTCCGCCGCCGTCTCGGCCGGCTCGGGCTCGGCGATCGGCTCGAAGGTCAGCGCACCCTCGGGCTCCATCGCGGCCGCCGTCTCCTGCGGCTCGAGCTCCAGGGTCAAGAGGTTGCCGTCGGCTCGCAGGGTGTGCTCGACCGACTCGCGCGTGGTGATCACCAGCCGGGTGATCGGCCGCCGCCCGCCGGCCTCCTGGGTGACCCGAATGCTCTCGACCAGTCCGTCATCCGGCTCCATGTCGCCGACCGCGGGACCCGGCATCGCGTTCGGCAGCTCGACCACCACACGGCCGTCCGCGTCGCGGAAGCTGGTCCAGACGAGCGGCTCGTTCGAGACGAGCTCCACGACCGCGCCGGGAGCGCCTTCGCGCACCTCGATGCCGGTCAGCTCGAGCGGAGCGGTCGCCGGCGCTTCGGCCGTCTCCCTCTCCGCGGCGGCCGGCGGCTCGGCGTCCGGCCCGGCCGGGTTGGCGGTCGCGGGCGCGGAAGACCGGCAGCCCGAAGCCGTCGAACCCACCAGCAAGGCGATCAACAGGACCAGGAGCCCGGTTCGCCGGACCCCTCCTCGGCCCGATCCGGCGCCGTACTCCCCTCCGAACGTCAAAGTCATCTCGAGGTCTCCCATGGCGCTCACCTCATCCTCGTGCGCAACGACCATCACTCAACCCTGCTCGTTGCGTAGCGTCTTGACCACCTCGCGAAACGGCTTGAGCGCGGTCGGGTCTTGGACGATCTGCTTGAAGACGATCTCGTCCTCGGTGATCCGGACGACGTCACCGTCGTAGAGCTGGTCCCCTTCCTTCAGGAGGAAGCTCTTCTCGTTCGCCGCCGACTGGACCTGGGCGACGTAGCCCTGCTGGGTGCGGAAGACCCCGGTGACGGCGACCTCGTCGATCAGCAGCCCCGGAATCCCGTCCGGCCGCGGCCCGCGCAGCTCGGGAATCTCCGACGACACCAGGAGCGACTTGAACGGATCGCGCCGCGACCCCGGATCGT
>CAZLLV010000210.1:0-7635 GCA_964560325.1 uncultured Thermoanaerobaculia bacterium | reverse complement strand
TGCCCCCCGCCGGCCCGCCGGGGCGCGGCGCCGCCGGAGCGCCGGTCGACGCCGCCCGCGCCGCCGCCGCGTCGCCCGGCGAGCCCGGAGAGGAGGGCGGCGCCCTCTACGTCGCCCGCTGCGTCTACGAGCGGCCGCGCTGCGGCCCGTACGTGCCGCCGGTCGTCTCGGCGCCGTCGCGGCCCTTCCAGCTGGCGTCGTTCTTCGACCCCGACGCACCGGCCCGGCCGCTCACCATCCGGCTGCCCCTCGACACCAGCATCAAGGGCCTCCGGCGCTTCCCGAAGAGCGTCTCGATGCTGCTCTCGAACAAGCTCAGGAGCCAGGTCGAGCAGGTGCAGAACGCCAAGCTCGCGGACATCGACGACGGCGACGTCAAGACCGGCGACCCGGGCTGGACGCTCGGGATGATCTGCTCGTTCTCGATCCCGATCATCACGCTCTGCGCCTTCATCGTGCTGATGATCTTCATCCAGCTCCTGAACATCGTGTTCTGGTGGCTGCCCTTCCTGAAGATCTGCCTGCCGATCCCGGTGAGGTCCGAGTGATGGACGGCCGGAGCCCCCATCGGGACCCGATCGCGACCGAGGCGGCGCTCCTCGGGCGCGGCATCTCGTTCCCGCCGCGCATCGGGCCGGAAGGCCGCTTCGCGCTCTCGTCCGGCGCCGACAACGTGCGCGAGTCGATCCGCGTGATCCTCTCCACCGAGCGCCGGGAGCGCCTGATGCTGCCCCGCTTCGGCGGCGGCCTGGCGCCGTACCTCTTCCAGCCCAACATCGCGTCCACCCACACCCTGATCGAGGAACGCATCCGCCAGGCCCTCGGCCGCTGGGAGCCGCGCATCGAGCTCGAGTCGGTGCGGGTCGCCGCCTCGGCCGACGACCCTCGGGAGGCGATCGCCACGATCCGCTACCGCCTGGTGGCGACCGGCGACGCCGGCCGCCTCGACCTGACCCTGCGGCTGACCGGTTGAGGAGATTGCGATGCCCCTGACGATCCCCCGCCTCGCCCTGCCGGTCCACCGGGAGCTGGTGCGCGAAGCGCTGGAGCGGGTCCCTTCCCACACGCCGGAGTGGACCAACCTGAACGACAGCGACCCCGGCGTCACCCTGGTCCAGCTCTTCGCCTTCATCGCCGAGGCGGTCGGCTACCGGGCCGACCTGATCCCGGAGCGCAACAGGGTGAAGTTCCTCGACCTCCTCGGCGTGCCGCTGCGCCCGGCGGCGGCGGCCCGGGGTCTCGTGACCTTCAAGAACGAGCGCGTGCCGCCGGAGGCGATCCCGCTGCCCGGCGAGCTCGAGGTGCTCGCCGGCCGCGTTCCCTTCCGCACCGGCAACGCCCTGACCGCGCTGCCGGTCGAGGGGCGCCTCTACACCAAGGCCGCGCTCGACGAGCCCCGCCGCGACGCCGCCGAGACCCTCTACCGCCGGCTCTACCGCGACCTGGAAGCCGATGGCCGGGAGCTCGACTTCTACGAGACTCGCGCCTTCGAGCCACCCACCTCGGGGGTCACCCTGCCGGCCATCGACCTGGGGAACGACACGGTCGACGGAGCCCTCTGGCTGGCGCTCCTGGCGCGCCCGAACGAGAGCCCGGAGCTGGTCCGCCCGGTGATCGCCAACCGCATCCTGACCCTGGCGGTTCTCCCCGACCTGGCGGCCGACCACAAGGAGATCGCGCCCGCCGGCAGCCCCGACCGCGCCGGCGGGCCCGGCCTCCTCTTCGACCTGCCCCAGCCGGCCCAGGCGGCTCAGGCCGGGGTCGGCTACCGCCGGGTCGAGGCCCGGGCGAGCGCCGACCTCACGACGATGCCCGGCACCGTCGAGCTCCGCCTGCCGGGGGTCGCCGGCCTGACCTGGATCGAGGACCTCGACCCGCTCGAGCCGGGCGTCGGCGACCTGCCCCCCTCGCTCGCCGACACCGACGAGGCCGGGCGCCTGATCACCTGGATACGCATCCGCCCGGCGGCCTCCGGCGCGGCGCGGCTGTCCGGCGTCTGGGTGAACGGCGCCGCCGTCCTCCAGCGCGCCTGGGTGGCCGGCGAGTCGCTCCCCGCCGGCACCGGCGAGCCCGACCAGCGGGCGGTTCTGACCCACCGGCCGGTGCTGCCGGAGACCGTGCGCCTGGCGGTCAACGGCGAGCTCTGGCAGCAGGTCGACGACCTGGCGGTGGCGGGACCCGCGGCGGCGGCCCCGGCGGTCGCCGGCAGCTCGTCGCCGGCGTCGATCGACAGGCTCCGTCCGCCGCCGCCGACGAAGGTCTTCACCCTCGACCTGGAGTCGGGCGAGGTGCGCTTCGGGCCGCCGGGCGCGCGACCGCCCCTGGGCGCCTCGGTGGTGGCGTCGTACGCCTACGGCGGCGGCCGCGAGGGGGTCGTGGGAATCGGCGCCATCTCCAAGGCACCGGCGCTGCCGGCCGGCATCAAGGTGATGAACCCCGCGGTCACCTGGGGCGGCGACGAGCCCGAGTCGGTGTCCGACGCCGAGCACCGCATCCCCCGCTGGCTGCGCCACCGCGACCGGCTGGTGGCGGCCGACGACTTCCACGAGATCGCCTGGCAGACGCCGGGCGCCGACCTGGGCCGGGTGGAGGTGCTGCCCCTGGTCCACCCCGGCCTCCCCGGCGTCGCGGCGGACGGCGTGGTCACGCTGCTGGTGATCCCGCTCTACGACCCCGAGAACCCCCACAACCCGCAGCCCGACCGGCTCTTCCTCGACGCCGTCTGCCGCCACCTCGAGCCCCGCCGCCTGGTGACCACCGAGCTCCACCTGGTGGGGCCGGAGTACCGCGACCTCTGGGTGTCGGTGGGGGTCGAGGTGGTGCCGGGGGTCGAGCAGGGCCCGGTGCTCGACCGGGTGGAGGTCGAGGTCCGCCGCTTCCTGTCGCCCCTGGCCGGCGGCTTCCAGGGCCGGGGCTGGCCTCTCGACAAGGCGGTGGAAGCGGGGGAGATCACCGCCGTCGCCACCCGTGCCGGCGGCGTCGCGCGGGTGAACGGACTGCTCCTCGCCAACGCCGAGGGCGGCCAGGTGACGACCCTCCCGATCGTCGGCTTCCAGCTCCCGCGCCTGGCCGGCATCGCGGTCACCGCCGGCGAGCCGGTGCCGATCGCCGACGTCATGGGAACCCCGCGTCCCACGACCGGCGGCCCGCGCCGCCTGCCGGTCCCCGTCGTGCCGGAGGAGTGCTGATGGACGTCAACGGCACCCGCTACCACCTGGTCGAAGGGCCGCGGGACTGGCTGCCGGCCCTGGCGGCCGACTCCGCGCCGCCCTCCGAGCGGGTGGTGTGGGACGCCCGCCGGCGCGCCGTCACCCTGCGCCACGAGCTCTTCCTGATCCCGTCCCGCCAGAGCGAGGCGGTGCTGACGCCGGACGACCGCCGGGGCGCCGGCTGCGACCGATTCGGCCACGTGTACTGGATCGGCCCGGGGCGGGACGAGATCCGCTACCTCCCGGCGGGAGCTTCGGAAGCCGCCACCTTCTGGCGCGCCGCCGAGCTGACCGGCGACCCGGCGTCCCGCTGCCATCCCGCCTCCGGCTGCGCACCGCCGCCCGAGGGCGCGCGGTGCGGTTCGTTCGGCCCGGTGGCCGAAGAGCCGGACGGTCCGCCGCCGGTCCTCTCCGGGCTGGCGGTCACCGACCGCCACTTCCTGGTGGTGGGCACTCTCGATCCCGGCGGCCTGCTCCTCTTCGACCTCCACGGCGGCGGCGCCCCCGCATGGCTGCGCTGGCCGGCGGCGGTCCCCTTCGCGCCCTTCGACCTGGCGCCGGTCCGAGGCGGCGGTCTCTGGGTGCTCGACCGGCCGGCGGCCGGCGCCGCCCGCCTCTGGCGCCTCGACCGTGACCTGCGGGTGGCGCGGGTCGGGGGCGAGACGGCGCTGCCGGCGCCGGCGGCACCGATCTTCCGGCCCGACCCCCAGGCCGCCGCCGGCGGGGAATCCGACGGTGCCCCGGCGTGCGTCCCGCCGCCCGACCGCTTCCCCTCCGGTCTCTCCCTCGAACCGCTCTCGGCGCTCGCCTCGCCGCCGCTGGGGAGCCCGGAGGCCGAGGTGGTGGCGGTGACAACGCTCCCCGACGGCACCGCGCTCCTCCTCCAGGCCGATCCGGGGGAGGGTGACAGCCGCCTCATGCGCTGGAGCCTCGACGGGCCGCTCGGCGAGCCGGTCTCGCTGGTCGAGGCGCTGCGCGACCTGGTGGACGGCCCGGTGGCCCTGGTGGGGCACGACCTCGCCTTCCGCCCCGACCCCGGGCCGGCACCGGGCGAGCTGACCGGCACCGTCCACGTCGCCGCCTCCCAGGGCAACCAGAGCTTCGCCTTCGCCCTCACCACCGGCACCGTCGGCACCCCGGAGGCCGACCTCCTGGGGATCGGCGCCCTCGACTCCTACCTGCCGATGCGCCGGTTCGGAGGCAAGGCGCTGATCGAGGGGCCGGACGCCTCCTACTACGACCTGGACGAGACCTGGCTCCCCCTCGGCGAGGTGCCGCGGCCGCGCTACGCCACCACCGGCCGGCTCGACGCCCTCGGCCTTCCCGGCCGCCCCTTTGACGGCCAGGGCGGCGACCGCCGCCCCTTCGACGGCAAGGAGCCGGGGTGCGTGTGGCACCGGCTCTTCCTCGACGCCTGCATCCCGCCGGGCGACCGGGTGGAGGTGGAGAGCCGGACCGCCGATACCGAGGCCGACCTGATCCACGCCCCCTGGCGGAGCGAGCCGCGGCTGCACCTCCGCTCCACCGGTCCCGAGCGGCCGTTCGCCAGCACCGGCCGGAGCGCCCGGCGTAGCGGAGACGGCCCGGCGGCCGACGCCCCGAAGTCGGGCGCCGGCACCTGGGAGCTCCTCTTCCAGCACGCGGTCGGGCGGTATCTCGAGCTCCGCCTGACCCTGGTCGGGAGCGGCCGCAGCACGCCCCGGATCAGCGCGCTACGCGTCCACTACCCCCGCTTCTCCTACCTCGGGCGCTACCTGCCGGCGGCCTACCGGGAGGAGCCGGCCTCCGCCTCGTTCCTCGACCGCTACCTGGCGAACCTGGAGGGCTTCTTCACCGAGCTCGAAGGCCGGGTCGCCAGCGCCGAGACCCTCTTCGACACCCGCACCGCGCCGCCGGAGGCCCTCGACTGGCTCGCCTCCTGGCTCGGCGCCTCCCTCGACGAGGACTGGGACGACGCCCGCCGGCGCCTGTTCCTGGCCCACGCGGTCGAGCTCTACCGCCGCCGGGGCACGCCGCGCGGGCTGGTCGAGGCGGTCCGGCTGGCGATCGATCCGTGTCCCGACGAGAGCCTGTTCTCGGACGGCGCCCCCGGCACGCCCTTCGGTGTACGCCTGGTGGAGGCCCACCGGGCCCGCCGGCTGCCGCCCGCGCTGCTGGGCGACCCGCGGGTACCGATCGGCCCCTCTCGGGTCGTGGCGGGCGAGCCCTGGGTGCCGTCCCACGGCGGCGCCGCCCTCCGCCGCCGCTACCGCGACTTCCTGCGCGGGCGCTACGGAGCCGGCGAGCGGGGGGGCGACCCGGAGCGGGAGGAGGCGGCGCTCGCGCGGCTGAACGCGGCCTGGGGACGGAGCGGCGACGGCGCGCTGACGAGCTTCGAAGGCGCCGACTTCACGCCGCTGCCCCCGGACTCCACAGGGGCTGTAGGCACCCCCGGCGAGGCCGCCGACTGGCGTGCCTTCGCCGCCGGCGGCCTCGGCTTCCGCTACCCGGAGATCGGCTCGGCCGACGCCGCCGGCTGGCGCGCCTTCCTGCGCCAGCGGCACCGCCGGATCGAAATCCTGAACCGGACCTGGGAGCTCGCCGCCGACCGGGCGTACGCCTCGTTCGACGCCGTTCCTCTGCCCGACCGGCTGCCGCCCGACGGCGCCCCCCTGGGCGACTGGCTCTCCTGGGCGACCCTCGCCCTGCCGGTGGCCCGGAACGCCCACCGCTTCACCGTGCTGGTGCCGGTGGGGGCCGACCTGCCGCCGGACGCCCGGCGCCGGCGCCTCGACCGGGTGCGGGCGGTGGTGGAGCGCGAGCGCCCGGCCCACACCGACTTCGACGTCCAGCTCTACTGGGCCCTCTTCCGCATCGGCGCCGCCCGCGTGGGTCACGACACCGCCGTCGGCGAGGGCTCCCGCTTCACCTCCATCGTCCTCGGCGGCGGCTATCTCGGCCAGGGCCTGCTCGCCGGGCCGGGCCCCTGTGCCGGTTCCGGGGCGCCGTCGCCGATCAGCTAGGAGACGCCATGTCCACGTGCCACTGCGAATTCACCACCGCCGCCCCGGACGCCACCGTCCTCGACCCCAGAAAGCGGGTGCGCTACTCGACCGGCCTGGTGCTCGGCCAGGGCGACTTCGACCAGGAGCAGGTCTACCTGATGGAGCGCGACCGGTTGCACCAGCGCGCCCTCCACGGCTACGGAACCGTTCTCGGCCTCGGCGTCGAGGTGCGCGACGGCGCCGACGGCCGGCCCGAGGTGGTGGTGGCGCCCGGGCTGGCGGTGACCCCCCGGGGGGCGTCGGTCTGCGTGCCCCGGGCCCAGTGCGCCCGCCTCGACGACTGGCTGGAGGCACACCGGGACGACCTGACCGGCGCCGGCTCGCCACCCGGCTCCCCGCCGGCCTCACCTCCCCTGGGCTCGCCGCCGGGCGCTCTGTCGCTCTGGCTGGTGCTCTGCCCCCGGGACTGCGAGACCGACCCGGTGCCGGTGCTCGGCGACCCGTGCCGGACGGCGGAGGACCTGACGGTGCCGTCGCGGATCGCCGACGACTTCCACCTGGAGCTCCGGCTGGAGGCCCCGAGCCACCAGGAGGAAGCGGGGGTCCGGCTCCTGGGCGAGCTGCTTCGGGCGGTGGAGGTGAGCGAGCTCCCCGGCCCGGGCGGCGTGCTGACCGCCGACGATCTCGCCGAGCGGGTTCGGCTCCTGGCGCCCGCCGGCTCGCCGCCGGCGCTGCCCGACCTGGACGACGTGATCGGCCCCGCCCCCGGATCGCCGCCTTCCTCTCCGCCCACCGGCCCGTCCCTCTCCGACCTGACCCTCCACCCGGACGACGCGGCGGAAGTCCTGGCCGCCGCCTGGCGGGTCTGGATCACCGAGGTGCGGCCGCTCCTGGCCGGCGGCGCCGCGGGGTGCGCGAACGGAGGCGAGCCGTGCGTGCTCCTGGCGCGCCTCGACTTCGACGTGGCGGAGGCCGGCGACGGCACCCTGGAGGTCGGCGGCCCGGTGGCTCTGGACGAGGACGAGCGCCCCTGGCTGCTCCACACCCGGGTGCTCCAGGAGTGGCTGCCCATGACCTGGAGCGCCGAGGTCGCCGGCGGCAGCCCCGGACCGTTCCCGGCACCCGGCTCACCGCCGGGCTCACCGCCTCCGGGCCCCTTCCTCCACGCCGGCCTCCTCGGCCTCGACGCCGACGACCACCCCCAGTACCTGCTGGTCGACCCGGCCACCCGCGCCCTGATCGCCAACCTCGACGCCGGCGGCTTCCGGATCACCGGGCTGCCGCTGGCGAGCGGCCCCGGCCAGGCGGTGCCGTTCGAGCAGGCGATCAAGGTGGGCGACGCCGCCGGCGGCGACCTCGCCGGCGCCTACCCCGACCCGACCGTGAGGGCGCTCCAGGGCAGCCCGGTGGCGGCCGGCCCGCCCGGCGCCGCCGGCCGCGTG
>CAZLLV010000209.1:0-4328 GCA_964560325.1 uncultured Thermoanaerobaculia bacterium | reverse complement strand
GCAGCTTCGTCAGCGCCCGCGCCACCACCGCCGCCCGGGCCCCGACCACCTCCTCCGCGTCCTCCAGGCTCGCCACCAGCCGGTGGGGCGACTCGAACAGCACCAGCGTGTGATCGAGCTCCGCGAAGCGCCGGTAGAAGGTCCGCCGCTTGCCCCGCTTGGGCGGCGGAAAGCCGCAGAAGGTGAACGGGTGCGGCGGCAGGCCGGAGACGACGAGCGCCGCGAGCACCGCCGACGGCCCCGGCACCGGCTCGACCCGAACGCCGCGCGCCACCGCCTCGCGCACCAGCACGAAGCCCGGGTCGGACACGAGCGGCGTGCCGGCGTCGCTCGCGAGAGCGATCGTCTCCCCCCGGTCGAGGGCTTCGAGCAGCCGCGGCAGGCGCTGGCGCTCGTTGTGCTCGTGGAGCGACAGGAGCGGACGCTTGATGCCGAGGCGGGAGAGGAGGAGCCCGGTGTGGCGGGTGTCCTCGCAGGCGACCAGATCGGCGCTCTCGAACGCCTCGCGCGCCCGCGGCGAGAGGTCGTCGAGGTTGCCGATCGGGGTCGCCACGACCAGGAGCCGCCCGGCCGGCGGCGGGTCGGCGGCACCCGCTCGATTCTCCTCGACCATGGCGGGCGATGCTAGCAGCCGGCTGCTAGCATTCGGCTCGATGCACCCCGCCCGCTCGACCTTCGCCGCCGTCGCCCTCCTCGTTCTCGGGTCTCCCGCCGCGGCGCAGCCGCCCGAGACACCGGTCGGCCTCGAGCTCCAGGACCGCATCCTGGCGGTGGTCGACGAGGACCCGATCCTCTCCTCCGACATCGACCGGGCCATCACCCTCGGGCTGGTCGACCGGCGCGAGGGGGAGAGCGTGCGGGAGCTCCGGCGCCGGGTGCTCGACTCGCTGATCGAGCAGAGCGTGCGGCTCCACGAGGTGAGCCGCTTCGGCATCGAGCAGGTGCCGGTCGAGGCGATCGAGACGCAGGTGGAGGCGATCCGGGCACGCTTCACGAGCGACGAGGTGTTCTTCGCGCGGCTCGACGAGGTCGGGCTCGACCTCCAGGCGTTGCGTCAGCTCGTGGCCCGGCAGCTCGCGGTGCTCGTCTACTTCGAGGAGTTCCTCGGGCCCCGGATCTTCGTCGACCTGGAGGAGATCCGGACCTACTACGAGGAGACGTTGGTGCCGGCGATGGCGGCCGAGGGGGAGACACCGCCGCCGATCGCCCAGGTGCGCGAGGAGATCCGGGAGATCCTGAAGCAGCGCAAGCTCAACCAGGCGATCGAGCGGCGGACGGAGGAGCTGCGGCGGGAGGCGGACATCCTCGATTTCTTCGACGAGGAGCACGACGGGCTGCCGCCGGTGGTTCTAGAGATCGGCCCGGGCTGAGTAGGCGAGTCGGGGCTCCCGCTCCGAGGACCAGCGGGCGCTCGTCGGGACAGAGAACCGTAGGCGCCCGCTTCGTCTTCGCCTCCTCGCAGAAGCTCGTGCCCATCGATTCGCTGGTGCGCGGAGTCGGCTCAGGCGCCCTCGGCCCGGGAGCCCCGCCTCGCCCTCGAACGGAAGCCGCAGTACCAGGTCGGGTGGCGTGAGAGGGGCGATCTGTCAGTCGAGCTCGGGATACAGCTCTGTGTACTGAGCCCTACTGGAGAGGACCTTGCGCAGGTAGCCGCGGGTCTGGACGAAGCCGGTCTTGGAGAAGTACTCGGGCAGCTCGCGACCGTAGCAGTACGCCTGCCAGAGCCGCGCCTGGGCCGGGCCGGCGTTGTAGGCGGCGACGGCCTGGTACGGCTGCCCGGCGAACTGCTCGTGGAGCTCGGCGAGGTAGGCGGCGCCGAGGGTGATCGCCACCCGGGGCTCGTAGAGGTCGCCGGGGGTGATCGCGCCCAGCCCGACCGCCGGCGCCAGGCGCCGGGCCGTGAGCCAGACGAACTGCGTGAGACCCCGAGCGGAGGCGCCGGAGAGCGCCCACGGATCGTAGCGGCTCTCCTCCCGGATCACTCCGGCGAGCAGGTGCGGATCGATGCCGAAGCGCTTCGCCTCCGCTTCGATCCGCGCTCCCCAGGCGAGCGGATAGAGGAGGGTGCGGATCTCGCTCGGCTGCGCCGGATCGGGCACCCGGCGCAGCAGCGGCCGGGCGTAGGCGGAGGTGAAGAGCATCGCCTCCGGCACGCGCTCGGCCGCCAGCAGCAGGCGGCTGCCGGTGTAGGCGAGGTCGGCATCGCCACCGCCGAAGACCCGCCGCACGACCGAGGCGCCGTCGTCGACCAGCCCGAGGCCCAGCAGCATCTCGGGCGCCCGGTCGAGGTCGCGCTCCCAGAGCGGCCAGCGGGAGACCGGCACGAGGTCCAGCCGGTAGAAGGGGGCGAGGTCGGGGTCGGAGGCGTAGCCGACGACCATCGCCCGCCGTGCGGCGCGCCCTTCGAGGCTCTCCTCGCCGCGCAGCAGCCAGGCCGCGAGCTGCCCGTCGGGCCGGCCGGTGGCCGCCCGCCGGCGCGCCTCGGCGTCGGCCGCGGCGGCGAGCTCGGACGAACGGAAGCGTTCGCGCGCGTCGAGCGACAGCGGGTGGTAGGGCGACTCGAGCGCCACCTCCAGATACCGCCGGACGGCCTCGGCCGCCATCCCCGGCTCCCCCCCGACGGCGCCGAGCTCCGACCAGCGGCCGCGCCAGTACGTGGCCTCGAACGCCGAGTCCCGATCGAGCCGCTCGGCGGTCGCCAGCCAGTCGAGCGCCCGGTCCCGGCGCCCGCGCACCAGGTCGGAGACCGCGATGAAGAGGTAGGCGCGGGACGTGTACTCGCGCGCTTCGGGCGCCCGGGAGAGGATCGCCAGCAGGTGGAGCGCCGGCGCCTCGCGTCCGCTGCGCCACTCGAGGCGCATCGCCGACAGCAGCGCCGGGCCGGCAAGCTCGCCCTCGCGGTCGGTCAGGTAGGTCTTGCGGAAGGTGCCGTCCGCCTTCGTCCAGTCGCCCGCCAGCTCCTCGCTCCGCGCTTGCTGATAGAGGACCCGCGCCCGCTGCCGGAGGTCGCGCGTCCTGGGTACGAGGGCGGCGAAGCGCTCGGCCGCGGTGTCGAACTCCTCGCGCCAGAAGTAACCGCGGGCGATCGCGTAGAGGACGTCGAACTCCCGGTCGCTCGACACCGTCCGCCCGCCCCCCAGGCGGCTGGCCGCCCGCTCGAGATAAGGGACCGAGACGTCGAACTGCCGGTGGTGATGAAGCGTCAGGCCGACCTCGAGCTCGGGCTCGCAATCGCGCGCCGCGAGCGCCCTCCGCAACGGAGCGACGCGCCGCATCAGCGCGTCCAGCTCCTCCGCCGCCAGCCGTCCCGGGTCGTCCTCCCGGCTCTCCCGCAGGATCTCGCACAGGAGCAGGCCGGCCCGCAGCTCGTCGTCCTCGCGGTCGGCACACTTCGCCTCGACCACGGCGAGGAGCCGGCGCTGGGCGTCGGGCAGACGATCGCCGACCCGGGCCCTGACGCCGCGCAGCACCCGGCAGTCGCCGCCCGCCTCGATCGAACGGGCGAAGAGGCGGGTGGCGCGCTCCAGCAGGTCGCGAGGCGCGTCGGGCTCGATCACGCCCGAGACCAGACCGGCGGCGACCTCGGGATGGCCGCCGCGCTCCTGGCCGAGCGCGGCGCGGTAGCTGGTCCAGGCATCGAGCGCGGGCGCCTCCGACAGCGCCTGCTCGTACGCCTGGTCGGCGCGACCGAGGTGGCCGAGCGATTCGAGCAGCCGTCCCTGAAGGTAGCTGACGCCGGCCGCGGCGGCCGCCTCGGGACGCTCCTCGGTCACCGCTTCGGCGGTCGCCAGCGCCGCGCGCGGGTCGCCGGCGACCTGATGCTCGACCAGCGGGATCCGGAAGTCCGCCGCGGTGGCTGTCAGGAGAAGGGCGAGGGCCCAGGTCATCGGCTTTTCATCATCCGTCCTCGGGCTCGCTGCCCCGTTCGACGTGGACGCCGAGGTGCTGCAATTTCTCTTCCATTCGCTCGTAGCCCCGATCGAGGTGGTAGATGCGGTGGATCGTCGTCTCGCCGCGGGCCGCCAGCGCCGCGAGCACGAGGCAGGCGGAGGCCCGGAGGTCGGTCGCCATGACGTGGGCGCCGGTGAGCGGCGTCGGGCCGTGGATGCGCGCCGTGTTGCCCTGGACCTCGATCACCGCCCCCAGGCGGGCGAGCTCGGGCACGTGCTGGAAGCGGTTCTCGAAGACGGTCTCGGCCACCGTGGCGACGCCGTTGGCCTGCGTCATGAGCGCCAGGTACTGCGCCTGGAGGTCGGTCGGGAAGCCGGGATGGGGCGAGGTCTCCATGTCGACGGAGCGCAACGGCCCGTTCGCCCGGACCCGGATCG
>CAZLLV010000208.1:0-4170 GCA_964560325.1 uncultured Thermoanaerobaculia bacterium | reverse complement strand
AGGTAGACGGCGCGCTCGAAGTCCTTGGCCGAGATGGCGGCCTTCATCTCGTGCACCACGTCGCGGATCTCCTGCTCGAGCCGGCGCACGTTCTGGGTGTCGCGCACCCGGCGCAGCTTGACCCGCGCGCCCGCCTCGTCCATCACGTCGATCGCCTTGTCCGGCAGGTGGCGGTCCGGGATGTAGCGGGTCGACTGGTGGATCGCGGTCGCCAGGGCACCGGGCGTGTAGCGCACCTTGTGGAACGCCTCGTAGCGCTCCTTGACGCCCTGGAGGATCTCGAGCGCCTCCTCCTCGCTCGGCGGATCGACCTGGATCGCCTGGAAGCGCCGCAGCAGCGAGCGGTCCTTCTCGATGTACTTCCGGTACTCCTTGAGCGTGGTGGCGCCGACGCAGGAGATCTCGCCGCGCGAGAGGGCGGGCTTCAGGATGTTCGCGGCGTCGAGCGAGCCCTCGGCCGAGCCCGCCCCGATCAGCGAGTGGATCTCGTCGATGAAGACGATCAGCTCGCGGCAGTCCCGCAGCTCCTTGAGGATGCCCTTCAAGCGCTCCTCGAACTGGCCGCGGTACTTGGTGCCGGCGACGATCAGCGACAGGTCGAGCGCGACGATCCGCTTGTTGGCGAGGAAGATCGGCACCCGGCCTTCGATGATGCGCTGGGCGAGGCCCTCGACGATGGCGGTCTTGCCGACCCCCGGCTCGCCGAGCAGGATCGGGTTGTTCTTGGTCCGGCGGGAGAGGATCTGGACGATCCGGTCGACCTCGTCCTCGCGCCCGATCAGCGGGTCGAAGACCCCCTCGGCGGCGAGCGTCGTCAGGTCGCGGCCGTACTCGGTGACGAACGGCAGCTCCTTCTTCTGCTGCGACGCCTCGCGCTCCTTGGCGATCGCCAGCACCTCCTCGCGCACCGTGTAGACGTCGAGCCCGTGCTGCACCAGGATGCGCATCGCCATCGAGGCGTCGACGCGCAGGATGCCGATCAGCAGGTGCTCCGAGCCGACCGTCTGGTGGAGCATGCTCTCCGCCTCGTGCGAGGCGTAGGCGAGGATCTTCTTCGACTCCTCGGAGAGCGGCAGCTCGGCGGTCGAGGAGATGCGCTCGACGAAGACGCGCTCGCCCTCGATCTCGCGCCGGATCTCCTCCGGCTTGACGTGGAAGCGCCGGAAGATCTCGGCGACGGTCTCCTCCCCCTCCCGCAGGATGCCGAGCAGGATGTGCTCGGATTCGATCACCCGGCTGCCGAGCTTGGAGGCCTCGTAGCGGGCGAAGAAGAGGGCGCGGCGGGCTTTTTCGTTGTACTTCTCGAACATCCGGTGGACTTCCTCGGGCTTTCTCGATCGTCTCGGAGAACCCGGTCCGAACCGCCCTTCAGGAGGCGGAACGAGAAGGGTCCGCAGGCTGGAGAATCCCTTCCTGGAGCACCTCGATCCTAGCACAGCGATGCGCCACCTCCGGGTTGTGCGTGACCAGCACGCCGGTGGTC
This sequence comes from uncultured Thermoanaerobaculia bacterium, assembly GCA_964560325.1. Lineage (GTDB taxonomy): Bacteria > Acidobacteriota > Thermoanaerobaculia > Multivoradales > DATKCC01 > CAZLLV01. The sequence goes on along the minus strand of CAZLLV010000208.1, from coordinate 2,687 downwards.
CCGTGGAGCGCCTTGAGCTCGAGGAGCAGGTCGAGCACACGCTCGCCGCTCGCCGGATCGAGGTTTCCGGTCGGCTCGTCGGCGAGGAGCAGCGGAGGGTCGAGGGCGAGGGCGCGGCAGAGCGCCACCCGCTGCCGCTCGCCGCCCGAGAGCTGCCCCGGAAAGTGGTCGAGCCGCTCGGCCAGGCCGACCGCGGCGAGCAGCTCGGCCGCGCGGTCGCGGGTCGCTTCCGGGTCGCGGCCGGCGATCCGGCCGGGCAGCATGACGTTCTCGATCGCCGTGAAGTCGGGCAGGAGCTGGTGGAACTGGAAGACGAAACCGATCGTCCGGTTGCGGAAGGCGGCGAGCTCGGCGCCGCTCCTCCCGGAGAGGGTCTCGCCGCCGATCCGCACCTCGCCCGCGTCCGGCCGGTCGAGCCCGCCCAGGACGTGGAGCAGGGTCGACTTGCCGGAGCCCGACGGTCCGACGATCGCGACCATCTCGCCGGCCTCGACCGTGAGGTCGGCACGGCGCAGGACCTCGACCTCGCGCAGGCCGTCTCGAAACGTCTTCACGAGGCCGCTCGCTTCCAGTCGGACGCTCATCGCCTCATTGCCTTCACGGGGTCCATCGGATCGCCCCTCCTCTCCCCTTCCCTCTCCTCCCCTCGCGGGGCGGAGAGGGCGCCCCCGCCCGAGCCATCTCCTTCTCTGGTGTCGTGGTTCATCGCCTCATCGCCTTCACGGGGTCGAGGTGGGCGGCGCGGCCGGCGGCGTAGAGGGAGGCGAGGAGCGCCAGGCCGAGGGTGACCGCCAGGATGGCCGCCAGGTCGCGCGGGCGCACCAGGAACGGGATGTAGTCGACGAAGAAGACCTGCCCGGGCAGCCGGACGAGCTGGAAGCGGTCGAGCACCACCGCCGCCGACACTCCGAGACCGGTGCCGAGGGCGGTGCCGACCAGGGCGAGCAGCGCCCCGAGCCCGAGGAACGCCCGGCGCAGGGTGGCGGGCGTGGCTCCGAGGGTCAGCAGCACCCCCAGATCCTCGCGCTTGTTGGCGATGATGAGCGCCAGGTCGGCGAGCAGCGCGAGCGACGCCACCACCACGATCAGCGAGACGCCCAGGAACAGGAAGACCCGCTCGAGCTGGAGGGCGAAGAAGAGGGCGCGGTTCGCCTCCTGCCAGGTCTCGACCCGGCTGCCGGCGGGCAGCACCGCCGCGATCGCCGGCGCCACCTCGACCGCCTCCTCCAGGCCTCCCGTGGAGACCAGCAGGCTCCGGCGCTCGGCGCCGAACAGGCTCTCCGCCACGGCGAGCGGAACCGCCGCCCGCTCCCGCTCCGCCGTCCGCTCGCCGGCGAACACTCCGGCGAGGGCGACGCTCCGGATGCGGGGCTGCGGTCCGACCGGCGTCAGCGTCGGCCGCGGCGAGACCACCTCGACCACGTCGCCGGGCCCCACGCCCCAGGCGTCGGCGAGCGGCTTCGAGAGGTAGAGCCCCTCCCCGCCGCCCGAGAGCCCCGGAAAGCCGGGCGGCTCCTCGCCGGTGAAGCCGATCACCCGGGCCGGGACGGCGCGGCCCGCGTGGAGCAACCAGCCCTCGCCGCGGACCACCGGCCGCACCCCCTCGACCCCCTGCACGCCGGCGACCGCCTCCTGCGCCGCCTCGGCGCCCTCGGGGCCGAGGCCGTTCGGCAGCGAGACCTCGACGTGCGGCGTTTGCGCCAGCAGCTCGCCGCGCAGCAGACTCTGGAAGCCGGAGAGCGCGGAGAGCGCCAGGATGAGCGCCAGCACACCGACCATGATCGCGGTGACCGCGACCACCGACAGGAAGGTCGTGAACGCGTCGCGCCGCGTGCTCCGGAAGTAGCGCAGCGCGAGGACCGCCGGCAGCGGCAGGCGCGAGAGGAGGAGCGAGCGCACGTCAGGTCGGCTCGCCCGCGGGCGGCGCGTCGAGTGCCTCCGGGCGCTGCCCCTCGGCAGGCTCGGGACGGAGCAGGGGGAAGAGGATCACGTCGCGGATCGAGGGGCTGCCGGTGAAGAGCATGGTCAGCCGGTCGATCCCGACGCCTTCGCCCCCGGCCGGCGGCATTCCGTGCTCGAGCGCCCGCACGTAGTCGGCGTCGAACCGGTGCGCCTCCTCGTCGCCCGCCGCGCGCGCCGCGAGCTGGTCGCGGAAGCGCTCGGCCTGGACGTCCGGGTCGTTGAGCTCGGAGAAGGCGTTCGCGATCTCCATGCCGCCGATGTAGAGCTCGAAGCGCTCGGTGAAGCGCGGATCGCGGCGCGACACCTTCGAGAGCGGCGAGACCTCGACCGGATGATCGGTGACGAAGACCGGCCCGGAAAGGTGCTCCTCGCAGGTCTCCTCGAAGAGCTCCATCAGCAGGTTGCCGTAGGCGGTGCCCTTCGCCGGCTCGATCCCCTTCTCCCGCATCACCTCGGCGACCGCCTCGGCGCTCTCCAGGCGCTCCGGATCGACCTCGCCGTAGCGGGCGATCGCCTCGCGCATCGTCAGGCGCTCCCAGGGCGGCGCGAGATCGATCGTCTCCCCCTTCCACTCGATCTCGGTCGTCCCCAGCACCTCCTCGGCGAGGCCGGCGATCATCTCCTCGGTCATCGCCATCAGGTCGTCGTAGTCGACGTAGGCCCAGTAGAACTCGAGCATCGTGAACTCGGGGTTGTGCTGGGTCGAGATGCCTTCGTTGCGGAAG
>CAZLLV010000207.1:0-3379 GCA_964560325.1 uncultured Thermoanaerobaculia bacterium | reverse complement strand
GGAGCGCGACTACCACTTCGTAGACCACGACACCTTCCAGCGGATGATCGCCGGAGAGTCGTTCCTCGAATGGGCCGAGGTGCACAACAACTACTACGGCACGTCGAACGCCGAAGTCTTCCCCCGCCTCGAGCGCGGGATCGACGTGCTGATGGACATCGACGTCCAGGGAGCCGAGCGCGTCCTGGCGCGGCACCCGGAGGCCAACTCGGTCTTCGTCATGCCGCCCAGCTTCCAGGACCTCCAGGAGCGACTGAACCGCCGAGGGCTCGACGGCCCGCAGGAGATCTCGCGACGGCTCGCCGTCTCGATCTGGGAGATCAAGCGCTACCACCAGTACGACCACGTGATCATCAACGACGACGCGGAACGAGCGAGCGCCGCCCTCGCCGCGATCGTCCTCGAGCGGCGGAGCCGGCGAGAACGCATGGAAGACGACGTTCAGAGAGTCCTCCAGGACTTCCTCGCCGCCTCCGAAGCGAGCCGCCCGACCGAGTAGACCCCGCCGGGGCACCGAACGACAGGGCGCGGACGACACCGCGCCGAGGAGAGACGATGGCAGACGAGACCCGAGAGCCGACCGTACGCGAATCGATCGACAGCAAGTTCCGCTACGTCCTGCTGGTCGCCGAGCGCGCCGAGCAGTTGATGCGCGGCGCCCGCCCCAAGCTCGAGATCGGCGGTGCGAAGCCGACCCACGTCGCGCGCGAAGAGATCGACCGTCGGGTGGTCGACTGGGACTACGGCCCGGCGCCCGAGCCGGAGCTCGAGGCCCTGGCGATCGAGGAGCCCGCGGAGGAGGACGAGGACGAGGCTGCCGAGGTCGAGGAGAGCGACGAGGCCGAGGCCGAGGTCCACTGACGACCCCCGGCGTGTCCCCGATGACCGACCGGATCTCCCCGGAGCTGCGCGACGTCCTGGTCTACCTGGACGAGATCGGCTACGGGGAGCTGTATGTGAAGGAGTCTGGCCCAGTGCCGGCGAGGCAGTCTCACCTGGCTGGCCTCGCAGAAGCTGAGCCCCCCCTCCCCCGACACACTGTGGCGGCGAGGCCGGACCGGCCCGAGCCTGAACCCCCGCAGAGATCCACTGGATCACCCCCCTCTCCCTCGATCCCTCTCCATCCCCGTCGCCCCGCAGCGCGCCGGGCGGATGGGGGAGAGGGACGCCCCCTCCCGACGGACGCATCCTCTCCTAGCGATGACAGCATCGAAGAGGGGCGAATGGCGGACGCCGCCGACGATCCCGCCGCCCGCGCCGCCGCCCTCGCCGCCATCGCGCAAGAAGCCTCCGGCTGCGAGCGCTGCAAGCTCTGGCGGGGACGCACAAACGTCGTCTTCGGCGTCGGCGATCCGGACGCCGACCTGATGTTCGTCGGTGAGGGTCCGGGCGCCGAAGAGGACCGGCGCGGCGAGCCGTTCGTCGGCCCGGCCGGCCAGCTCCTCGACAAGATCATCGGCGCCATCGGCCTCACCCGCCAGCAGGTCTACATCGCCAACGTCGTCAAGTGCCGCCCGCCCGGCAACCGCGACCCCCAGCCCGACGAGGCGAGCGCCTGCCGCTCCTACCTCGACCGGCAGATCGACCTGGTGCGGCCCAAGGTGATCGTGGCGCTCGGCCGGGTGGCGGCGCAGGCGCTGCTCGGCAACGACCTGCCCCTGGGCCGGATGCGCGGCGAGTGGTCGAGCGTGCGCGGCGTGCCCACCATGGTCACCTACCACCCCGCGGCGCTACTGCGGAACCAGGCCTGGAAGCGGCCGACCTGGGAGGACATGCAGCAGGTGCGCGACCGGCTGGCCGCTTCCTGATCCGCGCCCCGGTCTCCGCCCTCCGGCTCGCCCGGAACCGCCCCGCCGGCGGCACTCCAGCGTTTCCGCGGTGTATCATCTCCTTTCGGATGAGTGGGCATCCGCCCACGATCCCCGCCTGTCATGAAGAGCGTGGTCCTCCAGATCGACCGGGAGAAGGCGCCCGCCGCCGCGGCGGACCTCGCTTCCCGGGCGGCTGCCGCGGTGCGGCAGCACGGCCTCCCCGGCGACCGCGCGCCGAGCTTCGCTCTCGGGTTTCTCCCGCCCGGCCGGGGGCTCGACGCCGACCTCCGGGCGCTCGCCGAGGCGTTTCCCGAGAGCCTGCGCTTCGGATGCGAGGCGGTCACGCAGTTCGCCGGCTCGCGGGCGACTGACGGTGGCATCGTGCAGCTCTTCTGGCTCGAAGAGAGAGAGCACGGTGTCGAGGTCGCGGTGGTCCACGCCGCACGGGGTGAGAGCGCCGGGGAGGGGGACGAGGAGCCGGCGGCGCTCTTCGATTCCCGCCAGCTCGCGGCCGCCGTCGCCGTCCTGGAGCGCACCGACGCGGCCTTCGTGCTCTGCGACGGGATCCGCTTCCCCTCCTGGGAGCTCCTGGAGGCGCTCCGGTCGCGCCTGCCGGAGGGCGCGCCGCCGCTCGTCGGCGGTCTCGCGTCCCAGATCGAGCCGATCTCGGAGCCGGGGGCGCGGGTCTTTCTCGACCGGGAGGTCTTCGAGTCCGCCTGCCTGGTGGTCGGTTTCCGCGGGCTCGAGATGGACGTCGAGGTGGTGCGCGGCTGGGATCCGGCGAGCCCGATCTTCACCGTCACCGAGGCCTCCGGCGACGTGGTCTGGGCGATCGACGACGAGCCGGCTCCCGAGTTCTTCCGGCGCTTCTTCACGGTCGACGGCGCGCTCGCTCCGATGCCCGAGTCGGCCCACCGCTTTCCGCTCATCATCGAAGGTCCCCGGCCGGAGCGGCGCGGCGTCTACCGCTCGATGAAGAGCTTCGACCAGCCGCCCGGCGGCGTCACCTTCTGGGGCGATTTCGAGCCCGGCGACCGCATCCGCCTCGGCATGGGCAACGACGCTTCGCTGCTGCGCACCGCCGGCGAGCTCTTCGGGGGCCGCCGACCGGAGGCCGCGGTGCTCTACTCGTGCGTCGGCCGCGAAGCGGTCCTCGGAGACCGCGCCGAGCAGGAGGTCTCGACCATCCAGGGCGTGCTGGGAGAGGTCGCCCTCGCCGGCTTCTTCACCTTCGGCGAGATCGGCCCGCCGGCCGCGGGCGCGGGTTGCGCGTTCTACAACCAGACGGCGGTGCTCGCCCTGTTGCGGGAGCGCACGGCGTGAGCCGAGAGGGCGGAGCGCCGGACGGGCTCGAGCTCGAGAACGCGATCCTGCGGAACCTCCTCGCGCGCACCACCCGCGCGTACGAGGAGCAGGTGGCGGCCCTGTCGCGCGAGAAGGACCTGGCGCAGGTCACGCTCGCTTCGATCGGCGACGGCGTGATCTCGACCGACGAGGCGGGCCGGGTGCGCTACCTCAACCCGATCGCCGAGGCGCTCACCGGCTGGCCGGCCGCCGAGGCGGCGGGC
>CAZLLV010000206.1:0-3034 GCA_964560325.1 uncultured Thermoanaerobaculia bacterium | reverse complement strand
ACGAGAACGTGCCCGTTGTCCCGGGACCTCCCCGCCGCGAACTCGAGATCCAGGTTCATCGGATTGCTCGCGTAGGGGAAGTTGAGGGCGGCGAGGACGCCGTCGCTCATCACCGCCTCGGGCTCGCGGTCGCGGTAGCCCTCGCGATGGCGCAGCTCGAGGCCGCGCCGGCTCCGGTCCTTCAGCCGCACCTCGATGCGGTAGTAGCGGCCGTCGCCGCTATGGGCCGGCGCGTAGCCGAGCGAGTAGTAGGTCCGGAAGTCGTGCGCGATCGTCTTCAGCGACTCGCCGACCCGGTTCTGGTTGATGATCGCCTTGCCGCCGGTCTTCTCCGCCATCATCCGGAGCGGCGCCTGGATGTTGTGGATGCGCACCGAGTCGATGTGCGCGCTCGCCCCCGCCTGGTCGACCTGGAAGACCTCCGCGTTCGCCGCCGAGGCGACGCGCAGGCCGCCGGCGTCGATCGTGTAGAAGCTCACCCGGTTGGCGTTGGCGTGGGCGGCGAGCTCCTCGAAGCGGCGCGAGGTGTCGTAGGTGTAGAGCCGGGTCATCGCACCGGTGCTCTGGAACTTCTGCTCGACGGCGTAGAAGATGTCCTCGCCGGCGATCATCGGCACGCCGTCGCTGACGTAGAGAATCGCCTTGCGCCCCGGCAGCCCCGCGAGCGAGGTCACGATCTCGCGCAGCGCGTCGACCGTGAAGTGCAGGTCGTTCTGGATCGACTCGGCGTGGCTGTCGGCCCACATCAGCGCCTCGGCGCCGCTCTGCGCGTCGTCGATCTGGCGCAGCACGTCGCGCCGCTCGCTCTCCGAGTGGACCGCCTGGCCCGACAGCTCGTCGACCGCGAACAGCCCTTCGATGATGCGCTCGTGGTTGGTGGTGAAGGGCTGGCGCACGTGGAGCGCGCGCTCGAAGGTGACCAGCATCACGCGGTCGTCGGGCGTCACCTCCGAACGGATGAAGCTCCGCACGTCCTGGAGCACCCGGCGCCGGTTGTGGGGGCGGATGTTCAGGTTGTCGACGTAGACGATCAGGCTCAGCCGCTGATCCTCCGGCACGGCGCTCTCTCGCCCCCGCTCGATCTCGAGCACCTGCGCCGGCACGTCGCTCTCCTCCTCGGGAGCCCCGGGCGCGGCGTCGGAGCGCACCCGGCGGTCCTCGACGGCGTAGAAGTTGGTCACCGACATCAGTCGGCCGTTCTCGTAGACCTCGAAGTCGTCGGCGGAGAGCCCGGTGACCGGATTCCCGTCGCGGTCGGTGACGTAGACGTCGACGTTCACGACGTTGACGTCGACCATGTCGAGGAACGGGCGGTCGTCCTCGGCCGCCTCGCCGGAGTCGCCCGCGGAGGGAGCGGCGTCCTGGGCGGCCCCCTGCGCGGCCCCCTGCGCGGCGAGACTGCCGGCGGTGGCGACGAAAGCGACGAGCGCCAGAGAGAGGAAGGAGAGGAAGCGGGTGGCTCGGGTCATTCGAATACCTCGGCTCGAAAGTATATCCGTCGGCCGCACGCCTCCCGGGAGGACGTACCGGCCGTAGACGTCACAACAGCCCCTCACCCTCGAACCTTCCTTCCGGCCCGGAGCTTCGAAGGACCGCCTTCAGGTGGTCGACGATCCGGGCGCCGTGGTCGCGGGAGTTCTCGATGAAGATGCGGTCCGTGAAGCGGCCGGCCTGGAGCGTGCCGGCGATGTAGAGACCGGGGACGTTCGACTCGCAGGTCTCCGGGTCGAAGTCGGGGATCAGCGTCTCCGGGTCGACCGAGACGCCCGCGCGGCGCTGGATCTCGACGTCCGGCGCGTAGCCGATCTGGAGGTAGACCGTGTCGACCGGCAGCGCCTCCCGCCCGTTCGGCCCGTCGATCACGACGCGTCGGCCGTGCCCCGCCCCGTCCGGCCCGGCCGCGTCCTCGAAGGCGACCACACGGCTCTCGAAACGCGCGGCGATCGAGCCCTCGGCGATCCGGTTCTCGAGGTCGGGAAGGATCCAGTACTTGACGCTCTCTTTGACCGCGCCGCGCCGGTGGACCAGGGTCACGATCGCGTCGTTCCTCCAGAGGTCGAGCGCGGTCTTGGCCGCCGAGTTGCCTCCGCCGACCACCACCACCCGTCGACCGAAGTGCGGGTACGGCTCGACGTAGCGGGTGAGCACCCACGGCAGATCCTCGCCGGGCACCCCGAGGAGGACCGGGTTCCAAAAGTAGCCGGTGGCGAGCGCCACCGCCCGCGCCCGGCGCTCGCGCACCCGGCCATCGCCCAGGCTACGGACGACGAAGCGCGAGCGGTCATTTCGATCTCCCCCGCCCCCCTCCTCTGCCTCGCCGATCGGCTCGACGGTCTCGACCTTCTCGTAGAGCGCGAGCGGCACCTCGTGGCGCTTGACCACCTCCCGGTAGTAGACGAGCGCCTGACGCCGGTTCGGCTTGACCTCCGGCACGGTGAAGGGCACGCCGGCGATCTCCAGCCGCTCGCGGGTGGTGAAGAACTCGAGGTCGGCCGGGTAGGCCTGGAGGCTCGCGCAGAGCGGCCCCTGGTCGACCAGCAGGGTCGAGAGCCCGCGCCGCTTCGCCTCCGCCCCGACCGCGATGCCGGTCGGACCGGCGCCGACGATCAGGAGGTCGAGGACCGGATGGGATGCGCCGCTCATGGGTCGTCGGGGGTACCGGGGAAGAGGCGGAAGAGGTGATCGACGGGGCCGTGGCCGTCCGGCGAGCCGAGCGGGTACGCCGCCGCCATCGCGCCCCGCAGGTAGCCGATCGCGCCCTCGACCGCCTCGGCGAGATCGTCGCCCCGCCCGAGCCGGGCCGCGATCGCCGAGGACAGGGTACACCCGGTGCCGTGGGTCGAGGTCGTCTCGATCCGCGGGTGCGCGAAGGTCCGCACCTCGCCGTCCGGCGTCACCAGCAGGTCCTCGACCTCGCGCCCCTCGCCGTGGCCGCCCTTGAGCAGTACCGCCGGCCCCACCTCGGCGAGCCGCCGCGCCGCCGCCAGCCGCTCCTTTCGGGTGCCGGCCGGCAGGCCGGCCATTCGCTCCGCCT
>CAZLLV010000205.1:0-10155 GCA_964560325.1 uncultured Thermoanaerobaculia bacterium | reverse complement strand
CCGAACTTCGTCGACACCGATCGTTTCGCCCCCGCCGCGCGTCTTTCGGTTCAGCCGATCCCGGTCACCCGGACCACCTCCTCGAAGGTGGTCACGCCCTCGGCGAGCTTGCGCAGGGCCGACTGGCGCAGCGTCCGCATGCCCCGGTTCACGGCCTCGCGCTTGATCTCGGGCGAGTCGGCGCCGCGCACGATCAGCTCCTTGATGCCGTCGTCGATCGGCAGGATCTCGAAGATCCCGGTGCGGCCGAGGTAGCCGGTGCCGCGGCACTCGGCGCAGCCGGCGCCCTCCTTGACCTTCAGCCGCTTGCCCTCCGGCACCGCGATGCGCAGCGTCCGGGCCTCCTCGTCCGAAAGGTGGCGCTCGGTGACGCAGTGCGGGCAGATCCGACGCACCAGCCGCTGCGCCATCGCACCCGAGAGCGTCGAGGAGATCAGGAAGCGCTCGATGCCGAGGTCGGACATGCGCGAGATCGACGCCGCCGCGTCGTTCGTGTGGAGGGTGGAGAAGACCAGGTGGCCGGTCAGCGCCGCCTGGATCGCGTACTGGGCGGTCTCCGCGTCGCGGATCTCGCCGACCATGATCACGTCGGGGTCCTGGCGCAGGATGTTGCGCAGCGCGAGCGCGAAGGTGATGCCGACCTTGCTCTGCACCGCCACCTGGTTGAACGTCTCGTGCACCATCTCGATCGGGTCCTCGATCGTGGTGACGTTGATCTCCCGGTGGGCGATCGTCTCGAGCGCCGAGTAGAGGGTGGTCGTCTTGCCGGAGCCGGTCGGGCCGGTGACCAGCACGATGCCGTGCGGCCGGGTGATGAAGTCGTTGAACTTCGCGAGCTCGTCGGCGTAGAAGCCGAGGCCCGAGAGGTCCCTCATCAGGATCTCCGGGTCGAAGACGCGCATCACGATCTTCTCGCCGAAGGCGACCGGCAGCGTCGAGACGCGCAGCTCCACGTCGCGGCCGGCGCGGGTGGTCTTGACGCGCCCGTCCTGCGGCCGGCGCTTCTCGGCGATGTCGAGCCGCGACATGGTCTTGATCCGCGAGACGACCGCCTTGTGCACCACGATCGGCATGGTCTGGATGTCGTGGAGCACGCCGTCGATCCGAAAGCGGATCAGGCTCTGCTCCCGCTTCGGCTCGATGTGGATGTCGCTCGCCCGGCTGACGAAGGCGTGCTGGAGCATGAACTCGACCGCGTTGACCACGTGGGCGTCGCTCGACTCGATCTCGCTCTCGGACTTCATCCGGACGAGCTGCTCGAAGTTGCCGATCTCGACGCCTGTGGTGAGGTCCTTCTCGGCCCGCTTGACCGAGTGGCGCAGGCCGTAGAAGTCGGTGATCGCCTTCAGGATGTCGGGCTCGGAGGCGACCACCAGCTCGATCTGCCGGTCGGCGAGGCGGCGGAACGAGTCGACCGCCTCGATGTCGTACGGATTGGCGCAGGCGACCCGCAGCCGGCCGTTCGCCATCTGGAGCGGGATCATCCGGTGCCGCCGCGCGAACGGCCGCGACATCTTCGACTCCATCAGGTCGGCGTCGAGCTCGAGCGCGTCGATCCGCACGTGGTCGAGCTTCGAGTCGGCGGCGATCGCCTGGGCGATCGCGAGCTCGCCGATCGTGTTCCCGGGGGAGGCGCGGTCGGGCAGGTTCAGGCCCGCCACCAGCTCGTACCCCACCGCCTTCTGCTCGTACGCCCGGTGCGAGCGCACCCGCCGCGGCACCGCCCGCGCCTCCTTGCGGATCAGCTCGGCGTGCTCGGGCGTGATCCGCTCCTGGCGCAGAAGGACCTGGGCGACCAGCTCGGGGGTGAGGGTGGACATCGTGTGGGGGAAGTCTAGCGGATGGGGTCCGAGATGGAAGGAGTGCCCCATCGTTGCGGTAGCCTCCCCGCGCCATGGTCGTCGGCCCTTTCGCCGCTCTGGTCCTCGTAGCCTGCGCTCTCGCCTGGTCGTCGTTCGACCTGGTGCGCAAGCTCCTGCTCGAGGACGTGGAGCCGATGCCGCTCGTCTTCGCCTTGACCGGCCTCCAGACGCCGGTGATGCTCGCCTGGTTCCTCCTGGCCGGCGGGCACGCCGGGGAGGGCTTGCCGCAGGCCGGCTACCTCCTGCCGGCGCTCGCTTCGGTGGCGCTCAACGTGGTGGCGAACGTGCTCTTCGTGGTGGCGATCCAGGTCTCGCCGCTGTCGGTCACCATCCCGCTCCTCTCGCTCACGCCGGTCTTCACCACGCTCCTGGCGGTGCCGATGCTGGGCGAGGTTCCGGGGCCGTTCCAGGAGGCGGGGATCGCGCTCGTGGTCGTCGGCGCCTTCGGCCTTCACGCACGGCCGGGAGACGGTAGGAGCCCGCGCGAGCTGCTGCGCGCCTTCTTCCACGAGCGGGGCTCCCGGATGATGGTCGTGGTCGCCTTCCTCTGGTCGCTCGGGCCGCCGCTCGACAAGATGGCGATCCGCGCCTCGAGCACGTCCTTCCACGCTCTCGTGCTGTCGGGCGGCGTCGCCGTCGGTCTCTTCGTGGTGCTGGCGGCGCGCGGCCGGCTGGGGGAGGTGCGGCGAGCGGCCCGGCGGCCGCGACTGCTGATCGTCGCCTTCCTGGTCAGCGCCGCCGCCCTGGCACTCCAGCTCGTCGCGATCCGGATGGTGCTGGTGAGCCTGGTCGAGACGGTCAAGCGTGGGCTCGGCAACGTGGCGGCGGCGGGGATCGGCCGCTGGGTGTTCGGCGAGCGGGTCGGGTGGTGGCAGTGGGCGGCGGTCGCGGTGATGGCGGCGGGCGTGGCGCTGATCCTGCTCCCCTGACCCCGGTCACCGCTCCATCCGGGGGATACGACGGATAGCGAGATAAAATCTCCTGAGATACGATTTGGTATAAAAATACCGCGACATAGGATTTTTCGTAAACATACTACTTCATGCTATATTCCCTGCGTGAGTGGAACTGAGAGAGCTTCACGACGAGTGGACTCCGGGGCCGAGTACGCGGTCGTCATCGGGGACGTGGTGGATTCGAAGAATGTCGGGTCACAGGAGACCCTGTTCGCCGACCTCCAGGAAGCCCACCGATGGCTCGACGAGCGCGTCGAAGCTGTCGAGCCGATGACCTCGACCGTCGGAGACGAGTTCCAGGGAGTTTACGGATCCGTCCGTGACGCGCTGAGGGCGACGGTCTTGCTCAGGCTCCATCTCCGAGGGCGCTACGACGTTCGATTCGGGATCGGCTGGGGGACCGTCACGACCGTCGCTCCCGAGAAGGCGCCACTCGCCCAGAGCGGAGAAGGGTGGTGGAGAGCGAGAGAGGCCATCGAGGAGGCTGCGGATCTCGCCGGAAGGAACGGCTGGCCGCGGACGGTCCGGACTCGTGTTCGGGGCATGGCCGAGCCGGTCCAACGACTCGTTCTCGCGTTCCTCCTCTGCCAGGATCAACTGCTGGCGGCAATGGACCCCAAGGACGCACGCATCGCCATCGGGCTGTTCGAGGGGCGACTCCAGGCAGAGATGGCGCGAGAGCTTGGGATCGCACAATCGTCGATCTCGCGGCGACAGGCCGAAAACGGCGCGAGCACGATCTTTCGCGCACATCAGCAGCTCGAGGACTTCCTTTCGTGATCGGCATGGCACTGGGGCTGATCACGCTGACTCTCGCGGAGCTCGTGGCGGGTGGACTCTCAGGACGGCCCGCTGGTCGGGTGAGGTCGCTCGTCGGGATCGGCGTGGCCGCATCGAGCGCCATCGCCGGCTGTTGGCTCTTCGGCCTTCAGAGCACCGTCTGGTTCGTAGCGCTCGCCGTTGCCGGAGCCGCCGGGTGGCTCCTCTTTCGATCCTTTCCGGATCATGAGCCGGTCTGCGCCGCGGCGGCGCTCGCCTCCTTCGGCCTCTACTCGGCTCTCCTCGTCACGTTCAGCGGGGAGTGGGGCGGCGACGCGCCCGGTGGCTTCCAAACCTGGCTCGGCAGGTTGCCGTTTTCCGCGATGGTAGACGCGGGCCCCGAACGGCTGATGCTCATCGTCGGCATCGTGCTCGCGCTGACGGCGCCGTCCAACGGTCTGGTACGGGCGGTGCTGTCCGTGGCGGGCTCGGAGATCATGAGCGCCGAGGAGAGGCTCCGTGGTGGGCGCTATATCGGAATCCTCGAGCGGATCCTCATCTTCGGCCTGGCGATCGCCGGGGAGCTCGCGGCTGCGGCCTTGATCGGCTCCGCCAAGAGCATTCTTCGTTTTCCCGAGCTCTCGCGGGTGGCGAGACTGGACGAATCGACCGCCGAACCGAAGGGCAGAACCGTGGCGGATGTCGATATCGTGACGGAGTACTTCCTTCTCGGCTCGCTGGTCAGCTGGTTCACCGCTCTGGCGCCGGTGCCTCTCCTGGCCGCGTGACCGTCTCACCGGGGTGCTCGGGCGCCTCTCACGCATGCCGACGACGGGAGGGCGCGTCGGCACCCCGCTTGCTACCATCTGTGCCGAGGAGATTGCCATGAGTCGACCCGTCCGTCACCGTTTCGTTCCCGTCCTGCTCGCCGTCGTGCTGGCGAGCTGCACCACGCCGGCACCCACGGCTTCGGCCGACCTGCCGCTCGGCTCGATCGAGCTGCCCGAGGGATTCCGGATCGAGCACTGGGCGTCGGTCCCCAATGCGCGCTCGCTCGCCCGCTCGCCCTCCGGCACGATCTTCGTCGGCAACCGGAGCGGCGGCAGCGTCTACGCGGTCGTCGAGCGGCCCGACCAGGCGGGGGAGCGGCGGGTGATCGAGATCGACTCCGGCCTGCGGATGCCGAACGGCGTCGCCTTCCGCGACGGCTCGCTCTACGTCGCCGAAGTCTCGCGCATCCTCCGGTACGACGGCATCGAGGAGCGTCTGAACGATCCGCCCGAGCCGGTGGTGGTGACCGACGACTACCCGACCGACCGCCACCACGGCTGGAAGTACATCGCCTTCGGGCCGGACGGTCTGCTCTACGTGCCGGTGGGCGCGCCGTGCAACATCTGCGACTCGGAGAACCCGATCTACGACACGATCACCCGCCTCGACGTGACCGCCGAAGACCCGGCCGCGACGCGCGAGATCTACGCCGCGGGCATCCGCAACACGGTCGGCTTCACCTGGCACCCGGAGAGCGGGGATCTATGGTTCACCGACAACGGCCGCGACATGATGGGCAACGACGTGCCGCCGGACGAGCTGAACCGCGCGACCGAGAAGGGCCAGCACTTCGGCTACCCGTACTGCCACGGCGGCGACATCCCGGATCCAGAATTCGGGAGTGAGGGTGCGTGCGAGAAGTACGTGCCGCCGGTGCAGAACCTCGGGCCCCACGTGGCGGCGCTGGGGGTGAAGTTCTACCAGGGCGACATGTTCCCGGCCGAGTATCGGGGGGACCTGTTCATCGCCGAGCACGGCTCCTGGAATCGGGACACGCCGATCGGCTACCGGGTGATGCGGGTCGAGCTCGACGGCAACCGCGCCACGTCCTACGAGGTCTTCGCCGAGGGCTGGCTCCCCGGCACCGACGAGAGCGAGGTCTGGGGCCGCCCGGTCGACCTCCTCTTCCTCCCCGACGGCTCGATGCTGCTCTCGGACGACGAGGCCGGCGCGATCTACCGGATCACGTACCGGGAGTAGAAACCACCGGGCGTCCGGGACCGGTCATCGTTATTGCTCTCGGAAATTCGGCAGGTTATAGTTCGCAGGCCGTTTCAACCACCACCGATCGCCTTACCGGGAGCGCGTCGGCTCCGAGCCGATGTCGTGGAGTCTGTCCGCGCCGGATTCGGCGTCGCGCGAGAAAGCCATGGCCGGGCGCGAGACGAAAAGCTTCGAGGACCCATTTGAATATTTGATCGATGCGTCGCGGGCCGGGCGAATGATCGTGCCATTCCTTGGCGCTGGGATTTCGGCCGAGGTTGGATTCCCGCCGCTGAGCTTGCTCACCGAGTACTTGGCAAAGGTGCAGGGTTTTCTGCACCGGGGCCTCTTCCGCTTGGCTGACTGGGACCGACTCGCGCACTTTGGCCTCCCGTTCGAGACCGGGAAGGGGTTGGTGCAAGAGGATAGCCTGTTGCGACAGGGCCCCTTGCGCGACTATCTGTACCGTGTAGGCTGGCCCGATCCGAATCAGCTCCACGCGGACCTGTGGCACTATTTGAGCTACGCCCCCGAAGCCGAGGGCAAACCGTTCTCCCGCCGTCTGGAGTGGTTAGTCGCACGGGAGCTCCTGCGGGGAATTTGGAGCCGGGACGAGGAACTGGCGGAGTTGGTCTGGCGGCAGCTCTCGGGTGGGTTCGAATCCACTGGCGGTGGCTCGAGGGGCACGCAGCCGAAACCGTGGCGCCCCTCCGGTGTCTACTGGCGTGAGCTCCTCGAGACGCTGACGCGGTCGGATCAGGATCTGGTCGATTCCCTCTTCCAGGTCCTGACCACCCGCCGGAAACCTGGCCTCGCGCACCATTATCTCGCGCTCCTCGTGCCCGTGCTCCGGTTGCGGCTCTTCTTCACGATCAACTTCGATCCCTTCCTGGAACAGGCTCTGCACGGGGCAGGGCTCGCCCCCGAAGAGTTCCGAGTTTCGGAGCTCGAGCCGCTGCCGCATCCATCGCTCGTCCGGGACACCTTGGCCGTGCTCAAGCTGCACGGCAGCGGCCATGGTCTGCGGGTGGGAGAGAGCCTCAACGCGCCGGTTGACCGCGAGACCAAGAGCCGGTTCCGCGAGTACCTGTCCGAGGATCCGATTCTCTTGGTCATGGGGATCGGCGGTTGGGACGAACGCATACTCGACCTTATGGAGGTGGTGTTCCGCGGCCAGGCAAAGGCGGGCGCGGCGGGCGAAGTCGTCTGGCTGCACTTCGAGCCGGAGCGGCCGCCTCCGCCGGTGCTGGCACGGTTCCGCGAGGACGGTGACCGCCTGCGGCACTACCGGGTGCGGCACCCCGGCGCGTTCCTCGAGGAACTCTACATCCGTGCGAACGGAGGACACCCGCCCACCCGCACTGGCTACCGGCCGTATCCGCCCCGACCGATCCCGGTCAGCCATCGGACCCGTGCCGAGCGTAACCTCTGGCCTGGAGGCGGGTCAATCGCCGGGACGGCTTCCCCGAAGCGGCACCGGTGGCCCCCGCCAATCCAAGTCTTTCGCGGTAAGGCCGACGACCTGGGCTTCGGAGCCAGCCTCCAACTCGCTGACTTCGTAGCTGAGCTTTCGGCAACCCACCAGCCAATCTGGATCGATCTCGACACGCTGTCCGACGTGCCAGACCTGATCAACGAGCTAGTCACGCAGCTCCGCATGTACGATCCGACCCTCCCGCCCGAGATCCTCTCCTACGACGTGACGCTGGAGAACAGCGAGAAGGCAATCCGGCGGATCGTCGCCTGCCTCGGCCGAGGCCGCTACGTCGTCGCCTTCAGCGGCCTCGAGGCGTTTGGCCGAGTACCGTTCGACCACCACTGCGCGTTGCGCGGCCTGTCGAACCGGGACGGGTTCCTTCGGAATCTCGTCCTGCGGAGCTTCAACGACGACCTGCTGAGCTCTGGTGAGCGAGGGGCGCACGGGTCCGCTTTCCGGTTGCGGGACTCGATCCTGGCGTTCTCGGTGCAGGAGGCTCCAGAGGAGGGGAACAAGCAGATGCCTGCTCGGCGGAGCTCCATCGACTGGCTCGAGCTGATCAAGCGGATCGGTGGCACGACTGGGACCGATCCGGTCGCCCTCCGACCTTCGGTCAGGCGGCAGATCCCCGGAAAGTGGGTGCGCGATCCGTCCCCCTGGCTCGTGAGCGACCGAGGATCGTGGGAGACCCTGGCGTCGCTGTGCGCGTTCCGACGCTGGAGGAGCCTCGTCTTCCTTCCGATGTTGGACCGGTCGAACAGCTCGGCGGCGACGAGCTCCGATGAGCCGATCCACCGCCGGATCCGGCGGAGCGAGGAGGAGGTCCTGAAAGTCTTTCAGCGGACGCTGATCGGCTCGAGCGAGACCTCGGTTCGCCGGGTGCTCCTCAACCTGGAGGGCGGGTACCTCTGGATCAGCCGACCGTTCCGGAACCGCCTGTTCGCCTGCTTCGAGAAGGAATGGAACGGGACCGCATGTGACCGCTATGGCCTCGAGGCGCTTCGTCTCGCGACCCTGGCGAAGCTCCAGCGGCAGGTGGCGCGGCACTATTTCCGCGATCTGTACCAGACTTCGCGCGATGTCGGCGCCCTTCGAGAGCACCTCTATCACCGGGTGGAGACGGTGCGGAAGCTTCGCGACCTGTTCATTCATCTCGGGGAGACCGACTCCGTGCTCGACGAGGCGAGGGAGGAAGAGGTGCGAAGTCAGCTCGGGCTTCGCGAGGCCCGGTACCGGCGCGAGGAAGAGCGGTCCGATCTCGCCGAAGGGGTAGGGGAACTCTGGCTCGAGGAGCTGCGAGCGCTCGTCGGCGTCATCGTCCAGGAAAGAGAGGAGTTGCTGGTCCGCACGTCGGGCTCCGGGCTCCAGACCTGGACGCGGGCGCTGGTCGAGCAGCTCGACACGTTGGGTCCGTTCGGCGACGGGGCATCGACTCTACGGGCGAGACTCGCCGGAAAGCATTCCGAGTTCGATCGATGGCGCGGAAAGCTCCTGGACGAAGTGGTAGAGATTTTGCTCGATGTCTACCGCACCGCTCTCGAGACCCCAATGCTGCTGGCGCAGCTCCACGAACAGGTCGAACGACTCCTCGCCAGCGACGGGCGAGCGCCGCGCATCGTACGGGAGCCGCCGCTCCGTCCGCGGCCGCCGGCGGACTGGGTCGACCCGCAGGTGTTTGCCAGTTTGGCCGGCAGCGGTGACCCCGCCGAGCGTGACCGCGCTCCGCGAATCGTCGACGCGCTCCTGAATGCAGCGGACGCTCTGCGACGGATTGGCCGCGGGAACGAAACCGGCGCGGTCTCGGAGGCCATCGCCCGACTGTTTGAGGCGTGGCCGGAGCCGCCGAGCGGCCTGATGGCGGAGCGCGACGCCAGACGGCACGCGATCGTCCGCTGGCACCGGCTCGAAGCGGACCGCGTCCTCACTACCGTTGATTCATGGGATGTGAAGGTGACGGGACAGCGGCCGAGCGCCACCCGCCGAAGGGACTCGCCGGCAATGGGGCATGTGACCGAGGCACTAGAGCTGCTCGATTACCTCCCGGAGGAGGACTACGCCGTCCGCGCCTATCTCCGATCGCTCCTGGGACGCGCCCACACGCTCCGCCGGGAGTACGCGGACGCTTACCGGCAGTTCGACTTGGCGCGGGCGGGACTCTCACGGCGCCGCGCGTCGCTAGCGCCGCCTGAGGCGCTCGTGGCTACCTACCTCCGCAACGCCGAAGCACTCATCCTGGAAGCGGGTGGGAAGTGCGTCCGGGTGCAGTCGGGTGATCGGGAGAACGCGATCGCTGCCGTCGCCGCGCGGCTGGCGCAGGCGGTGGACCTGCTCGACCACGCTGAAGTGCTCCTCGAAAGCGGGCGACGCACACCCGAGTGGTGGGCCTGCCTCTTCCAGCTTCGCGCCCAACTCCACATCCAGCGGATCCTCACCATGATGCTGGAGGCGTGGTCGGTCGGAGAGCCCGACAACGGAGCACAGGGGCCGGGAGGAGCGGAGGTCAGAGCGGTGCACTCCTCGCGCATCGGGAACGCCACGAAGGCCGTGCGGAGTGGTCTCGAGGCCGTACGGCGCGGCCTCGACGTGGCGCCGCCGGCCGACGACCGCCGGCGGCGCCGGTTCGTGCGGCTCTGGATCGAGCTTCTGGTGGTCGCGATCTACGTTCGAGCGAGATTATGGCAGGAGGCCCGGCAGTTGGGCGAGGAGCGGGACGAGACGCCGCCCCGCTTCCTCGACCGCACGTGGCAGCTCTGGGAACAAGTCAACCATCAGGCCGGCCTGGAGCGCCTTCCGAGCGTCTCGGCGAGTCGGAGCTGGGTGCGTAGCCTGGAGGGCGACAACGACTTCATGCCGCCCCGCACGCCATACCGGAGTGCCCGCCGGAGGATACGCGAGGCGCTCGAGACCGACCTGGAAGACGTTCTGCTTCAGGCGATCAGCGTCTCGTCGAGCTGAGCGCGAGGAGGATCAGGCGCCGAAGCCCTCGATCCACTCCGCCTGGAGGCGCTTCGTCGCCTCCCAGTGGGCGAGCAGCTCGGGTATCGAGTCGCCGCCGAGCTTTTCGAGC
>CAZLLV010000204.1:0-9502 GCA_964560325.1 uncultured Thermoanaerobaculia bacterium | reverse complement strand
ACGCCCGGGTCGGCCAGCCGGGCGACGTGGGGAGCCCGTGGGCGATCGGCAATCGAAACGAGCCCACCGGACCCGACGGCGGAGGCCACAAGTCGATCCACCCCGAGCTCGGCACGCCGGAAGAGCTACGCCGCCTGGTCGCGGCCGCCGAAGAGCACGGCATCGAGATCGCCCTCGACGTCGCCTTCCAGTGCTCGCCCGACCATCCGTACGTGCACGAGCACCCGGAGTGGTTCCGCAAGCGGCCGGACGGCACGATCCAGTACGCCGAGAACCCGCCGAAGAAGTACGAGGACATCGTCCCGTTCGACTTCGAGTGCGAGGACTGGCAGGCGCTCTGGCGGGAGCTCGAGAGCGTCTTCCTCCACTGGATCGGCGAGGGGGTCGAGATCTTCCGCGTCGACAACCCGCACACCAAGTCGCTGCGCTTCTGGGAGTGGGTGATCCCGCGCATCAAGGCGAGCCACCCGGGGGTGATCTTCCTGTCCGAGGCGTTCACCCGGCCGCGGGTGATGTACCGGCTCGCCAAGGGGGGCTTCACCCAGTCGTACAACTACTTCCCCTGGCGCAACGAGAAGCGGGAGCTGACCGAGTACCTGACCGAGCTGACCCGCACCGAGGTCGCGGAGTTCTTCCGCCCGAACCTCTGGCCGAACACGCCCGACATCCTGACCGAGATCCTCCAGACCGGCGGCCGGCCCGCCTTCGTGATGCGCTTCCTGCTCGCCGCCACCCTCGGCGCCTCCTACGGCATCTACGGGCCTCCCTTCGAGCTCGCGGAGGGCACGCCGCGCGAGCCCGGGAGCGAGGAGTACCTCGACTCGGAGAAATACCAGCTCCGCGACTGGGGCCCGGACTTGGGCGAGCGGGACGACAGCCTGCGCGAGCTGATCGCCCGGGTCAACCGCGCGCGCCGCGAGCACCCGGCCCTCCAGACCAACGAGGGGTTACGCTTCCACGGCATCGACAACGAGTCGATCCTCGCCTACTCGAAGACGCCCGTCGGAGCGCCCGGAGCGGTCGCCACGGCGGACGGCGACGCGATCCTCGTCTTCGTCAACCTCGACCCGCACCACGCGCAGTCGGGCTGGAGCGATCTCGACCTCGGAGCCCTCGGCCTCGACCCCGACCGGCCGTTCCAGGTCGAGGACCTGCTGACCGGCGCCCGCTACCTCTGGCACGGGCCACGCAACTACGTGGAGCTCGACCCGCACCGGGTCGGCGCCCACCTCTTCCGGGTCGGCCGCGGCTCCACGTCGACGGGTAGAAACGAAGAGGACTTCGATGCCTTCTGAGCCGCGGTCAGGGCACGAACACGGCCTCGAGGTCGCTCCAGGTCGAGCCGTAGCTCGGCCGCTCGGGGGCGAACCCGGTGTCGTCCTGGTGCCCGAAGTAGACGAAGAAGGCGGCCTGGTCGTCAGCCACGATCGGCTTGCCGTAGGTGTCGCCCACGAGGTCGACGACGGTCTCGCCGGTCGTCCGGTCGACGAGCGTCAGGCGCAGCTCCTCGGTCGCCGTGTCGTAGACGTAGCGCACGCCGTAGGTGGTGCCGGCCTCGAGCTGGTGGGAAGCCGACCAGACCTGCCGCGCCTTGCCGGCGTCGACGTTGGTCAGCACCTTGACCAGTCCCTTCTTGCCGCCGAAGGCGTTCACGAAGGCGTAGATGTTGTCGGCCCAGCGCGACTGGAGCCAGCGGCCGCGGTGGAGCCAGAACAGGCTGTGGTTGCCGTCCGGCGTGTGCGACCAGCCGGCATGGCGGTACTCGAACGCGATCTCGAGGCGCGAGAAGCTCTTGCCTGCCGGCACGTCGATCTCGAAGATGGCGGTCGGCTTCTGCGGCGTCGGCGTGTGGAGGTCGCCCGAGCGGGTGAAGACGATCGAGCCCGGCGGGTAGGTCCCGGGACCGCCGTCCGGCAGCGTCAGGGTCGAGCGGCCGCTCGCAGCCGGCAGCACGACCCGCTCCGCCCCGCCGTCGGCCGTGCGCTGCACGGCGAAGGCGTAGTACGGCTGGTCGCAGGCGATCCGCAGCGTGGTGCCCGCGGCCGAGCCGATGCCGAAGACCCCGAGGGCGTCCTGGAAGTGGCCGTAGGAGAGCGGCGCCATCCGGAAGCTCACCCGCTCGCCCGCCTCGACACCGCCGGCGCGGCTGAGCCGCGCGGTGCAGAGCGTCGACGTGTGACCGAGGTTCGCGACGCCGACGTTCGCGGTCCGGACGCCGGAGGCGCCGTCCGCGCGCTCGAGCCCGACCAGCTCGGCGAAGTCGCCGGCGGGAATCGCGTTCTCGGAACCGATCACCGGCAGCGACGGCGCATCGCCGCTCTCCAGCCGGAGCCGGGCCTCGAACGAGAGCTGCGGCGCGCTCGAGATCTCGAGCAGGCCGGAGACGGTGTCGGCGCCGAGCATCACCACCCCCGACGCCTGGCGGGCGACCAGCACCGTCGACTCGCCCCCCTCCACGCGTTCGGCGGTGCCGTCGGTGCCGGCGGAGAGCAGGCGCGCGGTGTAGCGGCGGGCGACGCCCGCGTCCCGATTGAAGGCGAGCACCTCGACCGTGCGGCCGCTCTCGGGCGGCGGCACCGGTACGTAGACGACGCCGGCCGCGGCCGGACCGGCGGAAAACAGCGTGCATACGAGGCACAGGAACGGCAGGAAGAGGGCGGCGGCGCCCATGCGGCGATCGAATGGCATATCTCTCTGTCTCCGGGAAGTCGGTTGAGCCGGCACGGCGATGGCCCCGGAACCTACACGAAAAATGCCGCTACAGCAACAGGAAGCCCACGACTCGAACGACCCCAGGACATCCATGACGACGACGACTGAGCAGGGCAAGCCCCGGACCTCGCGGTCCCTCCTCCGGGAGGACCCCCTCTGGTTCAAGGACGCGGTGATCTACCAGGTCCACGTGCGAACCTTCGACGACAGCGACGACGACGGCATCGGCGACTTCAAAGGCCTGACCTCGAAGCTCGACTACCTCCAGGAGCTGGGGGTGACCGCGATCTGGCTCCTCCCCTTCTACCCGTCGCCGCTCAAGGACGAGGGGTACGACATCGCGAGCTACCGCGACGTCAACCCGATCTACGGCGAGCTCGACGACTTCCGGGAGCTCCTCGAGGAGGCGCACCGGCGCGGCTTGCGGGTGATCACCGAGCTGGTGATCAACCACACCTCCGACCAGCACTCCTGGTTCCAGCGCGCGCGGCGGGCGGAGCCGGGCACGCCGGAGCGCGACTTCTACGTCTGGAGCGACACGCCGCACCGCTATGAGGACACGCGGATCATCTTCCAGGACTTCGAGACCTCGAACTGGACCTGGGACCCGGTGGCGAACGCCTACTTCTGGCACCGCTTCTACCACCACCAGCCCGACCTGAACTTCGAGTCGGCCGACGTGCGCCGGGAGGTGATCGCGGCGCTCGACTTCTGGCTCGACATGGGGGTCGACGGCCTGCGCCTGGACGCCATCCCCTACCTCTTCGAGCGCGAGGGGACGAACTGCGAGAACCTGCCGGAGACCCACGCTTTCCTGAAGGAGCTGCGCGCCCACGTCGACGAGCGCTACGGCGACAAGATGCTCCTCGCCGAGGCGAACCAGTGGCCCGAGGACGCGGTCGAGTACTTCGGCGACGGCGACGAGTGCCACATGAACTTCCACTTCCCCGTCATGCCGCGCCTTTTCATGGCGGTGCGGATGGAAGACCGTTTCCCGGTGATCGACATCCTGGACCAGACGCCGCCGATCCCCGACACCTGCCAGTGGGCGATCTTCCTGCGCAACCACGACGAGCTGACGCTCGAGATGGTGACCGACGAGGACCGCGACTACATGTACCGCGCCTACGCGAGCGACCGGCAGGCGCGGATCAACCTCGGCATCCGCCGGCGGCTGGCGCCGCTCCTGGGCAACGACCGGCGCCGCATCGAGCTGATGAACGGCCTGCTGATGTCGCTCCCCGGCACGCCGATCGTCTACTACGGCGACGAGATCGGCATGGGCGACAACTTCTACCTCGGCGACCGAAACGGCGTGCGCACGCCGATGCAGTGGAGCCCGGACCGAAACGGCGGCTTCTCCTGCGCCAACCCGCAACGCCTCTACCTGCCGGTGATCCTCGACCCGGAGTACCACTACGAGGCGGTCAACGTGGAGACCCAGCAGGGCAACCCGCATTCGCTCCTCTGGTGGATGCGGCGCCTGATCGCGCTGCGCAAGCGCTACCGGGCGTTCGGGCGCGGCTCGATCGAGTTCCTGCACCCGGAGAACCACCGCGTGCTCGCCTTCGTCCGCCGGCTCGACTCGGAGAGAGGGAACGAACGGCTGCTGGTGGTCGCGAACCTGTCGCGCTTCGTGCAGCACGTCGAGCTCGACCTGTCGGAGTTCGAGGGCGCGGTGCCGGTCGAGCTCTTCGGCCGGACCCGTTTCCCGCCGATCGGCGAGCTTCCCTACCTGCTCACCCTCGGCCCGCACGGCTTCTACTGGTTCTCGCTCGGCTCGGAGACCGGGGCGCCGGTCGAGCGCTACGCCGGCGATGCCCCCGCAGGGGGCCGCACGCTGCCGGTGCTGCGGGTCGCTTCGAGCTGGACCGAGCTCCTGACCCAGCAGGCGCGGCGCGACCTGGAGGCCGCCCTGCCGGAGATCCTCGCCGGCCGCCGCTGGTTCGGCGGCAAGTCGCGCGAGGTGCGCGAGGTGCGGGTGCTCGACGCGCCCGAGGTGCCGGGCGCCGGCGGTGCGCGCATGGTGCTGGTCGACGTCGAGTACTTCGAGGAGGAGGCGGAGACCTACTTCGTGCCGCTCGCCTACCGCGGAGGCGAGGAGGCCGAGCGGCTGCTTCGGCTGCCCGCCGAGTACTCCCGCGAGCTGCTGGCCGGCGTCGAGAGCCACGAGACCGCCGAGGCCGGCGTGCTGATCGACGCGCTCTGGGACCCGACCTTCGGCCGCGCGCTGCTCGAGCTGATCGAGCGCGGCGAGGGCTTCGGCGCCGGGACCGGCGCGATCGAGGCGTGGCGCGGCGCGGCGTTCGAGGAGCTGCTCGGCGAGGCGCGAGAGGACGGGTTGGCGGTGCGGGTGCTCGCCGCCGAGCAGAGCAACACCTCGATCGTCTTCGGCGAACGGCTGGTGCTCAAGGTGATCCGCAAGCTCGACCCGGGCGAGAACCCCGACCTCGAGGTCGGGCGCTACCTGACCGAGACCGCCCGCTTCGAGCACGTGCCGCCGCTCGCCGGCGCCCTCCAGTACCGCTCCGGCCGCAAGGAGCCGTTCACCCTCGGCATCCTCCACGGCTACGTCGAGAACCAGGGCGACGCCTGGCGCCACACGCTCGACTTCCTCTCCCGCTTCTTCGAGCGGGTGCTCTCGCGCGGCCATGCGGAGCTGCCCCCCGCCGTGGCGCGCGCCGCCGAGGCGGGCCCGAGCTACCCGCTCGCGGTGGCGCTCGACGGCATGCGGATGTCGGAGGACGAGGCGCACGAAGAGGCGACGATGCTGCGGCCGCCGGAAGGGGACGGCGAGGGCCGCGGCGACGGCTCCGAGCTGTGGGAGATGATCGGCCTCTACCCGACGCAGGCGGCGCTCCTCGGAACGCGGACGGGGGAGCTGCACCTGGCCCTCGCGGGACGGGGGGGTGGGCGGGCAGCCGAAGACGACGATTCCACGTTCGCGCCCGAGCCGTTCGGCGAGCTCGCCCAGCGCTCGCTCTACCAGTCGGTGCGGGCGAGCGTCGGGCGGACCTTCCGGCGGCTCGGCCGGCCGATCGAGGGCGTGCCCGAGGAGGTCGTGCCGCTGCTCGACGAGCTGCGTAGCCACCGCGAGACGGTGCTCGAGCGCTTCGGGGGTCTGCTCGAAGGCAAGATCGACGGCGTGCGCATCCGCACCCACGGCGACTATCACCTGGGGCAGGTGCTCTTCACCGGCAAGGACTTCGTGATCCTCGACTTCGAGGGCGAGCCAGCGCGGCCCCTCACCGAGCGCCGGATCAAGCGCTCGCCGTTGCGCGACGTGGCGGGGATGCTCCGCTCCTTCGACTACGCGGTCCACGCCGCCCTCTCCGAGCTCGCCGACCGCGCGGCGGTCATGCCCGACCAGGAGGAGCACATGGCGGAGCTCGAAGCCTGGGGCCGCCTCTGGTACGTCGAGAGCGCGGCGTCGTTCCTGCGCGCGTACCTCGAGACGGTGCGCGGCTCCGGGCTGCTCCCCAAGGTGCCGGAGGACGAGGAGCACCTGAAGCTCCTCCTCGACGTCCACCTGCTCGACAAGGCGGTCTACGAGCTGCGCTACGAGCTCGACAACCGCCCCGCCTGGGCCGGCATCCCCGCGCGCGGCATCCTGCGGTTGATCGAGGGCTCGTGACCGGACGCCTGGACGAGCTGGCGCGGCTCTACGGGGTCGAGCGCACCTACGAGGACGCCTTCGGCCGCGAGCGCACCGCGCCGGCCGAGGCGGTCGCGGCGCTCTTGCGCTCGCTCGGGGCGCGCTTCGACGGCGACGCCGACCTCGCGGCGGCGGTCGCGGCGCGGCGGCGGGAGCTCGCGGCGTGCGTGATCGAGCCGGTGACGGTCGCCTGGGAGGGGCGGCTCGACCTGCCGCTCCGGCGGGCCACCGGGAGCACCGGGAGCGCTGCGAGTGACGAGACCGTCGACTGGCGCCTCACCCTCGAGAGCGGCGAGACACGGAGCGGCACCCTGCCGGCGGCGAGCGTCCTCCACTTCCCCGACGAGCTGCCCCTCGGGTACCACGACCTGACGCTCCGGCTCGGGAGCGACGAGCACCGGGCGCTGGTGATCGCCGCCCCGCGCACCACGTACGGCGGCGACGTCCACCGGCGGCGGGTCTGGGGCACCTTCCTGCCGCTCTACGCGGCCCGGAGCGACGACGACTGGGGCGTCGGCGACCTCGGCCACCTGGAGCGGCTGGTCGAGCGCACCGCGAGGGCCGGCGGCTCGGTCACCGGCACGCTCCCCCTCTTCGCCGCCTTCCTCGGGCCGGAGGAGAGCGCGAGCGGCGCGCCGCTCCCCTTCGACCCGAGCCCGTACGCGCCGGCGAGCCGGCTGTTCTGGAACGAGCTCTACCTCGATCTTCCGGGATCAGGGGGTGGCGGCGAGGTTCCGGAGCTGGCGCGCTCGGCGGAGGCGCAGGCGCTCCTCGCCTCGGCCGGCTTCCGGAAGGAGCTGGCGCGGCTGCGAGCGACCGAGCAGGTCGACTACCGGGGCGCGATGGCCGCCAGGCGGCGGCTGCTCCAGCTCCTCGCCGACGAGCTGTTCGAGCACGGACCGGAGGCGCGCCGCGCGGCGCTCGACGACTACCGCTCGCAGCACCCCGAGCTCGACCGCTACGCCGCCTTCCGGGCGGCGACCGAGCGTCACGGTCCGTGGCCGACCTGGGACGGCGTCGAGATCCCGGCCGCGCTGTCCGAGGCCGACCTCGCGGACCCCTCCGTGCGCTACCACCTCTACGCCCAGTGGCGGACGGTCGAGCGGCTGGAGGCGATCGCCGCCCGCGCCCGCGCGGCCGCCCCCGCCCCACCCGGCGGGCTCTACCTCGACCTGCCGCTCGGCGTCCACGGCAGCGGCTACGACGCCTGGCGGCATGGCCAAGATGGAGGCGGCCTGTTCCTGCCGGAGACCGGCGTCGGGGCCCCGCCCGATCCGATCTTCGCCGGCGGCCAGAGCTGGGGCTTCCCGCCCGTCCACCCGGAGCGCCAGCGGGAGAGCGGCTACGCCTACCTGCGCGCGGTCCTCTCGGGCCTCTGCCGGGTGGCGGGGATGCTCCGCATCGACCACGTGATGAGCCTCCACCGGCTCTACTGCATCCCGAACGGCTTCCCGGCGACCGACGGCGCCTACCTGCGCTACCCGGAGGAGGAGCACTACGCCATCCTCTGTCTCGAGTCGCACCGGGCGCGGACCGTTCTCGTGGGCGAGAACCTGGGGACCGTGCCGCCGGAGGTGGACGAAGCGATCGGCCGCCACGGGATCGACGGCATGTGGGTCGCGCAGTTCGCCCAGCGCCCCGACCCGGCGCGCCCCTTCGAGCCGCCCGAGCGCCGGGTGCTCGCCTGCCTCGACACGCACGACACTCCGACCTTCCCCGCGCACCTCGAAGGGCTCGGCCTGGAGGCGCTGGTGAAGGCGGGGCATCTCGACGCGGAGGAGGCGGCCGCGGAGAGGAAGGCGCGGGCGAAGGCGCGCGAAGCGCTGACCGGGCACCTGCGGAAGCGCGGTCTCCTCGCCGGAGCCCGCGGCAGCGGCGCGGCCGACCCGGGGGCGATCAGCCGCGCGACCCTGGAGCTGGTGGCGGAGGGCCCCGCCCGCACGCTCCTGGTCAACCTGGAAGACCTGTGGGGGGAGACGAGACGACAGAACGAGCCCGGAACCGGCGCCGAGCGCCCGAACTGGAAGCGGAAGGCAGGCAAGACCATGACCGAGATCGAGACCGACACGACCGTCGACGAGACCCTGGAACGGATCGACCGTGCGCGACGCGAGGCGTCTGCGAAGTCCCCGTCCACGAAGTCACTGGCACCTCGTGAGATCGGCGAGTCGATCGTCGGCGACGCGCTGGCGAAGGACTCGCCGATCACCGACGACGACCTGTACCTGTTCAACGAGGGGCGCCACTTCCGGCTCTACGACAAGCTCGGCGCCCACCCGATGGAGCTCGGTGGACGCGCCGGCACCTACTTCGCCGTCTGGGCGCCGGCCGCCTCGACCGTGTCGGTGATCGGCGACTTCAACGGCTGGAACCCGTCCGCCCACCCGCTCGGCGCGCGCGGCGGCTCCGGCACCTGGGAGGGGTTCGTACCCGGCGTCGGCCCCGGCGCGGTCTACAAGCTGCACGTGGTCTCCGGCGCGAGCGATCACCGGGTCGACAAAGCGGACCCGTTCGCCTTCTTCGCCGAGGAGCCGCCGAAGACCGGGTCGGTCGTCTGGGCGCCCGCCGACTCGGAGGGCGAGGGCGGCTACGCCTGGGGCGACGGCGAGTGGATGGCGACCCGCGGCGAGAAGAACGCGCTCGACGCGCCGGTGTCGATCTACGAGGTCCACCTCGGCTCGTGGCGCCGCCGGCCGGAGGAGGACGACCGGTCGCTGACCTACCGCGAGATGGCGCCGCTCCTCGCCGACCACGTCGAGCGCCAGGGCTTCACCCACGTGGAGCTACTTCCGGTGATGGAGCACCCGTTCTACGGCTCCTGGGGCTACCAGACGACCGGCTACTTCGCGCCCACCAGCCGCTACGGCACGCCCGAGGACCTGATGTACCTGATCGATCACCTGCACCAGCGGGGGATCGGCGTGATCCTCGACTGGGTGCCGTCGCACTTCCCCACCGACCAGCACGGGCTCGCCTACTTCGACGGCACGCATCTGTTCGAGCACGCCGATCCGCGCCAGGGCTTCCACCCGGACTGGGGGAGCCTGATCTTCAACTACGGCCGCCACGAGGTGCGAAGCTTCCTGATCTCGTCCGCCATGTTCTGGCTCGACCGTTTCCACATCGACGGCATAC
>CAZLLV010000203.1:0-11389 GCA_964560325.1 uncultured Thermoanaerobaculia bacterium | reverse complement strand
GAGCTCGTGACCGAGGCGAAGCGGCCGAAGGCCGCGGCCTCCTCGGTCGCCGACGCGAGCGCGGTCGTGTCGGCGAGCAGCCCGTCGATCACCGGGTCGTAGTCGGCCGTATCGAGCGAAGCGGTCTCGAGCACGGCGGTGCCGAACGGCGGCTCCTCTCCCTCCTCGAACGCCTCCGGCGGCGCGAAATCTTCCGGGCTCGGCTCCTCCTCTTCCTCCTCGGGATCGATTCCGAAGGAGGACGGCGGCAGGCCCGGCACCAGCTCCTGGCCCGGCGTGAGCGGCTCCTCGCCCTCCACGGGCTCGTCGTCCTGAAGCCCGCGCGGCAGGCTCTGGAGGCGCTCCCGGATCCGCTCGCGGATCTCCTCCGGCGTCGCCCCCTCGCCGCCGTCGAACGGTCCCTCGACGTCCGACTCGACTCGCGGGCTGCCGCCCCGGAAGGTGATGTTCTGCTCGGTGCCGACCCAGATCGGCAAGAGATCGGTCTCGGTGATGTCGGGCAGCCGGACGATGTGCGGAGTGAGCGTGAGGATGACGTCGGTGCGCCGGTTGTCGGCGTTGTTCTTCGAGAACAGCCGGCCGAGGATCGGGATGTCCGAGAGGCCCGGAATGCCGTTCTCGCTCGCCGAGTCGTCGCGCCGGATCAGGCCGGCGAGCAGGTTGGTCTCGCCGTCCTTGAGCCGGATGGTCGACTCGATCGTGCGGGTGCCGATGATCGGCTGGGCCGCCTGGTCGGAGCCGCTCGACACCTGGCCGGTCACCTGGCTCACCTCGACCGTCAGGGTGAGCGTGACCTCGCGGTTGTGGTGGACGCGCGGCTCGATGCCGATCGTGATGCCGACGTCCTGGTACTGGAACGAGGTGATCGGCACGATGTTGCCGCCGACGGTGTTGGCGGTGTTGAAGCTGGTCACCGGGATCGGCACCCGGTCGCCGATCACCAGGCGCGCCTTCTCCCCCTCGCTGATGCGCAGCTTCGGCTGGGCTAGGAGCTGCGCGTCGGTGTCGCTCTTGACGAAGTTGTAGACGACGTTCGGAATGGTGAGCGCCCAGTTGCTCTGGTTCAGGAACTCGAGGTCGGAGACGTTGAGCGTCTGGTCGGCACCGAGGTCGAGGCTCTGCGTCACCTGGTAGTTGCTGAGCTGCACCCCGAGGTCGCGGATCTTGCTGGTCGAGAGCTGGAGCAGCTCGACGTCGACCACCACCTCCGCCTTCGCCTTGTCGATCGTCTCGATGATCTTCTCGGCCACCTTCACCTTGTCCGCCGTGTCGCGCAGGATGATCGCGTTGAGCTGCTCGTTCATCGCGATCTGGCGCGCTCCGATCAGGCTGCGCAGGATGGTCAGCGCGTCCTTGACGTCGGCGTTCGAGAGGAAGAAGGCCTGAATCACCAGGTCCTCGTAGTTGCGGCGGTTCTGCGGCGTGTCGGCGGCGATGATGACCGTCTGCGGGTCGAGCACCTTGTAGAAGTGCCCGGCGGCGCGCATCAGGATCTCGAGCGCGTCCTGCGCCGTCACGTCCTTGAGGACGATCGGGATCTCGATGTCCTTGAGCTGCGGGTCGAACAGGATGTTGATCCCGAACGCCTTGCCGAGGGAGCGGTAGATCGACTGGATCGGCACCGGCTCCGGGAACTCGAGCGAGATCGGGTCGTCCGAGCGCGGATCGAGCAGCGGCGGTTGGGGCCGGATGCCCTGCGACCGCCGCTTCATCTCCTCGATCGTCTCGACGTCGGTGCCGAGCCGCGCCGCCTCGAGCTCGGCCCGCACCTTCTCGAGCTCCACCTGGGCGTACTGGTTCGACGGATCGAGCTGAACCGCCTGCTGGTACTCGATCATCGCGCGCTCGAGGACTCCGGCCTCGTGGAACTCCCGGCCCTGCGCGAAGTGCTCCTGGGCGGCGCGCACCTTCGCCTGCAGGAGGTTCCCGCGGTAGGCGATGTTGGTGGGCTCCTGCTCGAGCGCCTCGGCCCAGTACAGCACCGCCTCGTCCCAGTCGCCGGTCTGCGAGGCGATCTCGGCGCGGCGAGCCGCGCGGAAGCTGGTGCAACTGGACACGAGGATGAGCAGCGCCGTCAGAGCGGCGATACGCCGAATAGTGTCTCTTCCCAGTCCCATGGTCTTCATGCTCTTGTCTCCGAAGCTACCTTTGCGACCCGACCGGCAGGCGCTCGGCCGGTGCGTCCGGGAAGCCGACGAACGCCAGATCGACCGATTCGTACCCGATCTGAACGACCCGGAATTTACCTTCGATCACCTCGCCCCTCTTCACGTTGAAGATCTCTTCGCCATTCGTGAAGACGGCGATCGGTGCCTCGGCGGAGCCGAAGCTTCCGAGATACTCGACGTCGACCGGAGGCGGCTGCGGCTTCGGGGGCTGCGGCGGAGGCTGCGGTGCCACCGGCTGCACCGGCGGTGGCGGCGGTGGCGGCGGTGGCGGCGGCGGGGGTGGTGGGGGCGGCGGCACGAAGAAGCGGAACGGATTGCGGCCCGGCTCGTAGCTCGTGGGCACGTCGAACATGTCGGGCGAGGCGAGCGCGACGACTTCGCGCACCGGCTCCCCTTCGCCCCCGCCGCCGCCCCGGACGGTCCGCCGCGTCGGCGCCGTGGCCACCTCGAGGTCGTCGCCCGCGTCGCCGCCGAAGCCGCCGGCGGCCCAGGCGAGGAGCAGGGCGGCGCCGAGCGCCAGCAGCAGCATGCGGGTGCGCCGGTTCACGTCCCGCCCCCCATCCCGACCACCAGCTCCGGCGCACGCTCCTCCTCCACGAACAGGGTGGAGAGGTTGAGGCGGATGGCGAGCTGCTCGCCCTCGCCGCCCGACAGCGTCACCTGCTCCAGCACCACGAACGACGACGTGAGCTCCAGCAGGTTGATGAACTGCCGCAGCTCGACGTAGGTTCCGTTGACGCCGAAGGTGAAGTAGCGCTTGACCAGCCCGTACTCCTCGACCTCCTCGGTCGGGTAGCTCATCGCCGCCGGCTCGAGGCCGGCGCGCCGAGCGAGCTCCCGGATCTCGGAGGTCACGGCCGTGAAGCGGGCGCGCTGAGTCGAGAAGCGGTCGGTGTAGAGCGACTCGAGGCGGTCGCGGCTGTCCCGGGCGGTGGCGACGAGGGCGGTCAGCTCGGCCGACTGCCCGCGCAGCGTCTCGAGCCGCTCCTCCTGGGTTTCGAGCGTGCCGCGCAGCCCCTCCACCCGGCCGGCGTAGACCAGCCGATAGGCGGAGAAGAGCGCCAGGTTCAGCAGGAAGAACGCCAGGGCCGGCACCCAGAAGGCCAGGTGCCGCCGCCCGATGCGGCCACGCCAGCTCACGACAGCTCCGGCGGTGAGGACGCGGCGCGTCCGAGGTTGGCGGGGCGGGGCGTGCGGCCGTCCGTGCCCGGCGCGCTCCGGCGCGCGGAGTCGTCGTCGCCCGGCGCCTCGTCTCCGGTCGCGTCCACCTCGGCGTCGACCTCGACCTCGGCCGCTTCGGTCGCCTCCAGCACGTCGGCTTCGAGCGGGCGGTCGGCGAAGTAGAGAACGTGCAGGTCGAACTCGATCGTCCCCTGGGGGTCCTGGCGCTGCTGCGCCAGGTTCGGCCGCTCGAAGCTCGGGTCGGCGAACAGCGCGTCGACGAAGTCGAGGATCGCCTGATCGTTGCGCGCCTGGCCGTGGATGGACAGCTCGATCCGCCCCGGATCGACCGGTGTGGTGGCCCGGGGGCGCCGGCCGCCGTCCCGCTCGTCGCCGGTGGTGGGCGCCAGGCTGGTCAGGCGAACGTCCCGGGGCAGCAGGCCGGAGAGCTCGTCGAACAGCCGGCTCCACGAGAACCGCCGCTGGTCGATCCGCTGGTTCAGGTAGCTCACCTGCTCGTTCTGCGCCCCGAGGTCGAACGACGAGAGCTCGCTCGAGAGCGTCGAGATGCGGCGCTCCTCGATCTCGATCCCCTCGTTCACCTCGCGCAGCCGGCCGTGCAGGTCGCCGCGGCCGACGATGAAGTCCCAGTAGAGCCAGACGTTGCCCGCCAGCAGCAGGCCGCCGGCGAGCCAGAGCAGGAGCGACAGCCGCACCACCGGACGGCGGTTGACGAACGGGCGGGCGGAGAGGTCGATCGCGGCGCGGCTCACCTCGCCACCTCCTGGCAGACGGTGCCGGCGAGCGGCAGGAGGTCGACCCAGCCGGGGCCGGAGCCGCCCTCGAAGGCCGCGCCGCGCTCGGCGGTGACCGGCACCACGGCGGCGGCGCCCGGCCGCTTCACCGGGTGGCCGAGCCCGTCCTCCAGCCATTCGATCCAGGCGTCGGTCGAGCCGTCGGGAGCCGCCACCACGATCTCGCCCAACGGGTGGTCGGGATAGTGGTCCTCGAGGAACGTGCGGGTGAGCCGGCCGTCGCGCCGCACCGCCGCCGCCCGCGCCTCGGCCGGCAGCGCGTTCGAAAACGGCTTGAAGCGGTGGAGCACCGGCTCGTCGCCGCGCGCGACGGCCATCGTGTACCCCTCGTCGGTGGCGAGCGCCAGGCCCGTCAGCACACCCTCGTCCGCGGCCAGGGCGCCGAGCGCGGAGAGGCCCCGGTTGGCGATCCGGCCGACGTGCACGCCGGCCTCCCGAAAGCTCCGCTCGAGCTGGCCGAACAGGCTCTCGATGCCGAAGCCGAGGAGCAGCCGGCGCGGCTCCTCCTGCCCCGGAAGCGGCGTCACCTCGGCGGCGCGCACCCGCAGCTCGTCGACCCGGAAGGGGACCAGCCGCTTGAGCTTCCAGCGCAGCACGTCCTCTCGCGCGGCACCGTTCGCCGGGATCTCCCCGACTTCGGCGAAGGCGGTGCGCAACCAGGCGTCCGGCACCACCAGCACCGCCTCCTTGACCGAGGTCTCGAGCCCCGAGACGAACGCCGCCACCCGCTCCGAGAACAGCCGGGGCTCGCGCGGCGGACCGCCCAGCAGGCCGTGCTGGAAGGTCTCCGGCGCCAGCGCCTCGTGCCGGTACTCGCGCAGCACCAGCCCCCCGTCGGCGCGCTGGAACGCGGCGAAGGCGAGCTCGGTCTCCGAGCAGGAGAGCGCGTGCGGCGGGACGGCCATCGGCCCCATCCCGAGCAGGCGCTCAATCCACGAAGGTAACTTTGTTGATCTCACGAAGCGTGGTGATCCCCTGGAAGGCCTTTTCGAGCGCCGACTCCCGAAGGAAGGTCATCCCCTCCTCCTTGGCGGCGCGGCGGATCTCGGAGGCCGGCCGCTTTTCCAGGATCAGCTCCCGGATGCGGTCCGACAGGTCGAGGAGCTCCGACACGGCGAGACGACCGTGGAAGCCGGTGCCGTTGCACTCGATACAACCGGTACCCTCGTAGAACGTGTAGTCGACGTACTCGGCCGGCTCGAGACCGCTCTCTTCGAGCAGCTTCGCCGACGCCTGGACCGGCTTGGCGCAGTGCTCGCAGTTCTTGCGCACCAGGCGCTGGGCCAGCACGCAGTTGAGCGCCGAGACGAAGTTGTAGAGGTCGACGTTCATGTTGAGGAAGCGCCCCAGCACGTCGACCACGTTGTTGGCGTGGACGGTGGTGAAGACGAGGTGGCCGGTGAGCGCCGACTGGATGGCGATCTGGGCCGTCTCCTCGTCGCGGATCTCGCCGACCATGATCTTGTCCGGGTCGTGGCGCAGGATCGAGCGCAGCCCGCGCGCGAAGGTCAGCCCCTTCTTCTCGTTGACCGGGATCTGGGTGATCCCCTTGAGCTGGTACTCGACCGGGTCCTCGATGGTGATGATCTTGTCCTCGGCCGACTGGATCTCCGACAGCGCGGCGTAGAGGGTGGTCGTCTTGCCGGAGCCGGTCGGACCGGTGACGAGCACCATGCCGTACGGCTCGCGGATGAACTTGCGGAGCTTCTTGAGGGTCTCCTCGTCGAAGCCGAGGATGTCGAGCCGGAGGTTCCGGAACTCCTTGTTCATCGACTCCTTGTCGAGGATACGGATGACGCAGTCCTCGCCGTGGACCGACGGCATGATCGAGACGCGGAAGTCGATCGTGCGCCCCTTGAGCCGGACCTTGAAGCGGCCGTCCTGCGGGATCCGCTTCTCGGCGATGTCGAGGTCGCTCATCACCTTGATGCGGCTGATGATCGTCTGGTGGTGCCGCTTGTCGATCGGCTCCATCGCCTGGTAGAGGACGCCGTCGATCCGGTACTTGATCAGCACGTCGCCCTCGCGCGTCTCGACGTGGATGTCGGAGGCGCGGCGCTGGATGGCGTTGAAGATCGTCGAGTCGACCAGCCGGATGATCGGCGAGGAGTCGTGGGTGATCCGGTCGATCGACAGGACCTCCTCCCCCTCCTCGTCCTCCTGAACGAGCTGCATCCGGAAGTCTTCGGTCGCCTCGTCGAGGACCCGCTGGGCGCTCTCCGACTTCTGGAGGATCTCGTCGATCACCGAGCGGGCGCCGACCCGCACCTCGACCGGCTGTCCGAGCGCGAGCTCCATCTCGTCGAGCTTCGTCACGTCCGACGGATCGGGCATGACGACCGCGAGCCGGCCATCGAGCTGCCGCTCGGGCACGAACTCGTAGCGCAGCATGAGATCGAACGGGATCGACCGGAAGAGATCGTTGTCGATCCGGAAGAGGTCCATGTCGACGAAGTCGAGGCCGTAGCGCTCGGCGATCTCCAACGCTTCGCGGCGCTCGCGGTCGCGGCGTACCTCGGCCGCTTCGACCGTTTCGAGGGTCGGGTGCTCTGTCGCAATCATCTGGGTTCGTCCACGCTCTGGCGTTCGTCTTCTTTCAACGGATGCGGGCGCCGCGGCGTCCATCCGAGCCGGTGCTGGCTCATGTCTGTGTCTGGGACAGCGCCGAGAAAAGTGGCAGATAGAGGGAAATGAGGATCACGCCGACCACTATTCCCATGAATACGAGCATGGCGGGCTCGATCAGCGTGAGCACGCGCTGCGTGAGCGTCTCCACCTGCTCGTCGAAGAAGTCGGAGACGTTGGTGAGCATCTCGTCGAGAGCGCCGGTCGCCTCGCCCACTTGCACCATGTCGATCGCGAGATCGGTGAAGATGCCGGTCTCTTCGAGCGCCTCGTGGAAGGCGGCGCCCTCGCGCACCGCCTGGATCGTCGGCTCGAGCTTGCTCCGGATCTCGCTGTTGCCGACCGCCGCGGTCGAGATCTCGAGCGACGGGACGAGCGGCATGCCGCCGGTGAGGAGGGTGGCGAGCGAGCGGCAGTACTCCGAGAGCGAGAAGCGGTGGAGGATCGAGCCCATGATCGGCAGCCGCAGCTGCAGGCTGTCGATCGCGCTCTGGCCCGACACGGTCTTGCGCCACTGCCAGAAAGCGGTGCCGCCGATCCCCAGGACGAGGAGGATCAGCAGCCAGTTCGACTGGAACGTGAGTCCGACGGTGAGCGTCACCCGCGTGATCAGCGGCAGCTCGACCCCGCTGCCCTCGAAGAACTGCTGGAACTTCGGCACCACGAAGATCAGCATGATCAGGATCATCGCGAAGGAGAGCGTCACCAGGACGACCGGGTAGACGAGGGCCGAGATCACCCGCTTGCGGGCGTCGAGGACCAGCTTCTGGTAGCGGATGAAGCGCCGCAGCACGAGCTCGAGCTCGCCGCTGCGCTCGCCCGCCTTGAGGATCGACGGGTAGAGGCGCGGGAAGAGCCGGCCGTGGGCGGCGAAGGCGTCGGAGAGATCCTCGCCGGTGCGCACCCGGTCGCGCACGTCGGCGAGGACGGTGCGGAACGGCCCCTCCTTCATGCGGGTCACCATCAGGTCGAGCGCCTGGAGCAGCGGCAGACCGGCCTTGAGCAGGACGGCGAGCTCCTGGTTGAAGGCCAGGAACTTGCGCACGTCGAGCTTGCGCCCGCCGCCGACGCCGGTGAGCGGCATGCCGCGCGAGACGCCGCGCCGGCGCAGATCGAAAACGTGGAGGCCGCGCTTCTCGAGCTCCCGCCGCAGCGACTGCTCGTCGGCCGCGGTGTGGCTCTCCTCGAGCACCCGCCCCTCGGGCGTGCCGACCCGGACGAGGAACTGCATCAGGGACGCCCTCCGGACCGGCGGGCCTCTTCGATGCGCTCGCAGGTCAGCACCACCATCAGGGCGTGCTCGGACGACTCGCTGTTGGCGAGCCCCAGGACCTTCGGCTTGTCGAGCCAGAGGTTGAGGGTCGCCTCGACCAGCGGCTCGCCCGGGCCGGTGTCGTCGCCGTCGACCTGCCAGACCTTGAAATCGTGCAGCCTCACACGGTCTCCCGGCTCCACGCTCCCCACCCGGAAGCTCACGCCGTAGCGCTCGCCCACCTCGTGGGTGAGAGCCTGGCCCTCGAGGGTGTCGACGCCGGAGCTCGCGAGCACGCGGTAGAAATCCCAGCGCAGCAGACCGCGCAGGCGCTCTTCGAGCCACCGGGGCAGCGAACGCCCCCTCTCGCGCGGCGCGGGATGGTTGTCGGCGCGCACCACCATCACCTCCATGCGCAGGGGCTGCGGCGGCCGGTCGTAGCTCCGGAGCAGCGGCACGATCCGGCCGAGGGCGGCGAGCGTGTCGCGCACCACCAACGTATTGCCCTCGGGCTGCAGCTCGATGGTGCCGCGCGCCGTGATCAGCGGGCGGATCAGGTGCAGCGCCTCGGCCGCCGACTTGTGCCGGAGGGTGTAGGCGTAGACCTGGACCGACGACGACCGCGTCGGCGGCGACACCTCGGTCGTCACGGGCGGCGACTGCCTGCGCGCCTGAGCCCACGCCGGCGCGTCGAGCAGCCCCGGCGCCATGCCGCCGCCGAGCGCCAGGAGCAGCCCGAGGCACCACGAGGGTCGATTGGAGTGTCGGGAGGAGGTCGTCATGAGAGATCCGGCGCCGGCGGGCGCTCCGGCGAAGGCGTCAAACATCCAGGCCGGGATCCACCACCATCACCACGGCGAGCTCTTCGTCGTCGAAGTGGTACACGCTGGCGGCGGGGTTCTCGATGTCGTCCACCGGAGAAGCGCCCGTCTCGCCGAGCCACGCGACCGACGGCATCCCTTCCAGGGATCGGTCGAGCTCGCGGTCCAAGACCGTCGCGGGACCGGCCGGCGCCGGCGGCCGCTGCCCGAGGCCGGGCTGGAGGGTGAGTAGGCCGGCCGCGAGGACCGCGGCGGCGGCCACCCGGCCCCACCAGGCGGACGAGCGCCCACCGGAGATTCCCGAACCGAGCGCGGACGATCCGCGGGCGGCGCGCGACGGCTCGGCGACGCGGCCGGCCCGGCACAGGGCGGCGACGCCCGCGCGCATGGCGGCGATCTCGTCGGCGCCGGGGTCGACCGGCGGCAGCCGGCGGAAGATCAGCGTCGGATCGGCGGCGGTCGCCTCCTCGCGGCAGGCGGTGCAGCCGTCGAGGTGCGAGATCGCCTCGCTCCAGCCTTCCGGCTCGGCATCGTCGCCGTGCCGATGGGCGGTCAGGTCGTTCCAGTCGGGACAGCTCATGATCGCTCCCCGTCCCCCGCCTCGCCGGTGTACGGTCCGGCGTACTCCGGATAGCGCTCGAGCAGCGCCTTGCGCAGGACGCGGCGTGCGTTGAACAGGTGGTTTCGCACCGTCGACTCGCGGCAGCCGACGATCTCCGAGACCTCCTGCGAGGAGAGCCCTTCGAGCTCGCGCAGGACGAAGACGGATCGCTGCTTCTCGGTCAGCTCGCGCGACAGCTCGCGGAAGATCGTCATCACCTCGGACTCGCCGAGGCTCGAGAGCCGGCGCGACGCGCGGGAGTCCGCGACCTGCCGCAGGTGCTGTCGCACCGGCTCGACCTGCCGCTCCCGGCTCTGCCGCGAGCGCAGGTGGTCGATCGCCAGGTTGTTCACGATGCGGTAGATCCAGGTGTTCGGGCTCCAGCGGTCGTCGAACTTCTGCCGGTTCTCCCAGATCTTGAAAAAGCCGACCTGCACCACGTCGCGGGCCTCCTCGCGGTCGCCCAGGATGCGGAAGGCGAGCTGGACGAGCGGGCCGGTCTTGCGGGTGATCAGCTCGTCGAGCGCGAGCTCGTCGCCGCCGCGGATCCCTTCCAGGACGTCGCGATCGGTCCTCTCGGCCCAGCTCTCGCGCTGGCGTGCGGCTGAATAGACGAGCTCCGGCATCTCTCTCCCTTCCTCTTTGGTACGGCCGTCGGGGTCGGAGCGTCTATCTTCGGTCATGGCTTCGGCTCGGGAACGTCCGGGATCGCTCGCAGCGGGCGACGCGAAACGTAGAGTATAGACGCCCCGCGCCCCGGGGTATCCTCCGAGACCGTGAGCGAGCGCCGCGCCAGCCGACTCCCGTCCCGCCTCGGATGGTGGACGTACCAGCTCGCCATGGCCGCCGCGCTGCTGGTCTCCGGGCCGTTCCTGCTGCTCGGCCGCGGCGCCCACTACCGGCGGACGGTCGCCGGCCGCCTGGGGGGCTGGGACGGCGACGGCGAGCCCCGGCGCGGCGGGCTCTGGCTGCACGCGGTGTCGGTCGGCGAGGTGGCGGTCGCCGCGACCCTCGCCCGCGCGCTGCCGCAGGCCGCCGCGCACCCGATCACCCTGGTCACCACCGTCACCCCGACCGGCCAGGAGCGCGCCCGCGCCGCCTTCGG
Source organism: uncultured Thermoanaerobaculia bacterium (assembly GCA_964560325.1). Classification (GTDB taxonomy): domain Bacteria; phylum Acidobacteriota; class Thermoanaerobaculia; order Multivoradales; family DATKCC01; genus CAZLLV01. The sequence continues at coordinate 841 of CAZLLV010000203.1, read as the reverse complement.
CGGCTCCGCGTCGGTCGCCTACCTGCCGTTCGACCTCGGTTTCCCCGTCGCCCGCTTCTTCCGCCGCTTCGAGCCGCGCGCGCTGGTGCTGGTCGAAGGCGACTACTGGCCGCTCGTGCTGCGCGCGGCGACGCGGCGCGACCTGCCGGTGGCGGTGGTCAACGGGCGGGTGGGCGACCGGAGCTTCCGCCGCATGCGGCGACTGCGGCGCCTCCTCGGGCCGCTCCTCGGCCGGGTGGCGCGCTTCGGGGTGCAGACCGGCGACGACGCCGAGCGCCTCCGCGCGCTCGGCGTGCCGGCGGATCGGGTGACGGTGACCGGCAACCTGAAGTACGAGTCGCCCGAGCCTCCGGAGCTGCCCGAGCTGGAGGCCCTCTCGAGCGCCCTCGCCGGCGGCCGGCCGATCCTGGTCGCCGGCTCGACGGTGGGCGGTCGCCCTGGCGGCGAAGAGGAGCGGGTGCTCGACGCCTTCCGGGCGGCGGGCGGCGGCGCGCGTGCGCTCCTGGTGATCGCGCCGCGCCACCCGGAGCGCTGGGACGAGGTCGCGGCGCTGCTCGAACGGCTCGCCGGCGGGGGCGGCCTCACGTGGGCGCGCCGCAGCGAGCTGCCGGTACCGGGCGGCGGCGCCCCCTCCGGGCCGGTGCGCGTCGACGTGCTCCTCCTCGACAGCCTGGGCGAGCTCGCCTCCCTCTACCGGTGGGCGGCCGGCGCCTTCGTCGGCGGAACCCTGGTCCCGACCGGCGGCCACAACCCGATCGAGGCGGCGCAGCTTGGCTGCGCGATCCTGCACGGCCCCAGGGTGCAGAACCTTGCCCGTATCTTCGAGGAGTTCGACAATGCC
>CAZLLV010000202.1:0-8523 GCA_964560325.1 uncultured Thermoanaerobaculia bacterium | reverse complement strand
CTGGCCGAAGAGGTAGCCGATCTCCCGGCTGCCGACGTTGATGTCTCCCGCCGGCACGTCCACGTCCTTGCCGATGTGGCGGAAGAGCTCGCTCATGAAGGCCTGGCAGAAGCGCATGACCTCCATGTCGGATCGGCCGCGCGGGTCGAAGTCGGCGCCCCCCTTGCCGGCGCCCATCGGTAGCGTGGTGAGGCTGTTCTTGAACGTCTGCTCGAAGGCCAGGAACTTGAGCACCGAGAGGTTCACCGACGGGTCGAAGCGCAGGCCACCCTTGTACGGACCGATCGCGCTGCTGAACTGGACGCGGTAGCCCCGGTTGACCCGCACGCGCCCCTCGTCGTCCTCCCAGCAGACCCGGAAGACGATGACCCGGTCGGGCTCCGTCATCCGGGTGAGGATCCGCGCCTTCGCGTACTGCGGGTTGCGCCGCACGAAGGGGATCACCTTCTCCGCCACCTCGCGCACCGCCTGGTGGAACTCCGGCTCGCCCGGGTTCCGCCGTTCGATGTCGTTCATGAACTCGTCGAGCGTGCTCGGCTCCATCGACATGGCTCGGGGGTCTCCCTGGGTCTGAAGGCTGGAAGTGGGTCCGGCCGGACGGCCGGCTGTCGGAGTGAGCGTCGGGGAACGGTCTCCCGCGGGTGTCGATCGATTGGGGGTGCGCCCCCTAGTCTCGCACAGGTCGGGCGACACGTAAACCACCATGACCAAACGGATTCCGACCGCGATCCAAGTCGCGGTAGAAAGCTCTTGACAGCGCTCCCACTTCAGCTAATATATTTGTAGTTGCAAATACACGGCAGAGCCGAGCCGCTCGTAGCGGCCCCGGCACCAAGGAGATGGACCATGAACCGACCGTCGCATCACCCCGAGTTGCTCGCCCTCGTCGCCGCGCTCCTCCTGAGCGCTCTTCCCGCCGTCGCCCAGCCAGGACCGCCGGAGGACCTCTACACGGGGGCCGACCGGGCGCGAATCGAGCGCGAGACCGAGCGGCTGATCCCGATTCAGAGGCGCCACGAGGACGCTCTCCTCGACTTGCCCCGAGTCCACGGCATGGGGATCACCGTCGACCCGGTGACGAAGGAGGTCGTCTTCGAGATCGCGGTCGAGCGCGAGGGACTCGTGCCACCGCTCCCGAGCCGGATCGAAGGCGTGCCCGTGCGGATCGTGCGCGAGGATCCGCCGGTGCCGCTGAACGGCGGCGCGGCTTGCCAGCCCTGTCACGCCAACCAGCTCGCCCTTCCGGTCCAGATGGGCAACTCGACCGGCAACGGCCTCTACTGCTCGGCCTGCACCCTCGGCTTCAAGGTCTGCAAGGACGGCGTCGACTACTACGTGACGAACGCGCACTGCAGTTGGAGCTCGGCCGGCTGCGTGGGTGGAGCGCCCCTCGGCTCTGCCACCTACCACCGGGGGCAGCTCGACGCATCGTGCACCCTGACTTCGCAGATCGGTACGGTCGCCCGCCACCAGACGCCGATCTGCGGCGGAACCAGCAACCGGGTCGACGCGGCGCTGATGACGAGTGCCGACAACCAGACCTCGTGGGCGATCCGCGACATCGGCACGCCCCAGACCTACGCCGGCTGGGTGGCGGTGGGCACGCAGGTCCAGAAGTCGGGACGGACCACCGGCCTGACCTACGGCACGGTAGCCTCGACCAACTACACCACCGACGTTGGGCCGTACACCTGCTGCGGCACGGCGCGCTTCATCGGTCAGATCAAGGTCAACGCCGCCGTCACACCATTCATCCAGGGCGGCGACTCGGGCTCGGCGCTGCTCGACCGGGTCAATCCGCCGCGCATCGTGGGCCTCTTGTTCGCCGGGCCGACCAACGGATCGTACGGGGTCGCCAACAAGATCAACGACGTCTTGACCGAGCTCGGCTACGTCGAGCTCGACCCGAACTGCACGCCGCCGGACCCGCAGTGCGTCGCGTGGTGTGATGCCGAGAAGAGCTTCTGCCAGGAAGAGTACTGCTACTGGAACTACAACGCGTACATGTGCCACACCGGCTGCGACATCCAGTACAACGAGTGCGTTGCCTACGGTTGCTGAGAGCGACGGCGGAGGTCGGGGCCTGCCGCTGAAGCCGGCGAAGCGGTGACGGGCGACAGCGGGTTAGACTCCGGCGTCATGGAGCGAGCGCGCGAGCCCCTGATCGAGGCCGAGGGCGTCACCTTCGGCTACGGCCGCGAGGCGATCCTGCGGGACGTCGACCTGACCATCCACCGGGACGACTTCCTCGCCGTCCTGGGGCCGAACGGCGGCGGCAAGACGACGCTGGTGAAGGTGCTCCTCGGCCTGCTCACGCCGTGGAGCGGCACGGTGCGCCGGCACACCTCGGGCCGCCGCGGCGCTCTCGGCTACGTGCCGCAGTTCGCCGAGTTCGATCGCCGCTTCCCGGTGCGCGTGCGCGACCTCGTCCTGCTGGGGCGTCTCGGCCTGCGCGGCCCCTTCCGGCGCTACGGCCGGAGCGACCGGGAGGCGGTCGACCGCACGATCGGTACGCTCGGCCTGGCGGCGGTCGCCGACCGGCCGATCGAGGGCCTCTCGGGCGGACAGCTCCAGCGGGCGCTGATCGCCCGCGCGCTCGTCTCCGAGCCCGAAGTGCTCTTCCTCGACGAGCCGCTCGCCTCGATCGACGCCGAGAGCCGCGAGGTGCTGCTCGGGACGCTGCGCGAGCTCGGCCGCAAGATCCCGGTGGTGGTGGTGACCCACGACCTGACGCCCTTCGGCGGTACGGTGAAGCAGATCGCGTGCGTCAACCGCAAGCTCTACTACCACTCGTCGGGCGAGCTCGAAGAGCACATGCTGGAGGAGGTCTACGGCTGCCCGGTCGAGCTGATCGCCCACGGCGTGCCGCACCGCGTGCTGCCCCACCACCACGCCGAGCCCGCGGCTCCCGTCGGGCGCGGGCCGGGCGGAGGGTGACGGCGTGGCCGACCCGATCGGGCCGCTCGAGCTGCTCGGCTACGAGTTCGTCCGCAACGCCGTCCTCGCGGGGCTGCTCGCGAGCGTCTTGTGCGGCGTCGTCGGCACCTTCGTGGTCGTCAAGCGGCTGGTCTTCCTGGCCGGCGGCGTGGCGCACGCCGCCTTCGGCGGCCTCGGCTTCTGCTACTACCTGGGGGTCGACCCGCGGCTCGGGGCGGTCGGCGCGGCGGTGATCTCCGCCCTCGCCCTCGCCAACCCGGCCGGGTCGCTCGGAGGCAAGGCGAACGGCGGCGGCAAGTCGCACGACGCGCGGATCGGCATCCTCTGGTCGGTCGGGATGGCGATCGGCGTGGTCTTCATCTACGCGATCCCCGGCTACGCGCCGAACCTGATGGCGTACCTGTTCGGCAACATCCTGACCGTCCAGGGCTCCGACGTGCTCCTCACCGCGGCGCTCACCGCCGTCGTGGTGGCGCTCTACGCCGTCTACTACAAGGAGAGCGTCGCCGTCGCGTTCGACGAGGAGTTCGCGGCCGTGCAGGGCGTGCCGGTGGGCGCGGCCCGCACGGTCCTGATGCTCGCGACCGCGCTGTCGGTCGTCTTCCTCCTCCAGCTCGTGGGCATCGTCCTGGTGATCGCGCTCCTGACCATCCCGCCGGTCGTCGCCCTGCGCTTCGCCCACACGTTCTCCGGCACGGTGGCGGTGTCGATCGGGGTCGGACTGGTGATGACCCAGGGCGGGCTCGCCCTCTCCTACGCCTACGACCTGCCGGCCGGCCCGGCGATCGTGCTGCTGGGCGCCGCGCTGCTGATCCTCGCCGACGTGGCGCAGCGCGCCTTCGGCCGCGGCCGGGCCCGCGCGCCCGAGCCCCCTCCGGGCTGAGAGCCTGTGAAACAATCTCCGACCCTGCTACGAGCGCCCCCGAATCGCCCCTCGCGGCGTTACGGCTCCTCGATGTAGGCCCCGCTACGCCTTCATCGCCGCGCCGTGCGAGAGGCGCCCGGATGACGCCCTCGCGACGGGCGGAGATTTGTTCACAGGCTCTGACCGGAACGGCAGACGTCGGGTACCATCCCCGCCCGATGCCATTCACCGAAGACGACTGCCTGCGCGCCCGCGGGGACTTCCCGGCGCTCTCCCGCACCCTCGACCACGGTTGGGACCACGGCCGGGACGACGGCCGGACGCCGATGACGTTCCTCGACGGCCCGGCCGGCACCCACGTGCCGGAGGCCGTGATCGAGGCGATCTCCCACTACTACCGGACCTCGAACGCCAACACCCACGGCCACTTCGCCACCTCGCGCGAGAGCGACGAGACCGTGCTCCGGGCCCGCCAAGCGATCGCCGCGCTGCTCGGCGCGCCGAGCCCGGAGGGTCCGGACGGCCGGGAGGGGTGGCGGTCGATCTCCTTCGGCCAGAGCTCGACCACCCTCGCCTTCGCGCTCGCCCGCGCCTTCGGCCGGATGTGGGGGCCGGGCGACGAGGTGGTGGTGACGGCGCTCGAGCACGAGGCGAACCGCGCACCCTGGCAGACGCTGGCCGAGGCGGGCGTCACGGTGCGGGAGGTGGCGGTCCGGCCCGGGGCCGTCCTCGATCTCGACGACCTGGCGCACAAGATCGGCGACCGGACCCGGCTGGTGGCCGTGGGCGCCGCCTCGAACGCCTTCGGTACGGTGAACGACGTCGCGGCCGTGCGCGAGCTCACGCGCGCCGCCGGCTCGCTCCTGCTGGTCGACGCCGTCCACCACGTGCCCCACTTTCCGCAGGACGTCGCGGCTCTCGACCCCGACTTCCTGCTCTGCTCGGCCTACAAGTTCTACGGCCCGCACATCGGCGTGCTCTACACCCGCCCCGGCCTGCTCGAGGAGCTACCGGTCGACCGCCTGAGCACCGCACCCGCCCGGGCGCCCGAGCGGATCGAGACCGGCACGCCGAACCACGCCGCCCTCGCCGGCGTGGCGGCGGCGGTCGAGTACATCGCGAGCTGGGGAGAGGGCGACGGCCTGCGCGCGCGAGTCGTCTCGGCGATGGAGGGCATCTCGGCCCACGAGCGCTCGGTGGCACGCCACTACTTCGAGCGGGTGCGGGAGGTCCCCGGCGTGACCGTGCAGGGGCCGGACTTCTCGCCCGCGCTACGGGCGCCGACGGTTTCGATCACCCTCGACGGCACGACGGCCTCCGAGGCGGCGCGGGCGCTCGGCGCGCGCGGGATCTGCGTCTGGGACGGCGACTTCTACGCCACCCGGCCGGTCGAGCTGCTCGGGCTCGCCGGCCGGGGGGGCGTCTTGCGCGCGGGGTTCGTGATGTACAACACGAAGGAAGAGGCGGACCGCCTGGCGGTTGCGGTGCGCGAGCTCTCCGGCTAGTCGACGACCCGGACCTCCACCACCACGATCAGGCTCTCCTCGACCTCGCGCCCGCTCGACGCCTTGCCGACCACCGCCTGCTGCCCCTCGCGAACCTCGAGGTCGGTGACCAGCCGCACGTCGCCGCCGGGGCCGTCGGTCTCGAAAATCAATCCGTCGAGGCGCACGCTGCGCTCGCCGTCGGAGGACGACTCGGTCAGCAGGCCGAGCCGGTTGAAGCCGAAGCGGTAGCCGATCGGTGAGCCGCCGGCGCCGCCCGCGAAGAAGCCGACGACCTGCCCGGCTGCCCGGTCGGCGGCGCGTACCACCAGACTGTCGAGCAGCCCCACGTCGCGGAAGCCGAAGAGGTCGCGGAGCTGCCCGGCCACGTCGGCGAGCGCCGCCGGCACCTCACCGCCGCTGCCACCGGTGCCGCCGGTGCGCGAGGCCCGGAGCACGTGCGCCACCACCTCGACGCTGGGGCTCCGCTCGCGCGGCACGTCGAGCCGCCGGGCTGCGGCGACCGCCGCGTCGAGGTCGGCGCGGTTGCCCTTCAGAGTCAGGAGGCCGAGCTCCGGGTGCGCCTGGACGTGGACGGGGAAGACGTTCAACACGTTGGCGAGCTTCGCCGGGTCGGCGTGCTCGATCTCGACGATCTCCTGCTCGACCCGCGGCGCGCTCGGTACCTCCGCCGCGTCCTGCGCGCTGAGCGGTGCCGCGAGCGGCAGGGTGAAGAGGAGCGCCGCCAGCGCGGCGATCCGGAACGACGGTTGCGATTCAGCTCGATACGGTTTCATCTCGGTTCTCCTCGGGCTCGACGAGCCAGTAAAAGACGATGTCGGGATCGTCGGAGACGATCCGGATGGTGATCCGCGGCGCGGCCGGCCGGTCCTCCGCGAAAGTCGCCGCGGGGGCGGCCGGCTCGGCCTCCGGCACGACGGCCGAGCCGGCGAGCCGATCGGGCGGCCCCAGTCGATCGGATGGCGCGGCTCGATCGGCTGGCCCGGATGGCCCGGATGGCCCGGCGGGCTCGGCTGGTCCGGCTGGTCCGGCTGGTCCGGACGGCCCGGCCGCGTCGGGGACGGACTGGGGCTCGGAGGCCGGCGGCTCGGCCGGCCGCGCGGAAGCCGGCGCCGGACGCTCCGCGACCCGCTCGGGCGGCGCTCCCGAAGACCCGGGGACAGAACCCGAGCGCATCCAGAGCGCGGCACCGACGAGCGCCACCAGCAGGACGGCGGCGAGGGCCCAGCGCTGAGGAGCGCCGCCCGCGCGCCGGTCGCTCCGCGGGCCGGCCTGCCGCTCGCGATCGATCCGCGCCGCCCCCGCGAGCACCCCGGCCCTCAACCGCTCGAGCGCCGCCCGCTCGGCCGGCCGCTCCGGGCCGAGGTCCTCGGCCGCCAGGAGCGAGAGGCCGGCCAGGCTCTCCCGCAGGCCGGCGAGCGTCGCCCGACAGGCCGGGCAGCCTGCGGCGTGCTCCTCCAGCCGGGCCGCCTCCTCGGGCGGCAGGTCGCCGCCGGCGAGGAGCGCGAGCTCCTCCCGCCGCCCTTCGGGGGTGTCGGCGGCGGAGCTTCCGGCCACGGCATCGATGCACTGCTGCGGGGCGTGATTCATGATCCTCTCTCCTCGGCTCCGAGCAGGCGGTCCCGGAACTCCTTGACCTTCAGGCGCGCCCGGCTGATCTGCGTTCGCACCGTCACCTCGGCGACGCCGAGCACCTCCGCCACCTCGCCGGTCGAGAGCCCGTGGAGGTCGCGCAGCACGAGCGCCGTGCGCTGCCTCTCGGGAAGCGCGCGGAGCGCCGCGGCGGCGATCCGCCGCTCCTCGGCGAGCCGCGCCGCCTCGGCCGGGTCCGCACCGCCCGCCTCGGGCTCGTCTCCCGGCGCGACCTCGTCGAGCGATAGGTCCCGCAGGCGGCGGCCGCGGCCGCGAGCCTGGAGATCGCGGCATACGTTGACCGTCGTCCGGTAGAGGTAGGGCAGCACCGGGCGCTCGGGATCGAGCCGGTCGAGGGCGCGGTAGAGCCGCAGGAACGACTCCTGGGCTGCGTCCTCCGCATCCTCGAGGCGTCCGAGCAGCCGGCGGGCGAGCGCCAGCACCGTCCGCTCGTGGCGCCGGACGATCTCGTCGAAGCGCTCGGCGGCCGCGACCCCGTCGGCGGCGCGGTCCGCGCGGCCGGTCGAAAGGGCCGGAGCGGAGGCCGCGGTCCGGATCCCCAGCACCGCCGCGCCGCCGTTTCGCATCGATGAATCCCCGGTCTCCGTCATCTCGCTCTCACCCCGGTATACCGGCCGGGGGCCGGGACCGTTGCACGGAGCGGGGGGTCAGTCGGCGAGCACGAGCCAGCGGTGGTACGCCGACTCGAGCGACGACCACTCCTCGCCCAGAGCGGCGCGAAGGTCTTCGGGGCCGGTCGGCCCGCCCGCGGCGATCGCCGCGAGGAAGCGCCGGAAGCCGTCCGCCCGGGCACCGCGGCGCCCGGCGCGCGGGTCGAGGAGGAAGCGGACGAAGAAGGCGCTCTCGGCGTAGGCGAGGTCGCGCAGGGCGGGATCGGTGATCTCGCTCCAGCCGAGCGACGTCAGGGTCTCCAGGGAGAGGAGCTCGCGCTGCCGGAGCCCCGCGGTCAGCCGGTCGAGCGCGGCGTGGGCGCCGTCGGTCGAGACGGTGATCTCGACCACGGCGCCGTCCCGCGCGATCGGGTCGCCGCCGCGCGACCGTCCCCGGATCTCCTCGCCGCCGCCGAGCCCGGTCGGGTCGAGCACGCCACCGGGGCCGATGCGGGCGTAGCCGAGGTCGTTCGCCAGCCCCTCCTCCAGCCACGGCGGCGTGTCCGGCCCGAGGCGGCGCGCGTTCTCGAGGTGCGCGAGCTCGTGGACGAGGAGCGCCGCCAGCTCGCCGCGGCTCCGCCCCTCGGCGTAGAGGGCCGCGACGCCGAACCCGGCGAAGCCGCCCTCCTCCAGCCCGGAGAGCGCGGCGTCCCCCTCGGCGAAGGCGCGGTAGTCGGCCTCGCGGGCGAACAGCACGACGGCTTCGGAGCCGACGCCGCCGGCCATCTCAGCCCCGTCCGCACCGTCCGAACCGTCCGCGCCGTCCTCACCGTCGAAACCGTACCGCTCGCGGTAGGCGCCGGGCACCTGCGCGGCGATCCGGCCGAGGAAGCGCAGCAGGTCTTCGTGCGCCTCGGGATCGAGGTCGGTGTGAAGCGCCCAGGGGCCGAGCGACCGCGGCGTCTCGGCGGCT
>CAZLLV010000201.1:0-4364 GCA_964560325.1 uncultured Thermoanaerobaculia bacterium | reverse complement strand
CGACATCGACCGCCCGATCTTCATCTTCTAGCAGCCGTGAACGACCGCCGGCGGACCGTGGCGGCCCTCGTGGCGGTCGCGCTGCCCGGCCTGCTCGCCGGGATCCACCTCGGCGGCCTGCTCTTCTTCCTCGAGCCCGAGCTGCCGTTCGCGCCGCTCCCGGTCGCCCGTACGTGCCTGCTCTTCGGCGCCGTCGGGGCGCTCACGACCGGGCTGCCGCTCGCGCCGCTCGCCTGGCTGCGGCCGCGGCGGGCGCTGCGCCTCCTGCCGTGGGCGGTGACCGCGGTCTTCGGCGCGGTGGCCCTCCTCGACTCGGTCCAGGCCGCGCACTACGCCTACTACCTGCCGGCGGGTATCAACGACCGGCTGCTCAAGAAGGCGCTCTGGCTGAGCGGCGCCGGGCTAATCCTCTTCTACACGGCGCTCCTCCACACGCTCCACCGGCGACGCTACGGGGTGCGGTCGCGCCTCGCGTTCTGGCTCCTCTCGCTCGCCTCGGTCTACCTGATGGCGGAGCGCCGCGCGGCGTACGAGCCGCGGCCGGAGAGCGCACCGCTCACGCGCGTGGAAGCCGCCACCCGGCCGACGCTCCTGGTGGTGGGAATCGACACCGCCACGCTCGACGCGGTGCTGCCGGTGGCCGAGCAGGGTGGGTTGCCCTTCTTTGCGTCTCTTTTACGCCAAGGCGCCTACGGCCGGCTGGCGACCTTCGCTCCCGAGCGGGCGCCGGCCCTCTGGACTACCCTCGCGACCGGGAAGTACCCGTTCGAGCACGGCGTTCTCGGCGGCCGGGTCCACCGCGTTCCGTTCGTGGCGCCCGGAGCCGAGATGCGGCTCCTGCCGTGGGGCCTCGCCTTTCCGCGTTGGGGAGCGTTCGGGGCCGAGTCGGAGCCCGAGCGGAGCGGCGCCGTGCGGCGGGCGCCCACCCTCTGGGAGATCCTGCCCGCCCTCGGCTCTCCGAGCGGCACGGTGAGCTGGCCGGCGCTCGATCCGGAAGGCGGGGCGGGCCTGGCCGGCGGGTCCGGCGGGTCCGGCGGCGGCTTCGCGTTCGACGACGCGTTCTTCGGTGAACGGCTCGACCCGGCTCTCGTCCGGCCGGAGCGGCTGGCGGAGCGGGCGTGGATCTTCCGGGTCGACCCGGCCGACCTGCTCCCGGTCCCGAACGGCGAGACGGAAGAGCTGCCGCCGGAAGTCGTGGAGGTGCTGGCCGGCGACGTCTGGCGCCAGAGCCTGGCACGGTTTCTCCTCGAGCAGGGGGAGGCACAGGCGCTCTTTCTGCGGCTGCCCGGCCTGGAGGTGGCTTCGCGCCGCTGGTTCGGCGGCTATACCGCGCGTCGCCTCGAAGGTCGGCAGGAGCCCGAGTACGAGCGGGCGGCGGCGCGGCTGGCGGCCTACTACTCGCGGCTGGACGCGCTGGTGGCGGAGCTCTGGGCCGGCATCGAGGGGCCGCGGCTCCTGATGGTCGTCTCGGCGTCCGGGGCGGCGGCGCCCGAGGGTGCGTCGGGGGCCTGGCGGACGCTGCGGGGCGAGACGGCGGTCGAAGGGGTGCTCGCCGGGGCGCCGGACGGCATGCTCCTGGTGGGCGGCGACGGCGTGCGCGCCGGGACCCTGATCACCGGAGCCGGCCTGGTCGACGTGGCGCCGACCGTCTTCTACGCCCTCGGGGCGCCGGTCCCGCGCGACCTCGACGGGCGGGTCCTGACCGAGATCTTCACGCCCGAGATGCTCGAGCGCCAGCCGCTCACCTTCGTCCCGTCGTACGAGAGCGTCGGCCGGGCGCCGTAGCCTTCGGCGCGCGCCCGCTACTTGCGGAACGGCCGGGGCTGGAGCGGCTGGACCGGGTGGAGGGGCTTCGCGTCGGCGCGGTCGCTCTCCCGGCGGGCTTCGCCGGTGCCCTCTCGGGTCATGGCGCAGCGCCCGTCGAAGATCGCCCCGTCCTCGATCACGAGCGACGGAGTCTCCAGGTCGGCGAACGCCTTGCCCTGGGCGCAGAGCTGAATCCGCCGGCTCGCCTTGACGGTTCCGCGCACGACGCCGGAGACGAAGAGCTGGCCGACACGGATGTCGCCGTCGACCTCGCCCCCCTCGCCGATCACCAGGTTGCCGCTCGACACCACGCTCCCCTCGACCTTTCCTTCGACGCGGAAGGTGGTCTCGAACTCCAGCTCTCCGCGAAACTTCGTGCCGGCGTCGACGAAACCGTTGAGCTCGCCGTCTGGATTCTCGGACCTGAAGATCATCGGCTCTCTCCTCGTGCCATGAGCCCGTCGTAGAGACGGATGAGCTCTTCCTCGGAGTGGAAGTGGATCCGGATGGTTCCGCCGTCGCCGCGCCGGACGATCTCGACTTTGGTCTGGAGGCGGCGGGTGAGCTTCTCCTGGGCGGCGCCGGCGAAGACCTCCGGCGGCTCCGCGTCTCGCTTCGCCTTCTTCTTCGACCGGGTGGACGGCGTCCCGGCCGACTCCTTCGCCGAGCGGGCCAGATCCTCGAGCTGCCGGGCGGTCAGCCCCTCGTCGACGGCGCGCTCGGCGAGCGCGAGCTGCCGGTCGTGGTCGTCGATCGCGAGGAGCGGCCGCGCCTGGCCGGCGGTCAAGCGGCCGCCGCGCAGGGCGTCCTGGATCTCCGGCGGCAGGTTGAGCAGGCGCAACGCGTTCGCCACCGCCGAGCGGCTCTTGCCGACCCGGCCGGCGATCTCCTCCTGGGAGAGGTCGAACGCGGTGGCGAGCTGCCGGTATGCCTCCGCCTCCTCGACCGGGTTGAGGTCGGCCCGCTGGAGGTTCTCGACCAGCGCCAGCTCGAGGAGCTCCCGGTCGTCGCCCACCTCGCGCACCACCACGGGGACCTCGGTGAGACCGGCTCGTTGCGAGGCGCGCCAGCGGCGCTCGCCGGCGACGATCGTATAGCCGCCTCCGGGCTTCGGCGCCACCACCAGCGGCTGGATGACCCCCTGGTTGCGGATCGACTCGGCGAGCTCGTCGAGTCGGGCGTCGTCGAACTCGGTGCGGGGCTGGAAACGGTTCGGCGAGAGCTCGGCGACCGCGACCGTGCGCGCCGGCTCGTCCTGGAGCAGCGCGTCGAGCCCGCGGCCGAGGCCCCGCTTCTTCGCCGGCTTGGCGGCGCTCTTCGCCGGCGGGCTCACGCCGCGCCCCGCATGTACTCGCGCGCCAGGTCGAGGTACGCCTCGGCGCCCCGGCACTTGATGTCGTACTCGAAGATCGGCAGCCCGTGGCTCGGTGCTTCCGCGAGGCGGACGTTCCGGGGCACGACGGCCTCGAACACGCGGCCGCCGAAGTGGCGCCGGACCTCGGCCGCCACGTCCTTCGAGAGGTTGGTGCGGTCGTCGTACATCGTCAGGATCACGCCGGCGACCTCCAGGCGCGGATTGATCGACGCCTTGACCCGCCGGACGGTCGCCATCAGCTCGCTGATCCCTTCGAGTGCGAAGTACTCGCACTGGAGCGGCACCAGCACCCCGTCGGCCGCGGCGAGCGCATTGACGGTCAGGTGACCGAGCGAGGGCGGGCAGTCGATCAGCACCACGTCGTAGTCGCCGGCCACCTCGGCGAGCACGCCGCGGAGTCGGAGCTGCCAGCTCTCGGCGCCGACGAACTCGACCTCCACCCCGACCAGGTCGCGGTCCGATGGCAGGAGGTCCAGGTTCGGGAACCCGGATTCGCGGATCGCCTCGCGCACCGGCGCCTCCCCCGCGAGGACCTGGTAGAGGTGCGGCGGGGTCGCGCGCAGCCCGAGCCCGCGCGTGGCGTTGCCCTGCGGGTCCGCGTCGACCAGGAGCACACGGTGCTCGAACGCTCCGAGCGCCGCGCCCAGGTTGATCGCCGTGGTCGTCTTGCCGACTCCGCCCTTCTGGTTGGCGATGGCGAGGATCTTTCCCATGAAGAGAGTGCTCGGGCTCCGTCGTGGCCCCGGGCCGCTGCCGGGATCAGGGTTCCGTGGCGACGCCGCTCCGTCGCCAGACCACGATCCGGCGATGGAGGCTTCCGGGGAGCGGACACGGCGCCTCGCTCTCGAAGCCCGAAGGTGGCTCCCACTCCGCTTCGCCGGCCCAGATCAGCACGCGCGCCGACGCGCTCAGGCGCTCCGCGAGGGCGGCGAACGCCGGCTCGGACAGCTTGAGCGCCCGCATCGTCACCACGTCGATCGCCGGCGGAAATCCGGAGGGCAACGGGCTGCCGACTCTAGCATTCAGGCACCGGCAGGGCAACGCAGCCCGCCGCGCCGCCGCCATCAAGAACGACCACCGACGCTCCCGCGGCTCGACCAGCGTCACCTCCACCCCCGGCAACGCCGCCGCCAGCACGAACCCCGGAGAGGGGGGGGGGGGGGGGGGGGGGGGGGGGGGGGGG
>CAZLLV010000200.1:0-6553 GCA_964560325.1 uncultured Thermoanaerobaculia bacterium | reverse complement strand
CGAAGCGGCCGGCGGCCTCGACCTGGTCTTCCTCGGCGTCGGTGCCGACGGCCACGTCGCCTACAACCTCCCCGGCCCCCCGCACGACCGAACCCACGTCGTCGAGGTACCGCCCCAGGTCGCCGACACCCTCCCCGGCCCCGGCGTCCCCGACGCGCTGCGCCCCCTGCGCGCGATCACCGTCGGCTTCGGCCCCCACCTATCCGCCGGCCGCATCGTCCTCCTCGCGACCACCGAAGAGAAGGCCGAAGCGATCCACCGCCTGCTCGAAGGCCCCGAAACCGACCGCTGGCCCTGCACCCATCTGCGGAGCCACCCCCGGTTCGACGTGCTGGTCACGCCGGAGGCGCTGCGAGGAGTAGAGGAAGAGGCGTTGGTGACCTCGGCTCGATGAGACCGCCATGAAAATTGTAAATCGAATTGACAATTTTCATGGCGCCCATCAGACTGCAGCGAGATGCAGGTTCCACGGCAGGCGGAGTCGACCGTCCGGCGGCTTGCGGAGGGGTATCCGGTGGTGGCGGTCACCGGCCCTCGGCAGTCCGGCAAGACCACGCTGGTGCGGGCGCTCTTCGAGGACAAGCCGTTCGTGTCGCTCGAAGACCTCGACGAGCGGCAGCTCGCCACGGACGACCCGCGCGCCTTTCTTGGCCGATTCCCGGACGGCGCCGTGCTGGACGAGGTCCAGCGAGCACCCGACCTGTTCTCCTATCTCCAGACGGTCGTCGACCGCGACGGCCGTTCCGGTCTATTCATCCTGACCGGCTCACAGCAGTTCGATCTCCTCTCCGGCATCACGCAGAGCCTCGCCGGCCGCGTCGCGCTCGTCCGTCTGCTCCCCTTCACCCTCAGTGAGCTGCAACCCGAGGGACTGGCACCGGCGAGCCTGGTCGAGCTGTTGTTCCAGGGCCTCTACCCGCCGATCTACGATCGGCGCCTGGACCCGACGATCTGGTACGAGAACTACGTGCGCACCTACGTCGAGCGTGACGTACGCCAGATGATCGCCGTGCGGGAGCTGAGCACTTTCCAGCGCTTCGTCCGGATGTGTGCCGGCCGCTGTGGACAGCTCCTGAACCTGACCTCGCTGGGTAACGACTGCGGCATCAGCCACAACACGGCGAAGGCGTGGCTTTCGGTGCTGGAGGCGAGCTACATCGTCCACCTGGTGAGGCCCCACCACCGGAGCTTCGACAAGCGCCTGGTCAAGAGCCCGAAGCTCTACTTCTACGACTCGGGGCTCGCGGCATGGCTCCTCGGCATCCAGAGCCCTGGGCAGCTCTCGACCCATCCGCTCCGGGGCGGGCTCTTCGAGAGCTGGGTCGTCTCGGAGCTCCTGAAAGGGCGCTACAACGTGGCCCTGGACGACAATCTCTACCACTGGCGTGACCACGGCGGGCTGGAGATCGACTTGCTGCTCGACCGCGGAACCGAGCTGGTGCCGGTGGAAGCGAAGTCCGGGCAGACGGTGAGCCGGGACTTCTTCACCGCGCTCGAACGCTGGCGATCTCTCGCCGGGGACGCGGCGACCGCGCGGGGATGGCTGGTCTACGGAGGAGACCGGAGGGAGTCCCGTTCCGAGGTCGAGGTCATCCCGTGGCGGGAGATCCGGGAACTGAGCCTGGCGGGGTCCCACCGCGGCTCGTAATCCGCCCGTCAGCCGCCGTGACGATGACCTGAGCCCGCGGCGGCGTCGGGGAGGTCGATCGGCTCGTACGGGAGGCGTTCGAGCGCCGCTTCGCCCTCGGTGGCGCGATAGGCGGCGTCCATCGCGACCTCGCGGAAGCGCTGGACGGTGCCGCTGCCGGGCCAGCGGATCGTGATCTCTTCGATCGACTCGGCGTCGCCCAGCCCGATCTCGGCCTGGAGACTGTTGGCGCCGAAGGAGCCACCGGTGCCGACGACGTGGTGGATCGTGCGGGTCGCCTCGCCGCGGCGCACAGTCACGGCGATCCGGGCACCCAGCCCGATCCGGTTCGCCTTCGTGCCGGTCAGCCGGAGGACGATCCAGCGGTGGCCCCCGTCCGCGCCCGAGCCCGGGTTCTCGTAGAGGACGTTGCCGTAGGCGTCGAAGGGGAACGCCCCGCCCATCTGCTCGAAGAGATCCTGGTCGCCGTCGCGGTCGAGGTCGCCGAACGCCACGCCGTGCCCCTTCTGGAGGTGCCCGAGGCCGAGCGCGAAGGTCGCGTCCTCGAAGGTGCCCCCCCGGTTGCGCCACGCCTGGTTCGGCATCAGGGCGTTGATGTTCGGGACGCCGGTCCCCAGGTAGATGTCGGGTAGCCCGTCGTTGTCGAAGTCCCCGAAGCTCGAGCCCATGGGGAGCGCCGGCGCGGTGAGACCGGCCGCCTCGGTCACGTCCTCGAAGCCGTCGCCGGTGTTCCTGTAGAGGCGCGGCCGGCCGCCCTCGACCTTCTCCCCGAGGTAGTAGGCGGAGATGTCGTCGGGGGTGCTCTCGTAGGCCCCCACGAAGATGTCGAGCCGGCCGTCGCCGTCGTAGTCGAACCACCAGGCCGGGAAGGAGAGCTTCGGCTCGGTGACCCCCAGCTCCGGCGCCACGTCGGTGAAGCCGTCGGCGCCGTCGTTGCGGTAGAGGCGGTTGGGGCCCATGTTCGAGAGGTAGAGGTCGGGGTCGCCGTCGTCGTCGTAGTCCCCCCAGACGGCGGCCTTGGTCCAGCGGTCGTTGGTCACCCCCAGCTCCCGGGCCACGTCGGTGAAGGTGCCACCGTCGTTCCGGAAGAGCTGCGACGGGAAGGCCGGGGCGCTCTCCAGGCGATCGCTGGTCGGAGCGCTGGTGGCCAGGCTCGCCTCGTTGCCCACGTAGACGT
Source organism: uncultured Thermoanaerobaculia bacterium (assembly GCA_964560325.1). GTDB lineage: Bacteria > Acidobacteriota > Thermoanaerobaculia > Multivoradales > DATKCC01 > CAZLLV01. The sequence goes on along the minus strand of CAZLLV010000200.1, from coordinate 3,728 downwards.
CCAGGTCGCCGTCCCCGTCGTAGTCGGCCCAGGCGGCGGTCTGGCTCGGATAGGCCGGCGCGGCGACCCCCGCCGACACCGTGACGTCCGTGAAACCGGTCCCTCCGTCCCGGCCGATGTCGTTGCGCAGCAGCGAGCTCCGCACCCGGCCGTCGTCCCCCATCCAGCCGCCCCGGGAAGCGAAGAGGTCGATCCGGCCATCGCCGTCATAGTCGGCGGTGGAGAGGTTGATCGACCCGAGCTGGACATCCAGGCCCCAGACGGCGGAGACGTCGGTGAAAGTGCCGTCGCCCTCGTTCCGGTACGCCTTCATGCCGTCGCACGGGTCCCAGGTGGAGCTGACCAGGTCGAGGTCGCCGTCGCCGTCGAGATCCTCCATCACCGCGCCGCCGGCCAGGTCGTACGCTTTCACGCCCAAGGCGTCGCTCACGTCGCGCCAGCGCCCGGAAGGCCCCTCCGGAGGACCCGGAGGCAACACACCTGCGGGGATCCGGTGCTCGGCGGGCACGCCCTCCGGATAGTCGCCCGAGGTCATCCGGGCGATGTTCAACAGCCAGCGCGCCTGCACGTTGTAGCCGTGCTCGGTGAGCAGCTCCAGGAAGAGGTCACCGGCCCGCCGCGCCTCCTCCGGCTGCCGGTGCACCGCCTCGGGCGCGATCGGAAGGATGCAGCTCGCGGGCGTGTGCGCCTCGATGCAATTCGTCTCCTCGGCGAGCCGCAGTCGCGTGAGCGCGAGGAGCGACAGGATCGACGGCTCGAGCTGCGGCTCGGCCGCGGTCATCGCGTCGGTGAGATCGGCGCGCATTCCCTCCAGCACGTCGATCGCACGCTCCACCTCGCCGAGCCGGAAGAGCTCGCCGGCGTAGGCGCCGCGGACGCCGATCGTCCGCTCCGGCGCCACCGAAGCGCGGGCGGCCTCGCCCAGCATCTCCTCCAGGCGCCGCAGCCGAACCCGGCCGAAGAAGAGGTTGGCGCCCTCGGTGAGACCACGGCAGACCACCTGGAGCTCGGCCCGGACCTGGTCGGGCGTCGGGTGGGCGGGAGGCGCGGGCTCCTGCGCCTCGGCCGTCGGGCTCGCGAGCGCCGACGGTGCAAGAGAGGCGACGAGGATGGAGACGAGGAGGAGGCGCGACCGGGGCATCGGGCCGCCGAGTATACGCCGCCTCGTGTCGTCTAGATTCCTCATCAATTACCCAATTAGCTATAGTATCGATCGACCAAGCACTCCCCTGGGACCCTCGAAAGGAGGATGTCCATGAACATGAGACGCATCATTCTCAGTTGCATCCTGATGACGATGATGATGGCCGCGGCGCCGCTGTCCGCGCAGACGGCGGAGGTGTCCGAAGAGGAGACCGCGGCCTGCGTGGCCGAGCCTTCGGCGGAGGCGTCGCTCGCCGGGGACCCGCTCGAGGACGCCATTCCGCAGGCGCTCTGTCGCGCCAGGGCCGACTGCCCGACCGGCCCCCCCGTGACGTGTACCGGATCGAGCTGCGTCGCGCTCGACACCTGCTACGCGTGGTGCGACGGCGTGTACCACTGGTGCGCGCCGCCGCCGGGGATCTACTGCCCGCCGGTCTCCTGACCGTCGGTTCCGCTACACCTTCACACGGTGCGGGGCGCGGCGTTCCCGGGGGCCGCGCCCGGCACCGCCTCGCCGGTTGACACCCCGCGCCCCCTGTGCTCGCATGACCTCTCCGATCGCGGGAGGTCCCGTCGATCGGTCCACCCATGGACGACGTGCGCGAGCCGACCCCGACCGAAGAGCCGCGGCTCGTCGTGGTGCCCGGACCGCGCGCGGCGGAGGACGCCCTCGCGGCGGAGGTCGAGCGGCTCCTCCGCCCGGCCCGCGAGCGGCCGGAGCTGCTCGCGACTCCGATCCTCGTCGTCGTGCCCTCCCGCAGCCTCCGGCTGCACCTGTCCGCCGAGCTGGTACGGCGCCGGAGGCGGGCGGCGGTGGGCGTCGAGATCGTCACCCTCTACCGGCTGGCGGCGCGGGTGCTCGAGCAGGCGGGCGAGCCGCTCCCGGCCGGTGAGGCGCTCGCCGGGCTGCTCGCGCGCCGCCTCGCCCGCGACCAGAGGGCGCTCGCCGAGCCCCTCGAACCGCTGGTCGAAGGCTACGGCGCGGTCGCCGGAACGGTGCGCGACTTCGTCGACGCGGGCTTCACCCCCGACCACGGCGAGGCCCTCCTGGACCCGATCGAGCCCGACGCCGACGGCGAGCCTCGTGCCCGGCCGATCGGCAGCCGTGCCGAGCGGGCGCGGGCCGCGGCGCTGGTCCGGCTGGCGGCGGCGGTCGAGCAGGAGATGGCGCGGGAGGGCGCCGGCGGGCTCGGTCACCTTTTCCGGCGGGCCACCGACCTCCTCCGAGGCGCGCCGGACCGCCTGCGCGCCCGGGCGGTGCTGATCCACGGCTTCGCCAACGCCACCGGCGTCGCCTCCGACCTGCTCGAAGCGCTGCTCGTCCGACCGGGGAGCGCCTTCTTCCTCGATCGCCCCGCCGATCCCGCCGACCCGGCCGATCCGGCCGATCCAGCCGATCCCGACACGCTGGAGCACCGCTTCACCGAGCGGCTCTTCGAGCGCATGACGGCGACCGGAGCGGCGGTCGAGCGCGTCGGCGAGCGTCCGGCGCCCGCCCGCCTCGCCGCCTTCGCCGCCCCGAGCGCCGACGCCGAAGCGCGCGAGATCGCGCGGCGCGTCCGGCACCTGCTCGACGGGGCGGAGCCACCGGCCCCGGAGACGCTCGGCGTCGTCGTCCGCGACCTCTCGCCCGACCGACCGCACACGACCGCGCTCCGCCGGGCCTTCGAGCGCTCCGGCATCCCGTTCTCCGGGGTCGGCGCCCGGGGACCGCTGCTGCCGGCCGGCCGTCGCGTGCTCGCCCTCGTCGACCTCCTCCGCCGCCGCGAGGCGACGCCGACCGGCCGCTGGCTCGGGGCCCGGGCGACCCCCGCGGCGGATGCGCTCGACCTCCGGCTCGCGTTCCACGCGATGGGGGCCGGACGCGTGGGTGAGGTGGCGGCGCTCCCCTCCGCCCGCTTCGGCCGCGAGAGCTTCGCCCTGCCGATCCGGCAGGGGCTCGGGGACGGCGGCGGGTCCGACGGCGGGGCTCCGGACGATGACGACGGCGAGGACCGGGGCGACGGCGACGACCGGGGCGACCAGGCCGGCGCGCCCGCCGTTGCGCCGCGGCGCCGGGTGCGCTCCGAGCACCTCCGCGAGGCCGCGGCGGCGGCCCGGCGCCTGACCCGGCGGCTCGCCGACTGGCCGGAGGAGGCGCCGCTCGCCGACCACCTCGACCGGCTCCGCGCGCTCCTCGGCTCGGATCTCGGCTGGGTCTCTCCCGACCCCCTCCTCGCGCCGCTCTCCCAGGAGGTCGACGGCCTCCGACCCGACCTGCGGATCTCCTTCGACGAGCTCGTCTTCCTGGTCGGCCGGGCCTGCCGGGAGCACGGCACGGCGAGCCGCGACCGCCTGGGAGGGGCCGGCGGCGGAGTCGCGGTGCTCGATGCGATCGAGGCGCGCGGCCGCACCTTCCGGCACCTGTTCCTCGCCGGCGTCGACCGCAACACCTTCCCGCGCGTGGTGCGCGAGGACCCGCTCCTGGCCGACGACCTGCGCCGCTCGCTGCGCACCGTGCTCCCCGACCTGCCGGTCAAGCGGGAGGGCTTCGACGAGGAGCGCTACCTCTTCGCCCAGCTCCTCTCCGCCAGCCCGCGCGTCAC
>CAZLLV010000199.1:0-4705 GCA_964560325.1 uncultured Thermoanaerobaculia bacterium | reverse complement strand
GCGGTCGCGGCCCGAGCCGGCGTGGGAGCGGGCGGTGCGGGAGCGCCTGGCCGACGCCGCCCGCTCCGCCGCCCGGGCCGACGGCCGCGGCGCGCTCCCCGGCGCCGCCGCCGCGGTGCTCTTCGCCGACCCGGCGGAGGCCCTGGCCTGCGCGGTGCGGGAGCGGTTGCGGGGCCGGCTCGACGGGTGCTGGTGGTGGCGCTCGGTGCGCCGGCGGCTGGAGCTCCCCGGGATCGATCTCCACGGCCGCTCCGGCGGGCGGGACCCGGCGCCGCTCCTCGCCGCCCGCCCCCGGGAGGCGCCCGCGGTCCTGGCGTGCCTCGATCGCTGGGGCGAGACGCCGGCGGTCGCGAGCGCCCTCTCGGCCGCCGGCGCGGCCCGGGTGCTGGCGGCGCTCGCCGCCGTGCACGGCCTGCCGCGGGAGCTGGTGACGCCGGCCGGGCCGGCGGCGGTGGTGCGCCGGGACCGGGAGGAACGGGGGCGCGGCGCGGCGGACGAGCGGGAGCGGGAGGACGGCGGCGCGGTCGTCTGGCGAGCCGCCGGTGCGCCGCCGCCCGAGCCCTGGGCCCGGTGGCTCCCCGAGATACCGTCCGGCACGGCGCCGGAGGTGCGCTGCCTGCTCGGCGTCGCGCTGGCGCTCGCCGCGGCGCCTCACCGGCTGCGCTCCGCCGAGGCGGCGCGGCAGGGCCGTCGGTGGTGGCGCTCGGTGCGCGAGGAGTCGCCGGCCCGACCGGGGACGGGGCCGCCGCCTCCGACCGGCGCGGGCGATCGATCGCCGGAAGGAGCGGCGTCCGGCGAGCCGTCGTCATCCGCCGCGGTGACCGCCGAGCCCGGGCGGAGCGAGGTCGCCGATGGCCCGGCCGCTCCCGCGGTCCCGTCCGGACGCGCGGCCGATCGTGACGTCCGGGCGGAGGGTGCCTCGGAGCCCCTTGGAGAGGCCGATCTCGCGAGCCGTCGATCTGACGATCCGCCGGATCGGGCCGCCGGGTCCGGGCCGGCCGCGCATTCCCGGGAGGCGCCACCGCCGGGCCCGGAGCGTCGGCCGGCCGGCGACCGCGGCGCGCGGGGAGCCGGCGAGGACGGCGGGCGCCCGGACCCGCGACCCGCTCCGCCCGGGTCGGCCGGCGCGCGTGACCCGGTGTTCGTCACCGATCCCGCTGAGGTAGAGAAGCACGCCGCCCGGGCGCTGCCCGGCCGGGCGGTCGGGACCCGCCTCGGCGGCGTGCTCTACCTGGTCCACGCCCTCGTCGACCTCGGCCTGCCCGGCGCCTTCGAGCGCGGCTGGCGGCTGGCGAGCGACGCCGGGCCGTGGGGGACCCTCGACCTGGTGGCCCGGGGTCTCCTGGGCCGGCGCTTCGCCGGCGTGGCGGACGATCCGCTGTGGCGCGTCCTGGCCGGGCTGGCGGCCTGGGGCGACGAGCCCGCCCGTCCGGTCCGCCGCGGCCGGAAGCTCTCCGCCTACCGCGTACCGGCGGGCTGGCCGGCGAAGCTCGGCGATCGCCTCGACCGCGCATTCTGGTCGGCGGCCCAGGAACGCCTGCGGGTGTGGTCGGCGGCCGGCTACCTGGTGGCCGACGTGCCCCGGTCGGCCGCCCCGCCGTCGGTCCAGGCGCGCCGGGAGCTGGCGCGGGTGGCCGGCGCGGACGGCGCCGCGAAGTCGATCCCGCGCCGGAAGCCCACCGCCGCGGCCCCCCTCGCCGTGCCACCACCGCTGCCCGCCGGCTGCCCGGCCCGGCTCGGCGCCTGGCTGCCGGCGGCGCTGCCGGCGATCCGCCGGCGCCTGCTGCTCGCCCTGGTAGGCAGCGGCGACGCCCGCGGCCGGGCTCTCGCCACACCCCCGGGCGACCGTCGCGACCCGGTGGCCCGGACGCTCCTCGTCCCCGGCCGCCTCCACGTCACCTCCAGCCACGTCGACCTGGTGCTGCCGATCGCCGCCGCCGACCTCACGGTGCGCCGCGCCGGGCTCGACCGCGACCCGGGCTGGCTGCCCGGCTTCGGCCGGGTGGTCTGCTTCCACTTCGAACAGGAGCTCGGAGCCCGTCCATGAGCCAACCCCTCGCCGCCGACCCCCAAGGCGCCCACGCCGCCGGATCGAACCGCGCCCACGCCGCCGGATCGGACCGCGCTTTCGGCGCGGTGCCCCGCACCCCGGGCGGGCACTTCGTGCTCTGCCTCTACGGGGCGATCTTCTGCCTGCTCCGCCACTTCCGCAGGCTGAGCGAGGTGGCGGGCGGCTCGCTCGAGGAGCTGTTCGAGCGCTACCCGTTCCTGGGCGAGTACTTCGTCGAGCTCCGGCGCCACCTGCCGGAGGACCTGACCTGGGGCGAGGCGGCGGCCTGGTGGCACGACGAGCTGGCGGACTGGGAGGCGGCCTCCGGGGAGCGGCTGCCGCTGGTCGACCTGGCCGCCCACCCCGGCGTCGGCGAGCCGGGCCGCCTCGCCTTCATGGCTGCCGGCCTGGTGGAGGAGGACTCCCGCTTCGGGACCCTGTTCGCCGAGCTCCAGGAGCCGCTCGCGCAGCGCCGCCCGACCCTGGAGCTCCTGGGCCAGATGGCGGGGGACGTGGACGGCCACCAATCCGGCGAGGTGGCCGGCGAGCGGGACGCCTGGACGATCTGCCGGCCGCTGGTGGAGGCCGGTTTCCTGGCGGTCGCCGACCGGGAGGCGCCGCGGGCCGAGTGGGTGCTCCGGGTGCCGCCCGTCCTGTGGGACGCGGCGCGCTCCGGCAGCGGCGAGGGTCCGGCGCCTGCCCCCTGGTGCCGGGCCACGCCGCCGGCCCGCCTGCCGGAGATCGCCGACCTGGTGCAGCCGCCCGACCTGCTGGAGCGCCTGGAGCGGCTGCCCCGCCTGCTCGACGGCGGGCGCGCCCGCGCCCTGGTGCTGCGCGCCGCTCCCGGCGCCGAGCCGGAGGAGGCGTGCGGCGCGGTGGCCCGGGGGCTCGGTCGGGGCACGGTGGTGGTCGAGGGCGCGGCGCTCCTGGAGGACGAGCCGCCGCGCCTCCTCGGCGCCCTCGCCACGCTCACCCACTCGCTGCCCGTGCTGCTCTACGAGCTCGGCCCCGGGGAGACCGCCGAGCCGCCACCGCTCACCGGCTACGACGGGCCGCTCGCCCTGGTCCTCGGGCTGGAAGGCGGTCTGGGTGCCCGAGCGGCGGAGGGCGCGGTCACCCTGACCCTGCCGGCGCCCCGCGCCGATCTGCGCGAGCGCTCCTGGCGGCGGGCCCTCGACGGCTGCCCGGCGGACGACCTGCCGGCGATCGCCGAGCGCTTCCAGCTCGCCGGCGGCTTCATCCGGCGCGCGGCGGAGATCGCCACCGCCCACGCCGCCCTCGACGGCCGCGAGGCGGTCGCCCTGGCCGACGTGCAGGAGGCGGCGCGGGCCCTCAACCGCCAGCTCCTCGACACCCTGGCCGACCGGCTGGAGGCCGGGGGGGAGTGGTGCGACCTGGTGTGCGGCGAGTCGACGCACGCGAAGCTCTCCGAGCTCGAGAACCGCTGCCGCCACCGGGAGCGGCTGTTCGACCGGGTGGGCCGCGGCTTCCGGACCAGTGGCAACCGAGGCGTGCGGGCGCTCTTCACGGGCGCCAGCGGCACCGGCAAGACCCTGGCTGCCCGCATCCTGGCGGCCGAGCTCGGGCTCGACGTCTACCGGGTCGACCTCGCCGCGGTGGTCAACAAGTACATCGGCGAGACCGAGAAGAACCTCCACCGGGTGCTGACCCGCGCCGAGGCCCTCGACGTGGTGCTCCTCCTCGACGAGGGCGACGCCCTCCTGGGCAGCCGCACCGAGGTGCGCTCCGCCAACGACCGCTACGCCAACCTGGAGACCAACTACCTCCTGCAGCGTCTGGAGTCGTACCAGGGGATCGTGGTCGTGACCACCAATCTGGGCGAGAACATCGACTCCGCTTTCCAGCGCCGGATGGACGTGGTGGTGCCCTTCTTCCCGCCCCAGGCCGAGGAGCGCTGGCGCATCCTCGACCTCCACCTGCCGGACGACCACACGGTGTCGCCGGCCTACCTGGAGCGGCTGGCGGTCGCCTGCTCCTTGACCGGCGGCCAGCTCCGCAACGCCGCTCTCCACGCCGCCCTCTGCGCCCTGGAGGACGGAGGCTGTGCAGTGACCACCGGCCACCTGGAGGAGGGGGTGCGGAGCGAGTACCGCAAGGCCGGCGCCGCCTACCCGCTGGCCCGCGAGGGCTTCGGCGACGGCAGCGGCGGCGTGGCCGCCTTCGTGTCGGCGATCCGGGACCGCTAGAGAGAGCCCATGGCCACCGATCCCCGCCGCCGGAGCAAGACCTTCGCCGACCGCCTGCGCCGGCCGGAGCCGTCGCACGGCCCGGCCCAGCGGAACCCGGTCGACCGGAGCCCGGCGAAGCAGAGCTCCGAGCGCGCTCCGGCGGTCCACGGTGCCGTGCCGTCGGCGGTCCGGCGGCCGGACGCCGGCAAGCCCCTGGAGCCGGACGTCCGCCGGCGGCTGGAGGAGGGCTTCGGCCGGCGCCTCGACCACGTGCGGGTCCACTCGACGCCCCAGGACCGGCAGCTCGCCCGCTCCCAGCGCGCCCGCGCCTTCGCTCACCGCCACCACATCTGGCTCGGCCCCCGGGAGAGCTCCCGGGACGTGGCGCTCCTGGCCCACGAGGTGACCCACGTGGCGCAGCAAGGGCACGCACCGGCGGCGCCGGCCGGGAGCCTCGGCACGCCCA
>CAZLLV010000198.1:0-17475 GCA_964560325.1 uncultured Thermoanaerobaculia bacterium | reverse complement strand
CGTCCGGCGCCGGGACGACGCGGAAGGCCGGGCGCGGGTTCGGGGCGCCGCGGAGGAGCGAGCGGTTCGGGTCCTCCTCCAGCTCCTCGCGCCAGCGCCGGGCGACGGCCAGGAGCTCCCCCATCCGGTCGGTCGCGAGCGTCTGCTGCTTGTCGGTCATCCGGTAGCTCGGCGCTTCGCGGTGGGCCGCGAGGAGCGGGTCGTACTCCCCGGCGGTCCAGTCCTGGTCGAGCTCGTCCACGAACCGCTCCATGAGCCCGAGCGCCGAGCGCAGCCGCACCCAGCGGTGGTTCTCCCAGGAGGTGGTGCGCTGCCCGTCCGGCGGCGTCGTGTAGCAGCGCGCGAGCTCCGCGCCCGCCGCGCGCCCACGCTCGGAGAGCGCTTCGAGGACCGGCTGCGGCATGTCGAGGTTGAGGCCGCCCTCCGTGTCGTCGTGGCTCACGTGCACCACCCGGTCGCGGTAGCCCGGGACCGGGAGCTGGCCGTTGTCGACCCAGTTCTGCATCGCGTTCACGATCGCGCCGAGGAATCCCCCCAGGCCGTCCCACCGGGTCCACCAGGCGAGGATGCCGGAGCGGTTCGACTGCGGCAGGAAGACGTTCTCCCGCTCGTCCGGCCGCTTCGGGTAACGCGGATGGAAAGGCCGCAGGTTGACGCCGAAGGTCGGCCGCTGCGGCAGCGGCGTGTCGAAGAAGTGGACCGGGAAGTTGCTCGTGATGCCGCCGTCCGAGCACCAGACCCGTTCGGGCTCCGGGCTCTCGAGGCTGCGGTCGAGCGCGTGGAGGGGGACCGCCGAGAGCAGGATCGGGAACGACAGGCTCATGCGGGTCGCCACCACCACCGGCAGCTCGGCCGGCACCGGCATCGGGTAGAGGCCGTGCCGCCGGAAGAGCGCCAGCTCTTCGTTCCACTCCTCGCGCTCGCTCTTCGTCTCGGGCTCGGGCGGCGGGTGCTTCTCCAGCCAGTCGACCACCCGCTCGGGGAAGAGGCGGCGCATCTCGGCAGGGTGGAAGAAGTAGCCCCGGCCGAGCTCGCGCGGGAGCCGGAGCGGCCCGCCGGTGGTCAGATCGGTGGTGAGCATCTCGAGGTTCACCGCCGGCTCGTCGCCCGCCCCCCAGAGGTCGCCGAAGGTGAGCGGCCCGGCGCCCGCCGGCAGCCCGGCGGTGCGGTCGATCTCGCCGGCGAGCCAGTCGGTCAGCCGCGGCACCTCGCCCGGCCCGACCGGCCCCGATCCGCTCACCAGGCCGTACAGGTTCTCCGGCACCCGCCGGAGGGCGAGTAGCGCCACGGCGACCGCCGCGCCGAGCACCCAGCCGACCGCCAGGACGAGGGCGGCCGCCGCGACCGCGGCCCACTCGAGCCCTCCGAGCGCGCCCGGACCTCCGCCTGGGCCGCCGTCCGCGAGCAGCGCGGCGAGGACCACGGCGCCGGGCGCCGCTCCCAGGAGCGGCAGCCAGAACCACCACGAGGCGACGGCCGCGCGGCTGGCGGCGAAGACCACGGCGAACATCCGCCGGATCCCGGCGAAGCGCTCGCCGTGGCGGCCGAGCGCGGCGAGCGCGAGCCGGAAGAGCGGGCGGGTCCGGCGGTCGGGCCGGAAGAGCGCGAGCAGCCGCCCCTTGCCGCCGATCCACGCCGGCAGCTCGGCCAGGCGATCGAAGCCGCTCGCCGATCCGCCGCCCCCAATGCCAGCCGGGCCGCCCCGGCCGCGCCCGTGCTCGGCCGCCGCCGAGAGCGCCGCCGCGATCGCCCCGGCCGAGGTGCCGCCGACGTTGCGCAGCCGGAACTCCCGCGCCAGCTCGCAGACGGCGAGCGGGTAGACGACCCCGCTGGTGATGCCGCCCTTCATCACGATGTCGCACTCCCGCGCGCCGCCGTCCGGACCGCCCCGCGTCGGTTCCATCGCCGCCTCCTTCCGTTGGCGCCAGCTTACGCCCGGGTGCCCTTCGTGTGACATCTGTCACCACCGATCGGTGACCTCCTCCACTGGCCGGGGTGCCTTCCGATCGGCAGACTGAGCCTGTCAGACGAAAGGACGGACCGATGAACGAAATCCACTCGCTCGAACCCGACCCCCGATTCGTCGCCGAGCTCGCCGAGGAGGACGCGCGGGGCGAGACGCGGCTCGGCGGCGAGAGCTCCGGCGTCCGGCCGCGCGTGGCGCAGCTCGTCGGCGCCGTCAAGTGCTACGGGAAGGTCACCGCGCTCGCCGGCATCGACTTCGAGATCCGTCCCGGCGAGCTGGTCGCGCTGCTCGGACCGAACGGCGCCGGCAAGACGACCGCCGTCAAGCTGATCCTCGGCCTCGCCCGGCCCGACGCCGGCGAGGTCCGGCTGTTCGGCGACGACCCCCGTCTCGCCGCCACCCGGCGCCGGATGGGGGCGATGCTCCAGATCTCGAAGGTGCCGGAGACCCTGAAGGTGCGCGAGCACCTCGATCTCTTCGCGAGCTACTACCCCCGGCCGCGGCCGATCGGCGAGCTGCTCGCCCGCGTCGGTCTCGAAGCGCTCGCCGAGCGCCCCTTCGGCAAGCTCTCGGGCGGCGAGCGCCAGCGCCTGCTCTTCGCCCTCGCGCTGGTCGGCGACCCCGACCTGCTGGTGCTCGACGAGCCGACCGTCGGCCTCGACGTCGAGAGCCGGCGCGCGCTCTGGAAGGAGATCCGCGCCGCGGTCGCCGAGGGGCGCTCGGTGCTGCTGACCACCCACTACCTCGACGAGGCCGACGCGCTCGCCGACCGGGTGGTGGTGATCCATCACGGCAAGATCCTCACCGAAGGCAAGCCGGCCGAGATCAAGGCGCGCACCGCCGGCCGCCGGGTGCGCTGCATCACCCGCCTGCGCCCGGAAGAGGTCGCCGCCTGGCCGGAGGTCCTCTCCGCCGAGTGGGACGGCCCCTACCTCGAAGCGCTGGCGTCGGACGCCGAGGCGCTGGTGCGCAAGCTCCTCGACCGCGATCCGAGCCTCTCCGGACTGGAAGTGGTCCCCGCGAGCCTGGAGGAGGCGTTCCTCACCCTCACCGACGATTCGAACACCGCCCTGGAAGGCGCCGCGTGATGGCCGCCGCCGTTCGCACCTACTGGCTCGAGGCACGCTACGAGTTCCTGAAGACGCTCCGCCTGCCGGCGTACTCGGTCCCGACCATCGCCTTCCCCGTCTTCTTCTACGTCATGTTCTCGGCCGCCTTCGGCGCGCAGTCGTTCGGCCCGGTCGACGGCGACGTCTACATGCTCGCGACCTACGGCACGTTCGGCGTCATCGGCGCCGCCCTCTTCGGGTTCGGCGTCGGCGTCGCCATCGAGCGCGGCCAGGGCTGGCTGCTGCTCAAGCGCGCGAGCCCGATGCCGGTCGGCGCCTACTTCGCCGCCAAGGTCGCGATGGCGGTGCTGTTCAGCGCGCTCATCGTCCTCTCCCTGTCGCTCCTCGCCGCGTTCCTGAACGGCGTCCGGATGCCGATCGGTACCTGGCTCGCCCTCGGCGGCACGATGGTCGCCGGCGCGCTGCCGTTCTGTGCCTTCGGCCTCGCCTTCGGCACCTGGTGCGGACCCAACTCGGCCCCCGCGATCGTCAACCTGTTCTACCTGCCGATGGCGTTCGGCTCCGGCCTCTGGGTGCCGATCCAGGTGCTGCCGGAGCTCCTGCGCAACCTCGCACCCTGGCTGCCGCCCTACCACCTGGCGCAGCTCGCGCTGAAGACGGTCGGAGCCGACCTCGGCCGGCCGGTCGGCCAGCACCTGGGCGCGCTCGGCGCGGTCACCGTCCTCTCCCTCGCCATCGCCTGGCTCGGCTACCGCCGCGACGAGGGGAAGACCTACGGTTGATCCGGCTACACTGAAGACGATGGAGAGCGCGCCATGCCGAGCGAAGCGAGCCAGACGATCGAAGCGAGCCAGCCGAATCCGACCGAGACGCCGAGGAAGTACCCCTTCCTGCCGGCCGACAGCGAGATCGGCTGGATGCCGTACCTCTGGCTCGTCTACCTCGGGTTCTTCACCATCGACCCGATCCTGAGCGGCGCGGACGCCCGCGAGTGGCTCCTCTTCGCCGGTGTCATCGCCCTCTTCCTGCCGCTCTACTTCCTCGGCTACTGGACGCGGACGACGACCCAGCTCCTCCTGGTGGTCGGGGCGATCACGCTCCTCGCCGTCCTCTACCTGCCGCACAACCTGAGCTCCTGGGGGCTCTTCATCTACGCCGGCGCCTACCTCGGCTTCGGCCTGCGCCCGGGCCGCGCCCTGCTCCTCCTGCTCGCCCTCTGCGCGATCCTGGTCGTCGAAGGGCTCTGGCTCGGCGTTTCGCCCTGGGTGATCGTCGCCGGCGCCGGGATGACCGCGATCATCGGGGCGAGCAACGTCCACTTCGCCGAGGTGCAACGCAAGAACGAGCACCTGAAGAAGGCGCGCGAGGAGGTCGAGCGGCTGGCGAAGAGCGCCGAGCGCGAGCGGATCGGGCGCGACCTGCACGACCTGCTCGGCCACACGCTGACGCTGGTGGCGGTCAAGGCGGAGCTGGCGGCGAAGCTCGCCGACCGCGACCCGGAGCGCTCGCGCGCCGAGATCCGGGAGGTCCACCGCATCTCGCGCCAGGCGCTGGCGGAGGTGCGCCGGGCAGTGCAGGGCTACCGCACGGGCGGCACCGCCGGGCTCGCGCACGAACTGTCGAGCGCCCGCGGCGCGCTCGAGTCGGCCGAGGTGGAGCTCGACCTCGAAGTGGCCGGCGAGGCGGTCGAGGCGCTCGTCGCCGGCGGCTCCGAGCGGGAGGCGGCGGTGGCGCTGGCGCTGCGCGAGGCGGTGACCAACGTGCTGCGCCACGCGAAAGCGCGGCACTGCCGGATCGAGATCGGCATGACCGGCGCCGGCGGCGAGCGCATCCGCCTGCGGGTCGCCGACGACGGCCGCGGCGGCGACACCCCCGACGGCGCCGGGCTCGACGGCATGCGCGAGCGGATCGAAGCGCTCGGCGGCACGGTCCGCCGCCGCTCCGAGAAGGGCACCGTGCTGACGATCGAGATCCCGGTGCCGCCGCCGGACGACCCGGACGCCCCGGCGGCGGCCGACGCCCGCCCCGCGACCGCCCCGACCCCGGCGTGATCCTCTCGCGCCCGATCCGCGTGAGACGGACCCGCGTTAGAATCGTCGGATGACCACCGAGCCGCTCTCCGAGACCCCGACGGCGCACGCCGCGCCGACCGAGCACGTCGACGTCCTGGTGATCGGCGGCGCCTTCTCCGGCGCGTCGTGCGCCCTGCTGCTCCGCCGCTGGCTGCCGGAGCGCTCGATCCTGGTGGTCGAGCGGAGCGCCGAGTTCGACCGCAAGGTGGGCGAGGCGACGGTCGAGCTGTCGACCCTGTTCATGCACCGGGTGCTCGGCATGGCCGACTTCCTCGCCCGCCACCAGCTCCCCAAGCACGGCCTGCGCTTCTGGTTCTCGGACGGCGGCGACCGCCGGCTCGACGAGATGAGCGAGATCGGCCCGGGCGAGGTGCCGCGCCTGCCGTCGTTCCAGCTCGAGCGGGCGGCGGTCGATCAGCATTTCCTCGACACGGCCGAGGCGGAGGGGGTCGAGGTGATGCGGCCGGCGAAGGTCGCCGCGGTCGAGCTCGGCTGGCCCGAGAGCCGCGTCGAGATCGAAGCCGAAGACGGCTCCCGCCGCACGGTCGCCGCCCGCTGGGTGATCGACGCCTCCGGCCGCCACGCCTACATCGCCCGCCGCCTGCGCATCCACCACCGAGTCGAGGAGCACCCGACCGCGGCCCTCTGGGGGCGCTGGCGCGGCGTCGCGGACTTCGACGGTCCGGAGGTCCTGGGCACCGATCCGCGCACGCCGCGCATCCCCGCCGTCGTGCCGTCGCGCCAGCTCGCCACCAACCACTTCTGCGGCTACGGCTGGTGGTGCTGGGTGATCCCGCTCGCGAGCGGCGAGACGAGCATCGGCGTGGTCTACGACAAGAGCCTGGTCGAGCTGCCGGGCGAGACGCCGATCGAGCGCTACGAGGCGTTCCTGCGCAGCCGGCCCGGCCTCTGTGAGCTGATCGCCGACGCCACCCTCGACCGGGACGACTTCCGCGGCTATAGCCACCTCCCTTACCGGACCGAGCGCTACGCCGGCAAGGGCTGGGCGCTGGTCGGCGACGCCGCCTCGTTCATGGACCCGTTCTACAGCCCCGGCCTCGATCACGCCGGCATCTCGGTCTACGCCACCGCCCGGATGCTCGAGGACGACTTCGCCGGCCGGCTGGATGGCGAAGGTGCGCTCGACGCGGCGGTCGCCACCCACAACGCGGTCTTCGAACGCTCCTACGGCCGCTGGCTGAACGCCCTCTACGTCGGCAAGTACCAGCTCATGGGCGACGCGGAGCTGCTCGCCTGCGCGTACCTGGTCGAGACCGGGCTCTACTACATGGCGATCGTCCACTCGAAGGTTCGCGACATCGACCACATGCGCTACCCGCCCTACGGCGAGGGGCTCTGGCAGGAGGCCGTGGCGGCGCGCACGATGCGCGCCTTCACCCGGCGCCTCCGGACCCTGGCGCGGCGGCGGCGCGAGCTCGGGATCTACGGCCGCCGCAACCTCGGCTGGCGCCTCTACGGCAAGGCCCCGGGCCTCGGTATCGCCGCCTCTCCGATGGTCCGCGCCGGCCTGAAGATCCTCCTCCGCCTCGAAGCCGAGACCTTCTGGGCACGCCTGACCCGGCGCCGGCGAAACCCGGACGAGGCGGGCCGCACCGGCCGGCCGCTCCTGCGCGAGGAAACGGGTTGATCCGGGTCCTGGTCGCCGAGGACCAGGCGATGGTCTTGGGCGCGCTCGCGACCCTCCTCGACATCGAAGACGACCTCTCCGTGGTCGCGCGCGCCGCGGACGGCCAGCAGGCGCTCGAGCTCGCCCGCTCCGAGAAGCCCGACGTGGTGGTGACCGACATCGAGATGCCCGGGATGACCGGCCTCGAGCTGGCGGCGGCGGTCGCCGGGCTCGACCCCCGGCCGCGGGTGCTCGTCCTGACCACCTTCGCCCGCCCCGGCTACCTGCGCCGCGCGCTCGAGGCGGGGGTCTCCGGGTACCTCCTCAAGGACGCGCCGGCCGAGGAGCTGGCCGACGCGGTGCGCCGGGTCCACGCCGGGGGCCGGGCGATCGACCCGGAGCTCGCCGCCGAAGCCTGGGGCGAGGCCGACCCGCTCACCGACCGCGAACGCCAGGTGCTGCGCCTCGCCGGCGAGGGCCGGCCGACGGCCGCGATCGCCGCCGAGCTCTACCTCTCCGAGGGGACCGTGCGCAACTACCTCTCCGAAGCGATCAGCAAGCTCGACGCGGCGAACCGGGTCGAGGCCGCCCGCATCGCGCGGCAGAAAGGCTGGCTATGAGAGCCTGTGAACGAATCTCCGGCCCTGCTACGGACGCCCCCGAATCACCCCTCGCGGCGTTGCGGCTCCTCGACGTAGGCTCCACTACGCCTGCGTCGCCGCGCCTTGCGAGGGGCGCCCGGATGACGCCCTCGCGACGGGCGGAGATTCGTTCACAGGCTCCGCGACTCCGCCCCGGCACCCGAGAGATGATTCTCCCCCTGGTGCTCCTCGCGTTCTTCGCCTCCGCCGCCGGGCGGGCGGACTCCAAGATCTACCACCTCGCGATCGGCGACCCCGACCGGGCCGACCGCGAGGTGCCGCTGGTGCTCGACGCGGTGACCGACGCGGCGACCGGCGAGCTGCTGACCCCGGCCGGGCTCGCCCGCCGCCTCGCGGAGACGCGGATCGTCTTCGTCGGCGAGAGCCACACCTCGATCGACTTCCACCGCGCCCAGCTCCGGCTGATCGAGGAGCTCGACCGCGCCGGCCGAGAGGTGCTGATCGGGCTCGAGATGTACCCGTACACCGAGCAGGAGCACCTCGACGCCTGGCACCGGGGGCTGCTCACCGAGGAGGGCTTCGTCACGCTGTCGCGCTGGTACGAGAGCTGGGGCTACCCCTGGGGCTACTACCGCGACATCTTCCTCTACGCCCGCGACCACGGCATCCCGCTCTTCGCGATCAACGCGCCGCGCGAGGTGGTGAGCGAGGTGCGCGAGAAGGGGCTCGACGGCCTGGCGGAGGAGGACCGCGCGCACCTGCCGGAGACGATCGACCTCGACAGCGACGAGCACCGCGCGCTCTTCCGCGCCTACTTCGAGCCGGAGGAGGAGCCCGACGAGGACGGGGACGGCGGCGGGCTCCACTCCGGGATGAGCGACGAGCAGCTC
Source organism: uncultured Thermoanaerobaculia bacterium (assembly GCA_964560325.1). Taxonomy (GTDB): domain Bacteria; phylum Acidobacteriota; class Thermoanaerobaculia; order Multivoradales; family DATKCC01; genus CAZLLV01. The sequence goes on along the minus strand of CAZLLV010000198.1, from coordinate 9,248 downwards.
GAGGCGATGTTCGCCGCCCAGGTGAGCTGGGACGCGACGATGGCGCACAACGCGGTAGCGGCGCTCCGCGAGCACGGCGGCGAGGACGCGATCCTGGTGGTGCTGGTCGGCTCCGGCCACGTCGCCTACGGGCTCGGCGCCGAGCGCCAGGCGGCGGGCTCCTTCGACGGGGAGACCGCCTCGGTGATCCCGATTCCGGTGGCGGACGCGGACGGCGAGGCGACGCCGACCGTCCGCGCCTCGTACGCCGACTTCGTCTGGGGCCTGCCGCCGGAGACCGACGAGCTCTACCCGAGCCTCGGCCTCTCGACCACGGCGGCGGGCGACGACGACCCGCGCCGGAAAGTGATCTTCGTGAGCGAGGGCTCGGCCGCCGAAGCGGCGGGCGTCCGGGTCGGCGACCTGTTGCTGGCGCTCGACGGCGAGCCGATCCCCGACAAGGAGACCCTGCAGCGCCGGATGGCCGAGAAGCGCTGGGGCGACGCGGCGCGCCTCACCGTCGAGCGCGGTGACGAGCCGGTCGAAATCGAGGTCACCTTCCGCCGCGAGCCGCCCGCGGAAGCGGCCGACTAGTCGTCCGCCTCCGCCGCCGGCCGGTCCTCGGGCTCCGCCGGCACTTCCCCCCGCGCCCGCGCCAGGAAGATCGGCACCGACAGCTCGCCGTCCACGTCGAGCGGCTCGTCGCCCAGCACCTCGGCGGCCGCCTCGAAGTCCTCCTCCGCCCCGGCGAGGTCGCCGGTCGCGAGCCGCGCCCGGCCGCGCTCGAAGCGCACCACCGCGTCGTCCGGCTCCTCCGCGGCGAGCGCGTCGAACACCGCGAGCGCCGCGAAGTACCGCCCCTCCGCGAGATCGAGGTACGCCTGCTGGAAGGGGAGCGGCCGGTGGAGGTAGAGGTCGGCCACCTCCTCGTGGAGCGTGCCGACGAGGGCGCCGAAGCGGCCTTCCGTATCGAGCGGGTCGGGACCGGAGCGCTCGTCCTCCTCTTCGAAGCTGCGCACCATCGACGCCTGGCGCGCCGCGTCGCGCCTCCGCCGGCGAAGCGCCTCGCGCCGGCTTCGCAGGTCGGACATGCGCCCCTTGGCCTCCGGTGGGCGCTCCTCGGCCGGGAGCTCGTCGACGCGGGCCGCCTGATCCATCGCCGAGGCGATCCAATCCACCGCGTCGTCGTACGCCTCCTCCGCCTCCGCCCGGTCGGCCTCGGCGAGCGCCGAGCCGATCAGCACCTCGCGCGCCCGGATCTCCAGCTCCCGCGCGCGCAGCCGTAGCGCCGGCGCGTCCGCCCCGTCGTCCCGGCCCGCCCGCTCCTCCACCCGCCGCACCACCACCAGCGCGTCGTACGCCCGCCCGGAGGCGAGCAGCTCCTCGGCGCGGGCGAGCTCCTCGCCCGGGTCCTTGCGGAAGAGACGACCGAAGATTCCCATGACGGCCGTGAGCATATGCGAGGTTCGCCGGCCGCGCACGCTCCGTAGAGGGCGACGCGAAGAGCGCTTTACAGCGTGGGAAGGGTCGCGGTATCGTCCCGATCGAACGATCCGCTGAGAGGATTCTTTCTCGGGCACGGTGCCCGAGCCTCCGGCGACAGGACCCGGCGCCGGATCGTGATCCGGCGTCATGCAGCGAGTCGGACGGTGCGTGAGAACATCTCCGATTCCGCTCTGCAAGGTAAAGAAGGAGAAGGAGATGAGCACCACCGGCGTCGTGAAGTGGTTCAACGACGACAAGGGCTTCGGATTCATCACCCCGGACGACGGCTCGAAGGACTGCTTCGTGCACTACTCGGCCATCGACGGGAACGGGTTCCGCAGCCTCGCCGAGGGCGACCGGGTGGAGTTCGAGGTGACGCAGGGCCAGAAGGGCCCGGCCGCCGAGAACGTCCGCAAGATCGGCTGACGCCTCTTTCCATCCGGAAAGCGGAAGAGCCGCTTCCCTCGCGGGGAGCGGCTCTTTTTGCGTTCGGAGGAACTAGTCAGCGTAGCTGAGGGACTTCGACCTGCGGACGTAGGTACCGTCGCCGGCCGGCTCGTAGATCGAGCAGTGGTCCATCTCGCCGCCGTAGACGTGGAGCGTGATCGCCGTCTCCGCGTCCCGCGCGTTGCCGAGCACGTGGTACTCGAACGGCGGGATCAGCGCCCCCGACGAGCCGCGCCCCGCCTCCACCTCACCCCGGCTCTCGAACCGGCAGCGCCCGTCCGCCCCCTCCTCCACCAGCTCGAAGTGCTCCACCGTCATGCGCCCGGCGACCACCCCCTCCACGCACCAGATGCCGGCGTGGTCGTGGAGCGCCGTCTTCTGCCCCGGCCCCCAGGTCATGACCACGGCGGTGAAGCGCCCCTCCGGGTCGCGGTGGAGCAGGCGGCGCGCGTACCCCTCCCCCGAAGCCCGGTAGAAGCTCTCCGGGAGCTCGATCGAGCCCTCGTCGATCAGCTCGGTCAGGTCGTCTTTGATGCGCTCGGCGATCGCCCGGGTGTCGCCGAGCTCGACCGCCGCGCGAAGGCGGGGGATCAGGTGGTCGCGCGTCGCGACCGCTGCGTGGGCTGCCATCTCGAAACCTCCAGTTCAGAACCCCTCCAGCGTATCACCGCGCGGACGGCGGCGCCGGGCCGGGCCGACGCGGCGGTCAGAGCGGCCCGCGCGGGACGTGGCCCTCGAGGATCGAGGCCGTCTGCTCCGGCGTGAACGGCGGCTCCATCAGCCGCGCCTCCCGCTGGCGGGAGCGGAAGTAGACGAAGATGTAGCGCATGCGCTCTGTGAGATCGCTCCAGTCGCGCGCGGCCGAGCCGAACGCGACCGGCGGGCGAAGCCGGAGCGCCACGAGGAGCGCGAGGGCGGCACGGCGCGCGCGGTGCTTCACGCCGAGCCAGCCGCCGGGCGCGGCGACGGCGAGCGGGTAGGCGCCGAAGCGTCCGAGCGCCGCCGCCAGCTCCGGGTGCTCGATCGGGTCGAGCGCCGCCGGGTAGAGCCGGCGGCTCGAAGGAGCTGGCAGATCCTCCCCCAGCTCCAGCACCTGCCCCGGGACCTGCATCCTCATGAGATAGAAGGTCGAGACCTCCCGCACCGCCTCCATCAGCTCCTCGCCGAGCCGGCGCGCGTGCCGGTGGAGGACCCCCTGCACCGCCTCGCCCAGAGTCTTCCTCCCCAGGCGCTCGGCCAGCGCGTCGTTCTGGCGGCTGTAGAAGAGCTCGTCGACCGGCGCGTCGAGGGCGCCGCGGATGTACGGATCGAGCCGGGTCTGCTCGTGGAGGCCGCCCAGGGCGCTGCCGAGGAGCACCAGCTCGGCCTGCCGCTTCGGGTCGGTCTCGAAGAGCGCGTCGTGGTAGGCGCGCATCGCCTCGCGCAGAAGATCCTGGCCGCCGGCCCCGCCCCCGGCGGAATCGACCGGCACCACCTCGCTGCCGCGCAGCTCGACCGTGTCCGGCCGGCTCTCCCCCGGGTGAAAGCGATCGAGGAACGCCTCGAGCCGCGCCGGGTCGGCCTCGCGCACCCCCTCGAACTCCTCCGTGAAGGCCGCGAAGGCGCTGCCCAGCTCGGCGAAGACCTCCCGGTTGCCGGCGCGGATGAAGCGCGCGATCTCGCCCGTCAGCTCGAGGATCGGCCCCAGATCGCCGTCGGCGTAGATCGTCGCCTCCGGGTCGGCGGCGGTGAGCGCCCGGTGGAGCTCGCGCAGCCGGCGGCGCAGCGGCGCCTTGGCGAGCAGCATCCTCCGCAGGCCCACGTGCAGCTCTTCTTCACGAAGGAAGACCCCGGCGGTCTTCGACGCCCACGCCGCGTAGGCGCACCAGTTGACGTCCTCGCCGCCGAGCATGGCGCCCAGCCGGCGCGCGATCCGGTGGTAGCTCTCCGTGATCAGGAGGTTCCGTAGCACCGGCCGGTCGTCCATCGCGACGATCGCCGCGACCGCCTCCGGCGTGACGCCGCGGGAGAGGTCGGGCACCCGCGCGGCGGCCCCGCCCTCCCGCCGCCGCCTCGCCTCCGCCGCGAGCGCCCGGCCGATCCCGGCCACCGCCTCGTCGCCCACCTTGCGGAAGAACCGGCGGAGGAACGGATCGAAGACGCCGAGCGGCCCGCGCAGGCGGAGCAGCGCGTCGTACGAGAGGCGGGTGGCGCCGCCGGCTCCGGCGGGAGCGAAGGCGATCTCGTCCCGGTAGCGCAGCAGGCGGGTCTCGCCGACCAGCACGATCCGCTCCCCCGGCGAAAGCTCCGTCACCTCGTACGGCAGCTCGATCTCCTTCGCCGCGAGCGGCCCCGGCAGCGGGCTGTAGAGCCGGAACCGCGTCCCCACCGCCACCGGCCCGGGCGGCTCCTTCTCCGCCCCGCTCACCCGCGGGTCCCACTCGCCGGCGTTGCGGAAGTCGGAGACGAAGCCGAACGCCTCCCCCGGCGGAACCGGCACGGTGATCGTGGCGCGGTAGCGGGGCATGGAGGGGAACCGATCGGCCGTCAGCCGGGGACGACGACCGGCGTCGCCGCCACGACGCGGTTGCGCCCGGCGTTCTTCGCCTCGTAGAGCGCCTCGTCGGCGGCGTGGATGAGCGCGTCGACCGCGGGGCCGGAGGGGTCGACCGTGCCGTCTGCCGGCTCGGCCGCGCTCTGCGGTCCGGCGGGGCGAGCCCCCTCCCCGCCGCCCGCCTCGGCGACACCGAGGCTGAGCGAGACCCGCAGCTCGTCGAGCCCCTCGAAACGCAGGTCGGCGACCGCCCGGCGTAGCCGCTCGGCGGCCCGGACCGCCTCCGCGATCCCGGTCTCCGGCAGGAGCACCACGAACTCCTCCCCGCCGTAGCGGCCGACCGAGTCGTGGCTGCGGAGGCTGTCGACGAACGCGCGGGCGATCGACTTCAGCACCAGGTCGCCGGCGACGTGGCCGAAGCGGTCGTTGACCCGCTTGAAGTGGTCGGCGTCGGCGACGATGACGGAGAGCACGCCGCCGTGGCGGCGGCTGCGGTCGAGCTCGCGGGCGACGAGGTTGCGCCAGTGGCGCTGGTTGAAGACGCCGGTCAGCGGATCGCGGTCGACCATCTCGCGCAAGCGGTCGTTCGCCTCGTGCAGCTCCTCGCGCAGGCGCTTGAGGTTGAGGTGGACCTTGACCCGGGCGACCAGCTCGGCCTCGGCGAACGGCTTCGTGAGGTAGTCGGAGGCGCCCGACTCGAGGGCCTGGACCTTCGATTCGAGGTCGTCCTGCCCGGTGAGGACGATGACCGGGACCTCGGCGACGCCGTTGACCTCGCCGAAGCGGTCGAGGAAGGCGAAGCCGTCGACCTCCGGCATGACGAGGTCGCAGAGAACGAGATCGACCCCCTCCTCCCCCTCCCGCTCGGCCAACACGTCGAGCGCCTCGGCCCCGTCCGCCGCCTCGATCACCTCCTCGAACAGCCCGCTCGCGACCAGCATCCGCCGCAGCGCCTCGCGGGCGAGGCGGCTGTCATCGATGATCAAGCAGGTCGGCACGACCGGGTGATTGTACGGGATCGGGGGTCGTCAGGAGACCTGGCGTGCCTCCGCCGCCGGGGCGTCGCAGGCGCCTACCTGGCTCCGGCCTTCGCTGCCCGCGCTGCGATCACGTCGCGGAGAGTATCGTTCACCGAAGCAGCGTCGGGAAACACCTCCGCCACGTCTGGCTCGAGCTCCACAACCTTGCAGCTGCCAGCAAACCTCCGAACATACTTGCCTCGTACTCCACCACTGAAATCGTAGTACGGCCGCATGTCGAGGTCCTTATCTGTCGCCTCAGCCTTGCTCATATTCTCTCCGTTCACGGCGGTCAGCCTTTCGAACACTGATGATGCGGATACGATCCTGCCTGTCTGTGTGGGAGACAACCAAAAGCTGGCCCTTGTGGCTCTCGCCGAGCAGGAGGAGTCCCTCCTCTTCAACGGAGTGGTCGGGGTCGGGAACGGTGATCGAGAGTGGGTCCATGAAGGCTGGGATCGCTTATCTGAACGAGACGCCGTGCTTCCTGCGATTCGCTTCATCCTTGGCTGGGTCCCATTCAAACGTCGCCCCCATGCGCCGAGTCTACCTCACCGGCACCGGTGCCGGTGCCTCCACTGGACGGTCAAAGTTTGAGCAGCCGGATGGCCACGTTGTTACCCGAGTGGGTGAGCATCGCCGTCGGCAAGCCCCAGTACTGCATCATCACGCCGAAAACGATTCCCGAAATCAACGTCTGGCGGTACTGCTGGTCTCTGGGGTCGGGACTGTGCCCCCCAGCGAACAACGACGAAGCGATCGACGTCGAGATCATGTACGCAAGGCTCTGTGGGACGCTCAAGGCCATCATGCCTCGAGCGAGAAGCTCCTGGCCGGCGTACCGATAAATAACCTCCTCGACCACCGGGGCGACGATCTCCGAGACGGTCGTCTCGTTGAGGAGGTACAGCCTGCGACCCGGGTTTGCCGCATAGGTGCTCACCATTCTCATGGGGATGGCCGGAGTTTGAACAGCCGTCAGGTAGGCGCGCTGCGCGGACCTGGGCAGGTGGTCGAGAAGCCAGTCGGCGACGTCGGCGAAGTGATAATGATACCTCTCGTCGACCTGACGCGCGATCCAGGTCGCTCCGCGCGACGCGATGACTCCGCCATACACCGTGGCGGCCCTCGAAGGATAGAAATAGGTGGTGACCGCGACGACCGTGACGGTCCCCGGGCTCGCCAAGAAGATCTTCCCGGCTTCGCGGGCGTAGTAGTACAGGGCGTTGACGCCGTTGGTGAACATCAGGCCGATCCCTTGGGGTAAGAACCACACGGCATTCCTCCTTATCCACGGACCGCGATCAGTAGAGCGTCGTCAGTCTCCCACCAGATGCCGCATGCGGGCGAGTTGCCGGCGAAGCCGGTCCGTCTCCACACGCGGGTTATGCGTTAATCCGGTCTGTGCCACCCAAACGATCAACTCCTCAGAACAGAATGATGGTGAGAATGCTCGCGACGAGTTGGATAAGGGCACATCCAATTCCTGCGAATGCGGTAACGGGAGAGCGTCCCCTGCCTTCTGCCCCGACCTTGACTCTGGATAACTGGAACCCGGCGAGTAAGAACTTCAGTACGTTCGTGTCGGTGAGCGGCGCGCCTGCGTGCCCGCTTTACCGACGGGTTCGACGGAGATCTGGCAACAAGAAACCTGGCTCCTTCGCTGACGTGTAGCGGGTAAGCCGGGCCAGAAAGTCTAAGGCACCCGTCCGTCCGCTTCATTCATTTCCCGGTTTCTCTTCCATCCTCTGTAATACTCCCCTGGATTGCATTCCATAATGTTTATCTCTGCGTAGATGGGATCTTCGCATCCTACTGGCGGCGCTTCACGATTCGACGGCGTGCTGGTTGCCGCTGTAGCTCCTGACACGTCCTCCATAGCGTTCCCCACAAATTGAACCCCGCGCACCAGGGCGGCAATCTGAACTAAAATGATGAGAGTCGCCCCAATGAACATCCCAGAACATCCTATCGCGAGTGAACGACCCCAGCCGCGCTGTCTCAGCGAAAGAGCATCAGCGAGGAATCGTTGCTGCTCAGGGGAGAGGTCCCGCCAGTACAGCTCTCTTCCCTCCTCATCGAGACGCCTGTAGTGTCGAGCAGCCCTGCGCCATTCTTGGCTAATTGCCATTGCATTCTCCTGATGCTAACATGGACGTTTACTGGTAACCCGAAAAAGTGCTCACCCACGAAGCTGGATGTGTCGGGGGATACCCGCTGGGTATCGCCACACGCCTCGCGTTCCTTCCAGGACCGCAGCTAAACTCCTCAACCCGAGGCTCACGAGCATGCGGGCTTCACTCGCTTTGTAGCTCCGCGGGGAAGGTGCCCGCACACCGGCGACCGGCGAAGCCGGCTGCCCGGTGCAGCGGGTTGGTTCGCCGGTCGCGTCGCGATTAGATTTCAGCGAGAATCTCCTTCCTGCGGGTGTTGTACTCTTCTTCGGTGATGAGGCCTTCGTCAAGGAGCATCTTGAGCTTCGTTAATCTGGGAGCGAGTTCGCCTTCTCCCGCGTGGGACGATTGCATCTCGGCAGGCGCTTTCTTGCCAAGCTCCTTCGACAGCGCCGAGAGGATTGCCTCGATATTGCGTCTGTTCTTGCCCCCATCGAAGGCCCCACCGAAAAGAGCTCCTGTCTTGGGGGCCGAAGTAACGCTAACGCGCGTACGGCCAGGCCCTAGCTCCGCCACAGATATCGGAATCGCTTCTCCCCAAGACATGAGACTTATCCCCGCCTTCGCAACGATTCGACCGGCTAACTTGTCGACCGACTCTAATTCCACTCCCTCTAGGCGAGAAATAGCTTGAGCCAAGGCATCGAGGACATCCTCTCTGTTGTAGGGGTATTCTGCACCACCTTCATGATCTAGGAATGCCATCCTACTCTTCTCCCATCGCTTCGCCTCTGCGCCGCCCGTCGAGTAAGCTGGGGGCCGTCACCGGCCCCCAGCTCCTCTCAGAACCGTACGTGCGAGTTTCCCCGCATACGGCTCAAGCATTCCAAAGGCCGGTTGACCGACCCAGCAGTTACGTGTTGAAGTGGAGTCTACCATGACGGTTCCTCTTCTCGCACTGCCTTCGCAATACGCACCTGCAGCCGCCACACCTCTCGATTGACCGACCGCCAATCGACGGACGACCAGGAGAGGTCCGAGGGCGCGCCGGCCGCGTTCACGGCCGCCTGTCGCCTTCCCCCGTCAAGACGGTTCTCCAAGCTCTCTCGCGACGGAGCACCTGCTGGACGTGGGCTCCCTTTCGGGCCGGGCACGAGCGTCCCGTATCCGACTCGTTACAAGCCGGCATTCGCTTCTTCCAGCATCCTGTCCCGCACCTCCGTGGGCTCTCCTTGCGGTCGGCTTGCCTCGGGCCGAGGGCGGCCGTGCCGGAACGACTCTGGCCTCCACAGGAGGGAGAGAAGATCGGGCCGTGCGCGGGCCGGAACGATCCTGGCCGGAGAGAGCAGGGCTCTCCACCGGGGAGGAAAGATCGGGCTCGACCCTCGGTCAGGCAAAGGTACGGGGTTTCCACGTTCCGCTCCAGAAGTCCACGCGGGGGTAGGTGCCTGCTATCGACCGGGTGCCGCTTCTGACCGCGAGGGGTTGCCGTTCGAGGCTCCTTCCCGGCACCGTCACCTTTTGGTCCAAGCCTTTCAGCCTCTTGGGCTTGTTCTCGCATGACGATCGGATCGCAGATTCACTTACGTTCACCCTGCCCGCTTTCTAGCCCTCACCCGGGTCGAGGCTCCCAGGAGGGCTCTACTCTCTCGCGATTTCGAGCCCCGCGTG
>CAZLLV010000197.1:0-3421 GCA_964560325.1 uncultured Thermoanaerobaculia bacterium | reverse complement strand
GGAGGCGAGGTGGGCCCCTTCGAGGTCGATGCCGGAGAGGTTGGCGCCCGAGAGCCGCGCCTGCTGGTCGAACCAGGCGCCCTGGGCGTCGGCTCCGCTGAGCTGTGCGTCGCGCAGGTCGGCGGCCGAGAAGACCGCGTCGGTGAGGACGGCGCCGACGAACGAGGCGCGCTTCAGGCTCGCCTCCGTCCACCGGGTCGCTCGCAGATCGAGACCCACGAAGCTGACGCCGTCCATCAGTCCGCCGGAGAAATCGGCGCCGGCGAGCTCTTCGCCGCACGTCTGCACGTTGGCCGCCCGCAGGTCGAGCTCCCTCCACTGCGGGATGAAGCCGCAGCCCATCCGGGCGCCGGCGAAGCTGGTGCGGCAGCCGCCGCCCGGCGCGGCGGTGTCGATCATCGGCCCGAACTGGGCGGTCCGCACGTCGGTGGCGGCGAACACGGTGCAGCCGAGCCCGGCGAAATCGAAGCGCACGGTGGACAGGTCGAGCGAGGCGAAGCAGGCGTCGGAGAGATCGGCGCGCACGAAGCTGGTCGCGCGGTTGAAGTCGGGCGAGTAGCCGAGCGTTGCGCCCCGGAAGTCGGCCCCGGTGAGCACCGCGCCGTCGAAGGTCGCCCCCTGGAGCTGCGCCCCGGTGAAGCTCGCGCCGGCGAGCTCCTGGTTGGCGAAGTTCTCGTTGCGCAGATCCTGGCCGGAGTAGTCCGGCCCGGTGTGGGTCGCGCCGGGGCACGGGTCGATCTCCTGGGCCGGCGCGGAGGCCGAGAGGGCGAGTGTGAGCAGAAGGACTGCGACGACTCGAATGACGGACATGAGCTCTCCTGGATCGGGCGGCCGGGACGGCGCCGCTTCGGTTTCCCGGTAGGTGGGACGAGGGGGCGCGATGTCGCACCCCCTCGCGAAAGCAGAGGGACGTCAGTTGGAGCGGTAGTCGTAGACGTTGACGATCGTGCCGTCCCGGCCTTCCTGGCCTCCCGGGCCCTGGCAGGAGTCGGTGGACGGGGCGCCCCCGCCCGAGCCGGGCTGCCCCGGAGCGCCCGAGCGGCCGGGGTAGAAGACGGTGTCGTCGTCCGCCACGGTGGCGCCGTCGACCAGGGCCACGCCGATCGTCGGGCCGCCGTTGCCGCCCGCGCCACCCGCGCCGCTGCCTCCGTCGCCGCCGTCACCGCCCCGGCCGCCGTCGCCGCCGTCACCCGAGGCGTCGTTCGCGCCGCCGGCCCCGGTCCCTCCGGCGCCGCCCTTGCCCCCCTGGCCGCCCCGGCCGCCCTCCCCGCCCTGGCCGCTGATCACACTCGAGCCGGTGAGATCGACGTGGGAGGCGCGAGCCACCAGGGCGAACGAGCCGCCGCCCTGGATGCCGCCGCGCCCGCTGGTCCCGGCGCACCCGCCGGCTCCCCCGCCGCCGCCCGAGTTGCCCAGGTCGACGTCGACGTAGCCGCAGAAGACGACCTGGTAGCCGCCCGCGCCACCACCCGCGCCGCCGCCGCCGTCCAGCGTCGTGCCTCCGTCGCCACCGACGCTGGGCGACCAGTCGACGCCGGTGAAGGTACCGGCGGTCGTCGTCGATACCTCGCCCGGAGCACCGCACGCCCCGTGCAAGCCCGCGACTCCCGGGCCACCCGGGCTCGGATCGTCCGGGAAGCAGGACGCGGTGCACTCCGTCGAACCGGGATAGCCGCCACTCGCCGCGACGCCGGTCTCTCCGGCCCCTCCGCCGAAGCCGTAACAGTTGTTCTCGGCGCACTTGCGGTCGCAGTCGATGTCGGGGATCAGCCACTCGACCTCGGTCTCGTAGTCGGCGTCCATCTGGCTCGCGCCCTTGCCGCCCTGGGTGTTCGAGCAGGCGCCGTTGGTGCCGGCGGTCCGGCCGCTGGCGCCGCCGCCCGACGAGCCGTCGGAGCCGTCCGCTCCGCCGCCGCCCGGCGCCCCGACGCTCGCCACGAGCTGGCTGTCGAGGATCGAGAGCCCGCCGCTCTCGTCGACCACCACCGCCACCGTCTCGGTACCCGCCGGGCAGTCGGCCGGCGACGCGTGGTGGGCGCAGACGTCCGAGGCGGCGATCTCGAAGCCCTGGAGGACGGTCGGCGTGTCGACAGCGACCGCGCGCACCGCCGGCACCCCGCCCACCGGCGCTTCGATCACCGAGACGTAGGTCGGATCCGCCTGGCTCGCCGGCAGGCAGCCGCCGTAGACGCTCACCCCGTCGCGCAGGTCGATCGTGACGTCGAGCGTGTACTCGGCCCAGGCGACCAGCACGCCGCAACCGGCCCCGGTGCAACGCGCGATGCCCTCGGCGATCGTCCGGCAGGCGGTCTCGGGGCTGCCGCCGCAGCTCCCTCCGTCCTCGCCGTCGGGCCCGACGTAAACCCGGCTCGTAAGACCCGAGAGGTCGGCCCGGCCGCAGGCGATCTCCTCCTCCGCGGCCGCCGCGAAGCCGACCGGTCCGGCGGGGCCGCGGCGGGCGCGGGCGAGCGCCGCCGGCTGCGGCGTTGCGGAGCCCTCGCGCGACGGCAGGATCGCGAACTGGAGGTCGGCGTCGATCATCTCGGTGCCCACGAGCGAGGCGCCGGAGAGATCGGCGCGCGACAGGTTCGCCGGGCCGCGGTCCGATGGGTTCAGGGTCGCGTCGTCGAGGTCGGCGCCCTGGAGCTGGGCGCCGATCAGCACCGCGCCGTCCAGATCGGCGCCGCGCAGGCTCGCACCCCGCAGGTCGGCGCCGGTCAGGTTGGCGTTCGTCAGGTCGCGGCCGGAGAGGTCCCGCCCCGCGAGGTCGCAGGAGGGACACGAGAGCGGCGGCTCCTGGGCGTCGGCGGGGACCGCCGGCAGAGCCGGCAGGAAGGTCCAGAGAAACGCCGCGAGGACGGCGGAGCGAGGGGAACGAAGGTAGATCCTGAGAGAGAGCACGAGTCCTCCTTTCGGCGCGGCGCACGCCGCGCGGATTTCGGGTTCTCCTCAGGGGTGGGACGACAGGGCGCGCTATCGCACGCGGAACGGACGCTCGGCGAGGCGCTCGGCGCGCCCGTCGGGCAGCAGGCCGTCGACGAGCAGGCGGTGGTCGCCGGGCGCGAAGAAGCCGGGCGGGAAGGTCGCCATCACGACCTCGAGCGCGTTCGGCTGGAGGCCGCTCTCGCGGAAGAGCTCCGCTCCGTCCGGGCCGACCACGGTCAGCCGATAGCCGGTGAAGCGCGGGTCGGCGCCGGCGTCGACCGCCAGGATCACCGGCCGCCCGGCCTCCGCCGCTCCGATCGTCGCGGCCGGGGTGCCGCCGTCGGAGCGGTGGGCGTCGAGCAGGAAGACCGGCGTTGCGGTCTCGATCGCGGCACCCGGTCCCGGGGTCCGCAGGAGCGGGAGCGCGAGCGCGCCGGCGAGCACCAGCGCGAGCGCCGCCAGCACGCCGCCCTGTAAGCCCCGGCCGCGGCGCATC
>CAZLLV010000196.1:0-5252 GCA_964560325.1 uncultured Thermoanaerobaculia bacterium | reverse complement strand
ATGGAGGCTGGTTCCGAGGCTCTGGTGATCGATGCGTCCGTGAACGTCCCCCTGCGCGAAGTGCTCGACGGCTCTCTCGAACCAGCCTCTTGACTCGTCGTACTCGCCCTTCTGCGACAGGCAGTAACCGACCTGATGGAGGCTGGTTCCGAGGCTCTGGTGATCGATGCGCCCGTGAACGTCCCCCTGCTGCATGTGCTCGACGGCTCTCTCGTACCAGCCTCTTGCCTCGTCGTACTCGCCCTTCTGCGACAGGCAGTACCCGACCTGGTGGAGGCTGGTTCCAGGGCTCTGGTGATCGATGCGTCCGTGGACGTCCCCCTGCTTCTTGTGTTCGACGGCTCTCTCGTACCAGCCCCTTGCTTCGTCATACTCGCCCTCTTGCGACAGGCAGTACCCGATCAGGTGGAGGCTGGTTCCGAGGCTCTGGTGATCGATGCGTCCGTGGGCACCCCCCTGCTCTTCGTGTTCGATCGCTCGCTCCAACCAGGTTCGGGCCTCGTCGTACCTCCCAGTCGAGGCGAGCATAGAGCCTATCTGGTAGGCGATCTGTCCGACCTTCGGGTGATCGACCGGTCGATCCGCGTCGTGAAGGACGCCTTCGAGAGCGCGCTCGTACCAGAGCCTCGCCTCGTCGAAGCGGCCGATGTCCCCCAGAGCTCTTCCGAGAGTCAAGCGATCGTCGTCGTTGACGAGGAGTTGGCCGTCTTCCGCTTCCCACCTCTCGGGCTCCAGCGGGAACGCCAGCAGCGTGGCGGCGAGATCGGCGTCCGCCGGCCGGACCACGACTTCCACGGCGATCTCGACCAGCCGGCGCCGCTGGATCTCCCGGAGAGTTGCGAGAGTCGATGCGTTCTCGGGCTTCACGGGCTCCTGCCGGAGGAAGTCCGCGATCCTCTCGTGGATGCGCAGGTCGTCGTTGCCTTCGAGGAAGTGGACGCCCTGGCACTCGTCGAGCCGGCGATCGAGCTCGCTGTCGGTCCACGAAGCGGCCTCCGCGAGCTGCCGCAGGAGCTCGGCGCGGGGGATGCGGTGCGGATTGAATCCGATGGCCGTCCGGAGCAGTAGCCGGGCCGGTGCCTCGAGTCGTTCGAAGGGGCCGCGGAAGCTGGAGGTCGCCTCGGACATCAGCTCCAGCCGTGCATCGGTGAGGCAGCCCCTGCGGTGGTCGATCGCGAGCGCGATGGCCGCGGGGCAGATCTGGACCGGCAGCCCTCCCGCGTGCTCGGCGAGATCGGCGCCGTAGCGTGCCGCGACGTCCGCTCCGGCGAGCTCCTCGATGAGCTCGAGGGAGGCCTGTGAGTCGAGGCGCTCCACGCGCCGGGTGGGCCATGTGGGGTCCCAGCTCTCGACAGTGGTCGTGATCAAGACGTGGCACGGCATGCCCGCTGGCGGCAGCCACTTCTCGACCGACTCGACGGAGACGACGTTGTCGTAGATGAGAAGGGTTGGTGCATCACCGAGCGTCAGGAGCGCCCGCCGGCATTGGTCGGAGAGCGGGAGATCCGGTGGGAACGAGAGTCCGAGATGGTCCGTGCCGAGCCTCGCGAGGTCGATGGGGTCGCCCGCCGAGGAGAAGTCGACGAGGAAGGCACCGCCCGGGTACCGGTCGAGATTCCGGCGCGCGTACTCGCGGGCGAGCTCGCTCTTTCCGGTGCCGGAGAGCCCGTGGAGGACGAGAACCCCTTCGGCCTTCGCTCGATCGAGCGATGCCCGGATCTCTGCCAGGAGCCCGTCTCGGCCGACGAACGGTCGGTTACGCCGCGACGGGATGTTGCTCGGGAAGCCGGTGCGGGTCGGTCGAGACGGCTCGGACGGAGGCGGTTCGGCCGGACGAGCCGCGGGCGAGTCCTCACGCTCCGGGCGTGGGATCGAGAAGATCCTCTGGTACTCGAGATCGTCCGGGAACAGGCTCGGGTCGACGGTCCAGATCTCTTCCGGCTGATCCTCGTAACGGATGGGAAAGACGGAGATCGTGTGCCCGTCGAACCGGCAGTAGAAGGCACAGTTGGGCCACGCGCTGCCCTGGTACGCGGCGCCGGCGGCGAAGTGGAGCGCCTGGCCGTGCACCGAGCCGACCTCCTCGACCTCGGGGGAGTGGAGATGCCCACGGAGGATGAGGTCCACGTGCTTGCGGAGGACGGCTTTGACGTTCGGTCGCTCGGAGCCGTGCAGCCAGTCGAGAGGGTGGTGGAGGAGCGCGATGCGGAGGTCCGCCTCCAGTTTTTTCAGTTGCTCGATGGCAGTACTGAGGCACCGTCTCCCCACCCACAGCTTTTCGTGATCCTGATTGTCCTGACAGAAGAGCGCTGTGTTGACGGGCAGCACGGCTACGTTCACCCCTGCTGCCGAGATCGTCTCGAGTGGGCCGCATGTCGAGTCGCGGGGCAGCGAGCGAATGCCGTCGAAGTACCGGTCGTGCCAGTCGAGGTACGCCCTCTGTTTGCCGACGAGGTGAGGGATCCCCTCGCCTCCTGGGGCAAAGTACAGGTCCGCATCCTGTGGGGTCTGGAGAGTCCGCACCATCCACCGCCCGGGACCACGGTCGACGTCGTGGTTCCCCGCCACGACGAAGAGGTGGCGCCGTTCGAGACCGGCGGCGTCCAGCAGATCGTCGAAGTACCTGGTGGCGATGCCGTACTCTTCGGCCTTTCCGGAATGAGCGACGTCGCCCGTGGCGAAGATCAGGTCGGGGGCACGGCCCTTCTCACGATAGGACCGGACCGACCGGACGAGGGCGTCGAGAACCTTGTCGCGATCGTATGGATCCCCCGCGCGAAGGTGAAAATCGGATACGTGGAGCCAGGTGAGAGTCATCGGATGTCCAACTGCCGAAAGGCGTGAGCGGGGATTGTAGCCGAGTGGAACAGAGCGGCCCCTGTAGGATGGAGCGGTCGACGACACCTGCCACGCGACCGATGACCTCCCCACCCCCCACCATGAGCTTCGACGAAGCCCGGCGGATCGTCGCGGCTTTCGAGGCCGAGGGTGTGCGGTACGTGCTGGTCGGAGCGATGGCCATGGCGGCTCACGGGCTCATCCGCGCGACCCGCGATGTCGCCTTCTTCGTGGCGCCCGATCCGGAGAACGTCGAGCGTCTCCGTCACGCGCTGAAAATGCTGTACGACGATCCGAGCATCGACGAGATCACCAGTGAGGATCTGGCGGGCGATTACCCGGCGATCGAGTACTCGCCTCCTCACGGCCGGTACTCGATGGACCTCCTCGCTCGGCTCGGGGAGGCGTTCCACTACGAGGGAATCGAATCACACGACATCGTCATTGAGGGCGTCCGCTTCCGAGTCGCCACGCCGCGGATGCTGTACCGGATGAAGCGGGACACGGTGCGCCCGCAGGACCGGCTGGACGCGGAGGCGATCCGGGAACGGTTCGGGATCGAGGAGGAGGAGGCCTGATGCCGATTCGCAAGTTCCGCTCGGTCGAGGAGATGCCTGGTCCGGAGCCGCGCGAGCCGCTCGATCCGGAGAACCTGAAGATCGCCTTCGACCTCATGGGGGCCACGCACCGCCTCGCCCGTCTGCGGCGCACTCCGGGAGTCCGGAAGTTCCGCTCCTGGAACGATCTGCTGCTGACCCGGGAGAGGGAAGAGAGGGGTCGGCCGGCGCCCGAGGACGACTAGGCGGCTGGGGCGGTCACGCTGCTGCTCGTCTCAACACCCGCACCCGTCTCCCCGCAGCCCTTCCATCCCCTCCTTCACCAGCCAGGGCACCATCAGGAGCGCGGCCGCGGGGTCGGCCCACCACCAGCCGGCGAGGGCGTTGGCGGCGAGGCCGAGGAGGAGGGCGAAGGAGAGGTAGGAGCAGGCGAGGGTCTCCTTCGCCTCGGCGCGCAGGGCGGCGCTGCCGAGCTCGCGGGCGGCGCGGAGCTTGCCCCAGGCGACGAGCGGCATGATGACGAGCGAGGCGACGGCGAGGGCGATGCCGATTGCGCTCTCCTCGGGCGGCCGCTGCTGCCAGAGCACCCAGGCCGACTGGAGTGCGACGTAGAGGGCGAGGGCGACGAAGGTGCCGCCGACCAGCCGGTGCACCCGGCGCTCGGTCCGCTCGATCTCTTCGGCGTCCGCGCCCCGCGCCTCGACCCGCAGGCGCCAGAGGAGCGCGCCCGCGGCGGCCAGCTCGAGGTAGCTGTCGAAGCCGAAGCCGACGAGCGCGATGCTCTGCGCGCGGACGCCGGCCCAGAGGGCGACCGCGCCCTCGACGAGGTTGTAGGCCATGGTGGCGACCACCAGCCAGAGCGCGAGGCGGTGCCAGTCGCGGCCGGAGCGGCCGGCAGGGCGGGTGTCGGTAAGGTCGGTCATCGCCCGTCGAGCCTACCGCGGCCCCCGCGCCCCGCCCTCACCGGCGACCCGGCACGCCGTCGCTCGGACCGTCGTAGAATGCGCATCCGAAGGACGACTCTCATCCAGGAGGACACGAAACCATGCGATCCAAGAACCTTTTCTTCCTCGGCCTCGCGGCGCTCGCGCTGGTGGCCCTCGTCACGACCGGCCCGTCGCTCGCCCAGCGCGGCGACGACAGCGACCGGGTCTCGAAGAACGGCGCCGCCAGCGGCACCATCGACGGCGTCGACGTTTCGCTCGAGTACGGCCGCCCGAACGTCAACGGCCGCGAGGTCTGGGGCGGCCTGGTGCCGTACGGCCAGGTCTGGCGCACCGGCGCCAACGAGGCCACGACCATCACCTTCTCGTCCGACGTGACGATCGAGGGCGAGGCGGGGCCGGCCGGCACCTAATCGCTCTTCACAATCCCCGGCGAAGAGGAGTGGACGGTGATCTTCAACAAGACCGCCCAGCAGTGGGGGGCCTACGATTACGCCGAGGGCGAGGACGCCCTGCGCGTCACCGTCACCCCGCGCGAGCACGAGATGACCGAGTCGATGGACTTCCAGGTCGGCGACGGCGAGGTGGTCCTCCTCTGGGGCGAGCTCGCCGTGCCGTTCACCGTCGCGGCGAGCTGACCGCGGCCGCGCTCTCGACCACCGACCGCGCTGCTCCGGCTCCATGTCGAGAAGTCGAGGTCTTGGAGCCGGAGCGGTCGCTCTCCTCGTCGCGTGCCAGGTACTGATCTCCTGTGCGCCGAGCGCCGAAGAGGGGTGGATCCGCCTCTGGCGGCCGTCGTGGCAGCGTGTCGAGCTCGGTGAGCTCTGGCTGCAAGGCGTCACGGCGGGACCCTCTCGGACCTTCTCCACCGACCGGCCGGTCCGTTTTCGTGCACGGTTCGGCAACCTCGGCG
>CAZLLV010000195.1:0-3624 GCA_964560325.1 uncultured Thermoanaerobaculia bacterium | reverse complement strand
GGCGGCGCGCGCCGTGCGGTGCGGCTCGAGACCGTCGCCTGGCGCCGATGAAGCACCGCGCCGACGCGCTCCTGCACCCCGCGCAGGCGGCCTACCTCGACCGCCTGCTGCCGCCCCGCGACCCGCTGCTCGCCGAGATGGAGGCCGCCGCCGCGGAGGCGGACGTGCCGATCGCCGACCCCGAGGTCGGCCGCTTCCTGGAGGTCGTCACCCGCTCGCTCGCCTTCGCCGGGCGGGCGCGCCGCCTGCTCGAGGTCGGCACGGCGATCGGCTACGGCACGCTGCTCCTCGCCCGCGCGGCGCCCGAGGGCCGGGTGGTGAGCCTCGACCGCGACCCGGAGATGCTGGCGACGGCGCGCGGCTATCTGGAGCGGGACGGCGTGCTCGACCGGGTGGAGCTGGTCGAGGGGGACGCGCTGGCGTCGATCGACCGGCTCGACGGGCCGTTCGACGTGGTCTGGGTCGACGCGACGAAGACCGAGTACCGGCACTACCTCGACCGGCTGCTGCCGAAGGTGACGCTGGGGGGCGTGATGCTGTTCGACAACCTGCTCTGGAAGGGGTGGGTGGCGGACCCGGAGAGGGACGGCGCGGAGGGGGAGGAGGACGAATCGGCCGACGCGCTCCGGGCGTTCAACGGCTACCTGATGATCCACCCGCAGCTCCGGGCGCAGGTGATGCCGCTCGGGGACGGGCTGGGGATGGCGACGAAGGTGGCGCCGACGATCATGGAGGCGGGAGGGCCTTTCTAGAGAACCGCGGGGCGGAATCGATCGCGCGTCGGGCGGGTTGTTTTTACAAATGACCGAGCGCACGAAAGAGTGGGTGGACGAGGGCGTCGTCGAAGCGCCGCGCGATCCATCCCGTCTCGCCGAGGCGGCACCCTGGCTGATCGCGCTCCTCGGGGGCATCGGGGGGATCGGCGCGCTCGGGTATCTCCGCGGGCGCTATCAGCACAGCACCACCTACCTGCCCGACCGCCTGCCGACCGGCGTCTCCGAGATCGTCGACCACGACCTGGAGGTCGAGGACGTCTGGTTCGAGACCGCGGACGGTCTGCGTCTCCACGGTTGGTGGATGACCCGGCCCGACGCGGAGGCGACTCTCCTCTACTGCCACGGATCGAGCGGGTCGATCGCCCACCGCGTGGAGGTCTTCCAGGGGCTGGTCGAGCTGCCGGTGAACGTCTTCGCCTTCGACTACCGGGGGTACGGCAAGAGCTCCGGGGTCCCCGGGGAGCGCGGGCTCTACGCCGATGTGCGCGCGGCCTACGACCACCTGGTCGGGCCGCTCGGCCAGTCGCCAGAGCGCCTGGTGCTCTTCGGGCACTCGCTCGGCGGCGCGGTCGCGATCGACGCCGCCCGCGACCGTCCCGCCGCGGGCCTGATCGTCGAGGGCTCGTTCACCGACATCAAGGAGATGGCGCGCGCTCTCTACCCGCAGATTCCGCTCCACTGGGTGGCGCGCAACGAGTTCCGGTCGATCGGCAAGGTGGCGGACCTCGAGCTGCCGAAGCTCTTCATCCACGGAACGGCGGACACCACGGTGCCGTGCGAGGTCGGCCGGCGGCTCTACGAGGCCGCCGCGGAGCCGAAGGAGCTCTACCTGGTGCCGAACGCCGGGCACAACGACATCCACCTCCACGGCGGCGACGAGTACCTCCGCCGCCTCGCCCGCTTCGTCCGGCTCGCGGTCGGCTGACGACCGCGAGAACGAAAAAGCGCGGGAGCGGCGTGGCTCGCGCCACACCGTCCCGCGCCTCTCTCACAGGGCCGACCGACCGCCGGCCTGGTAGCCCGAACGGGTCGGGCTAGTACTTCACGGAACAACCGTACGGCTTGGTCGTCGCCGGCTCGACCGGACCGCCCGCGGCGTGCGCCGTGAAGCCGACGTCCACGTAGTTGGTGCGCTCGTCCGGCTTCTGCCGTCCCAGCGGATCGTCGTCGATCGCGCCCTCGTAGATCAGGGTGCCCTCCTCGTCGACGATGTACATGTGCGGCGTGGTCTTCGCGTCGTAGGCGTGGCCCACCTCGCCGGTCGTGTCGTACAGCACCGGGTAGTCGATCCCGTGCTTCCGGTTGAACGCCGTGTGCTCGTCCGGCGTCAGGAAGTCCTTGTGCTCGCCGTTCGTGCTGTTGACCGCCAGCCAGACCACGTCGGCGTTCCGGTCCGCCAGTGCCGTCATCGTCTCCTCCTTCGCGTGACGCTCGGAGAAGGGGCAGTTGGGGTTGATCCACTCGAGCACCACCACCTTGCCCGCGTAGTCGGCGAGGGAGTGCTCGTTGCCCTGGAGGTCTTTCAGGGTGAAGCCGGGGGCCTTCTCGCCCACGGTGGCGGCGGAGGCGTCCCCGGCGCACCCGGTGATCACGAGGACGGCGATGGCGAGGAGAGAGGAAAGTTTCGTGCGGTTCATCGACGGATCTCCTGTTACTTGTGGACCTGCTCCGATGGATGCCTTCGGATGCCTGTTCGAGCGTGAAGCCCGGGCGTCAGGCCGCGGCCGCGATCCAGAGCGCCGCGCCGGCCGCGGCCGCCGCGAGCAGCATCCAGATCCGGCCGGTCGTCCGGGCGCCGCGGGCGCTCGCGCGCCGCCACGCCCAGCCGGCGAGGCCGACTCCCAGGAGGGAGAGCTCCACGAACGCCAGATCCTCCGAGCCGACCAGCCCCGACAGCACATAGAGGAGCCAGACGACCGAGAGGACGACCAGAAAACCGAGCGCCTCCCGCAATGGAGAACGCCGGCCGGCGGCGATTATTTCCGTCTGCGCCTGGCCGCGGCGCCGGGGCGCGAAGAGCCGGGCGCCGCTCGCGCCGAGCGCCAGCGGGAGCGCGAGCGGCAGCGCGAGGCCGAGCGCGACCAGGGTCGCGGCGGCGAGCCCCGGGACGACTCCGGCGGCCATCGCGCCGTCGACCGCGCCGGGTGCCGGCGGCACCGGCCAGGGGAGGGCGAGGAGCGGCAGCAGGAGCCCGAACCCGAAGCTCCGCGCGGCGAGCGTGCCGGCGCTCGACTCCTCCGGCAGGGTCCGGCCGGCGGCGCCCGCGAAGCCCCAGAGCCGCAGCGCGAAGGCGAGCGCCACCAGCGCGAGGGCGGTGACGCCGAGCGGCCGCTGGAGGAGCGCGTTCCAGCCGCCTCGAACCGTCCCGCCCCAGGCGAGGTCGGCGGCGGCGAGCAGCAGCGCCGCGGCCACGGCGCCGGCGATCGTCGCGGCGACGCGGGTTCCGGTCCCGCGGCCGTAGCGCAGGTCGCCGAGCACCAGCAGGAGCAGGGCGAGCGCCGCCGGGGTGAGGGCGAGGACGAGGCCGCCGAGGAGCGCCCGGGCGAAGAGCCGGACGTAGGAGACCCCCGCCGCCGACTCGCCCTCCGCCGGCGTGTCCGCCGCCGGGGGCTCGGTACCGGCCGGCACCGTCTGGCGCGCCTCGATCGCTCCCGTCGAGCCGTCGGGGAGCGCCAGGCCGGTGACGGTCCAGGCGAAGGTGGCGCTCGTTGGCGGCTCATCGAGCGCCCGGAGCGGATCGAGCGGCACCCGGTAGCGGAGGCCGTCCGCGCTCTCCTCGAGCGCGGGCGTGCCGAGGTCGTAGGTCTCGTGGCTCTCGAGGAAGATCTCCGGACGGTCGCCTCCCGCC
>CAZLLV010000194.1:0-4165 GCA_964560325.1 uncultured Thermoanaerobaculia bacterium | reverse complement strand
AGCGCGTTCGAGGCGAGCGCCAGGTAGGCCTGTTTGATCCAGTCGCGGTGGCCGTCGACCGAGACCGTCCGTCCGGCCTCCGGGAGAGCGAGCTCGAACTTGACGCTCTGGTGGCGCGCCGTGGTGGCGAGCAGCTCCGACACCCTCTCGACCAGGTCCCGGAGGTCGAAGCGTCCCCGCTCCTCGCTCGGAGGCCCGGCGGCCGGCAGGAGGCGCTCGACCGAACGGTTCAGGCGGACCAGCTCCTCGTCGAGGATGCGGGCGTAGCGCTTCTGGCGCTCGATGTCGGGGGTTTCGGAGATCGACGCCTTGAACAGCTCGAGGTTGACGACCAGCGAGTTGATCGGCGACTTCAGGTCGTGCACGAGGCCGTGGAACAGCCCCGAGAGCGCGCGCATGTGCGAGGCGAGCCGGAAGACTCGTGCCTCCAGCTCCGCGTCGCTCTCGGATCGTGCTCGTTCCGGTCCCGTCATCCAGGCCCCCTCCGGAAGTCAGAGTTTCGATGGTGTCGGCCCCCGGCAAGCATACGGAGGCGGCCCGGTCGGGCCGCCCCCTCAACTCAGGGAACCCAAGATAGAAGAGAAGTGCGAAGCCGCTCCCTCCCGCCGCCGAATGCGTCGACTCCCTCCAGTCCCGATGAAAGAGCAAGCCTCGTGCCACGCCCGCCGGGCGCGGTGGAGCGGCGCTCCGCCGCGGCGGGACCGCGCGCGCCGCCGAGGGTCGTGCAATTCCGTGGAGTTTCTTACAATCGCTGACGGTCCCAGCGCAGACCGACGCGCAGGAGGCGGGGCGAGCCGATCGTGCGCAGCGGCGTGCGGCCGGCCGTGACCTCCTCGTCGAGCAGGTTCTCCGCCGCCAGGTAGAGCTCGAGCGCCGGCGTCAGGCGCCAGCCCGCGCGCAGGTCGACCCGGAAGAACTCTTCGAGCGCGAATCGGTTGCGATCGTCGTCGAACTGCTCCGAGCTCCAGCGTGCGTGGACGGCGAGATCGGATCGCGCGCCCCGCCGACGGACCTGGAGCGTCGCCTGGTGCTCGGGCACCTGGGCCACGTCGAGCCCTTCGAGCGCCGGGTCGGCCGGGTAGCGCACCACCTCGGCGTCGGCCAGGAGGTACGCGGCGGAGCCGAGCCAGCGCCGGCCGATCCGCGCCTCCGCTTCGAGCTCCGCGCCGCGCGAGCGGGTGCGGCCGAGGTTGCGGCGCTGGCGCACGATCAGCTCCGGCCCGGTCGAGAGCGTGACGTTCGCGATCGGGTCCTCGAGGCGCATCCAGAACAGGTGGGCGCGCAGGCGGAGGTCGTGGACGGTGCGGCCGGTGCCCGGCGCGGGCGTCCAGATCGCCCCCGCCTCGGCGCCGCTCAGCCGCTCGGCCTCGAGCGCGGGGTTGGGGTCGGTCACCACGTCGCCGACCCGGAAGCCGCGGTAGAGCTCGTTGAGCGTCGGCGCCCGGAAGGAGCGGTAGCCGGTGGCGGTGAAGCCCCAGGCGGTCCGCGGCTGCCAGCGCAGCGACAGGCGCGGCGACCAGGCGGTCTCGCTCCGGTCCGGTCCGTCGGCGCGGTCCGCGGGACGGTTCTCCCAGCGGTCCCACCGCAGGCTCGCGGCGACCGAGACGCGCGGCGCCGGCGCGAAGAGGTCCTCGACGAAGAGCGCGGTCTCCTCCTGGGTGCCGCCGGAGGCGCTTTCGATCACCCGGTCCGGGAGGTGGACCCGCTCGTCGCTCACCCCCTCCACGCGACCGCCTTCGAGCCCGGACACCAGCGTGTGCGACGAGCCGAGCCGGACGATCCAGCGGGCGCTCCCGCCGAGCCGCTCCGCCGGCACGCTCTGCTCGCGCACCAGCCGCTCGCTCGCGCGGTCGTCGGCCACCGCGCTGAAAGTCTGGGAGAGGTCCTGATCGGTCGCCCAGGCGCGGGCGGTGACGGTGCCCCGGCCGGACGTCCAGTCGCCGCCCAGGCTGCCGTGACGGATCGTGCGGGAGTTCTCCTGGAGCGGCGTGCCGTTGTCGCGCTCCTCGTCGAAGAGGCCGGCGCGCAGCCAGAGGTGGGAGCGGCCGGCCGCCGCGGCCGCTCGTTCCAGCGTCGCCTCGAACGACCCGTGACGGCTGCCCGCCGGCTCGTCGACCGGCCCGCGGTCCTCCGGCGCCACCTGGACGAAGCCGTCGGAGGTGAAGGCCTGGAGGGCGAGCGCCCCGGACCAGCGCGAACCGGACTCTCCGCCGAGCGCCGCCCACGCGGAGCCGGACGCGGTCCCTTGCTCGCCCGCCGACAGATCGGCCACGGTCTCGCCGGCCGAGGAATCCCGGCGGAAGAGCTGGATCACGCCGGCGAGCGCGGCGGTGCCGTAGAGGTCGGAGGCGCCGCCGCGCAGCACCTCGACCCGTTCGAGGGCGGCGGTCGGGACGAGCCCCCAGGGCACCCAGCCGCCGAAGGGGTCGTTCAGGGGCACGCCGTCGGCGAGCACCAGCGCGCGCCCGGCGCCCGAGCCGCCGATGCCTCGGAGCGAGGCGCCGTGGGTCGTCGGGTTGGAGGTCCGGCTGCCTTCGCGCCGGAAGAGGGTGAAGCCGGGGACCTGCCGGAGCGTCTCGTCCAGGGTGACGCCGGGGGACGCGGCGAGCTCCTCGTCGCCGAGCACCGTCACCACCGCCGCCGTCTCGTCCCGCCGCGACTCGACCCCGGTGGCGGTCACCACGATCTCGTCTTCGAGCTCCGCGGCGGGCGCCTCGGAGGGGGCGGGTTCGGGCGCTTCGGGGTCCTGCGCCGCGGGGGCGAGCAGGAACAGGAGGAGGGCGGCGGTCGGGCTCATGGTCCGAGCCTACCGCCGCCCTCGCGCGCTCCCGACTCGCCGTTCACCGTCCGGCGACCTCCCGGGATCTCCGGCGGTCTCCGACGGTGTTCGGCGGCCGGGAGCCGGCCTCACGACACGCGTCCGACCGCGCTCTGGAGCTGCTGCTTGTTCATCTTGCTCCGCCCTTCGACCTCGAGCTCCTGGGCGCGCTCGTAGAGCTCCTCCTTGGTGACGTCGTCGGAGCCGTTCGAGGCGCCGTTCGAGGAGCGGCCCGCGGTCTTCCGGCCCTCCGGGCGCGCGGCGCCGTTGCCCGCGGCCCGAGGGTTGACCCGGCTCTCCGCGAGCTTCGACAGGCGCTCGTCGGTCTTCGTCTCCTGGTCGAGGATCCCGGCGAGGATCTTCACGGCCTTGCCGTGACCGAGCGTGCGGGCGAAGGCGGTGAGGGTGCCGTAGACGGCCATCTCGTAGTGCTCGACCCGCTGGGCGGCACCGATCAGGGCGGCGTCCTTCGCCGCGTCGTCGCCCTTCGCCTTGACGACCTCGTCGCCTTCGGCGAGCAGGCCCTTCATACCCTTGCAGGGCTTGCGGGACGGCTCCTCGCCGATCTCGCGGAAGACCTCCTCCAGCTGCTCGATCTGGTCCTTGGTCTGCTCCAGGTGCTGCCGGAAGCCCTTCTGGAGCTCCGGGTCGCGGGCCGCCTCCGCCATCTTCGGCAGGGCGTCCACGATCTGGTGCTCGAAGTCGTACGCATCCTCGAGCTCTTCGACGAACAGGGACTGCAGGCTTTCGATCTTCATCACTCCATCTCCTTCAGGGAAATCATCGGACGAGGGCTTCGTGCCCCCGCCGGCCTTCTCGTGGTCCTTCTCACGGCCCTTCTCGGGCCCCTCCGCGGGTCGAGCGGCCGGTGGCCGCCGGACCCGGTGTACCGCGCCGTCGCGGAACGACACCGTGACGGAGCTTTCGTCGATCTCGGTCACCCGGCCTTCGCCGTAGAGCGGGACGGCGACCGGCGCGCCGACGGCGAGCCCGCCCTCCTCCCGGCACGCCTCGCCGCTGCCGTTCGTACAGATCGGCTCGGCGGTCAGCTCTTCGATCTCCGGCTCCGCCGGGCGGCGCCGGGCCGGCAGCTCGTCGCCCTCGGCCTGGCGCTCGCAGCTGTCGCAATGTCCGCACCACCAGCCCCGGGGCTCGTCGCGGCCGGCGTCGAAGTAGGCGACCACGTTCGCCCAGCGGCAGAGCGCGGTCTGGGCGTAGCGCTCCATGCGGGCGAGGCGCTCGCGGTCGCGCTCCCCATCCTCTCGGACATCCTCCTCGGAGCGCGCGTCCCGGCCGCGGCCGGAGACCATGAGCGCTTTCTGCGTGCCGGCGTCGGCCGGGTCGTAG
>CAZLLV010000193.1:0-4279 GCA_964560325.1 uncultured Thermoanaerobaculia bacterium | reverse complement strand
AGGGGGAAGGTGTCTTCCCAGGTCTCGCCGGCGGCGATCGCGGCCCGGAACTTGTCGACCACCCGGTCGAGGTGATCGGGGTGGTGGACCCTCGTCCAGCCCCAGCCCTGCATCTCTTCGAGCGTGGTGCCGGTGTACTCGAACCAGCGCTCGTTGTACCAGAAGAGCCAGCCCGAAGCGTCGGCCATCCAGGCGAGCTGAGCGATGTGGTCGGCGAGGGTGCGGAAGTGAGCCTCCCCCTCGCCGAGCGACGTTTCGCGGCGCCGGTCTCGCGACCCCCGCTCGTGCTCGCTCACCCGACCGCCGTTTCGAAAGAGACGCCGGCCCGGCCGAGGCGCTCGACCAGCGGCAGTCCGAGGGCGGAGGCCGGGGTCAGAACGCCGCCCGAGAGGGTGCCGTCCGCCGCGTGCGCCGCCTCGTCGCCGAACGTCTCGACCAGCCGGAGGGCCGCCTCGGCGAGCATCCGGGCGGTGGCGCCGTAGCCCGGATCCTCCTCGGCGGTGATCGTCACCTGCCCGCGCACCGTCTCCCCGTTCGCGCGCACGCCGTCGCCGTAGATCGTGATGCGGAAGCCGCCGCTCTCCCGCTCCGCCGCCGTCGGGCCCTCGCCCGGGCCGGGGAGCGCGAAACGGCGCAGAGCCCACGCGGTCGGCGGCAGCGCCGCCGCGGCGGTGAAGAGGCCGAGGCCGGTCGAGAGGGCGCGGGCGCGCAGGCGGCCGGAGAGGCCGCGGCCGGTGTCGACCCGCTCGCCGTAGCGGAAGTCGCGGCCGTACGGGTAGCCGAGGAGCGCGTTGCTGCGGCGGACGACCCGCGTGTTGATCATCGCCATCAGGAAGGGCGCGGTCCAGACGTCGCGGTCGTCGTCCCGCGTGGGGCGGGTGCCCTCGTTGCCGTCCGGCCCCTCGCGCTCGCCCGCCGGGTTCAGGCCGTACGGGTCGCCGAGCAGCCGCCTCGTGCGCGCGTCCGAGCGCGCCTCGGCGACGATCTCGAACAGGCTCGCCGCGGTGCCGCCGCTCATCTTGCCGGCGAGGCGCCGGACGCGGAGCCGCGCGCGGGCGAGGCGCGCCCCCTCCTCGGCGACCCGGCGGTGGAGCGCGTAGGTACCGAGGTCGGAGGGGATCGAGTCGAAGCCGCAGGAGTGGACGATGCGCGCTCCGCTCCGCTTCGCCCGCTCGTGGAAGCGGTCGACGTTGCGCCGCATCCAGGCGACCTCGCCCGACAGGTCGCAGTAGTCGGTGCCGAGATCGGTGCACAGGCGCACGAGCGGCGTGCCGTAGCGCGAGTAGGGGCCGACGGTGCTGCACACCACCTTCGCCCGGGCGACGATCGGCTCGAGCGACGCGGCGTCGACGCTGTCGCCCGCGAGCAGCGGCAGCTCGGCCGCGCCGGGCTCGATCTCGGCGAGCTCGCGGCGGAGCGCTTCGAGCTTCTCCCGGCTCCGCCCGCCGAGCGCCCAGGCAAGCCCGTCGGTCAGCCGGTCGGGCCGCCGCGCGAGACGCCGCGCGACCAGGCGCCCGGTGTAGCCGGTGGCGCCCCAAAGGACGAGGTCGAGATCTCGCTTCCGTTCCGCCGGCATCGGACGGCCATCCTACAGAGCCGGCACCTCGAACTTCCAGTAGGCCAGCACCTGCCGGGACGCGGGATCGGTGGCGCGCGCCCAGTAGGGGCCGGGGGTGAGCTGGCGCCAGAAGCGCTCGGTGAAGGAGATCTCCGGACGGTCGCGGAGGGCCATCGCGGCCGGCACCACCTGGGGGTTGAGGCCGAGGGCGAAGAGGCTCCGCCCGCCGTCCGGCGGCGCCGGCCAATCGAAGTCGCGCGGCCGGTCGAGCACGCCGAGGTCGCGCACCTGCCACGCGGCGAAGTCGGCCTCCGACGGCACCGCCTCGGCCGCCAGCGCCAGGAGGCGGTCGGCCTCCTCGCCGTAGTGCCCGGCGAGAAAGTGGCGCCGCGACGCCGCCATGTGGTCGGCCACGTCGTTCCTGCGGCTCTGGTTGAAGAGGTGCACGATCTCGGCAACCGGCACGTAGAGAGCCCTCGTGCCGTGCTCGGCGAGTCGGGCGCAGAGATCGGTATCGTCGTAGTAGAGGAAGAGCGCCGGGTCGAAGAGGCCGCCGGCGGCGTCGATCCGGCCGCGCCGCACGAGCATCGAGGCGCCGGAGAGGATCCCGATCTCCCGCGTCTCGCGCGCGAAGGCGACCTCCGCCATCCGTCGCTGCCAGTCGAGCGCGTGCGCCGGCCAGGTGCCGCTCCGCTTCGCCTCCGCGTCCCCTTCGATCCGCTCCCGATCCTCCGGGTAGCCCGGGTTGAGGAGCAGCGTTCGCTCGCGGTCCCACCAGGTCGCCGGTCCCGCGAGCGCCGCCGCCTCGTCCGCCTCGAGCGCCCGCACCATCGCCTCGAGCGAGCCGGGGAAGTAGACGATGTCCGGGTTCGAGACGAGCACCAGCGGCGCGGCGCTCGCGCCGTAGGCGAGGTTGCAGGCGCGCGGGTAGCCGAGGTTCTCCTCCGACCAGTGGACCGACACGCCGTCCGGCGTCTCCGCGGCCAGGCGCTCCCGCACCTCCGGCCGCGACGCGTTGTCGACCACCACCACCTCGACCTCCATGCCGCGCGCGCGCAATCGCTCCACCTCGGGCAGCAGCGAGCCGAGACAGTCGGCGAGAAGATCGGGAACGTTCCAGTGGACGACGGCGCAGGTGAGGTCGGTCATCGGCGGCCGGCAAGCTACCATGTTTGACACCCTCCCCGGCCGACGGGAGAATGCCGATTCGCCATGGACGTTTTCCTCGAGCCGACGCCTCTGCCCGACGTGGTCGTGGTGCGCCACCAGGTGTTCCGCGACGACCGCGGCTTCTTCATGGAGGTCTTCCGCCGCGACCTCTTCGCACCGCTCGGCCTGCCGGGCGAGTTCGTGCAGCTCAACCACTCCCGCTCGGCGCGCGGCGTGGTGCGCGGCCTCCACTTCCAGTGGCAGCCGCCGATGGGCAAGCTGATGCGGGTCACCGCCGGGCGCGCCTTCCTGGTGGCGGTCGACATCCGCAAGGGCTCGCCCGCGCTCGGGCGCTGGTACGGCGTCGAGCTGTCGGAGGACTCGCCGCGCCAGCTCTGGGCGCCGGCCGGGTTCGCCCGCGGCTTCGCCGTCCTCTCCGACCACGCCGAGATCCAGTACCTCTGCACCGGCACCTACGACCCGGCGCACGAGTCGGGCATCCGGTGGGACGATCCGGAGATCGGCATCGAATGGCCGCTCGACGAGATCGGCGCTCCGCCGACGCTTTCACACCAGGATCGGGGTATCCCGACCCTGTCTGACAAAGACCGCGCCGCCCAGAGTCTCGCCGAGTGGCTGGAGCGCCCGGAATCGGATCAGTTCGTCTACGGCGACGAGGGCGGCCGATGAAGGTGCTGATCGCCGGCGGCGCCGGCTACCTCGGCTCGGCTCTCGTGCCGTACCTGATGGAGCGCGGCTACGAGGTGACGGTGGTCGATCTGCTCTGGTTCGGCAACCACCTCCCCGCGGGCGTGCGCCTGCTCGAGAAGGACGTGCTCGCCTTGACCGAGGAGGAGGTCGCCGGCCACGACCAGGCGATCTTCCTCGCCGGCGTGTCGAACGACCCGATGGCCGAGTACTCGCCGAGCAAGAACTTCGTCTACAACGGTGCCGCCCCGGCCTACCTCGCCTACCTCGCCCGGCAGGCCGGCGTGCGCCGCTTCGTCTACGGCAGCTCGTGCTCGATCTACGGCTACTCGACCGACGCCCTCTGCGGCGAGGACGACCCCACGGTCTGCCACTACCCCTACGGCATCTCGAAGCTCCAGGGGGAGCGGGCCTGCCTCGAGCTCGGGGGCGAGGGCTTCTCGGTGGTGTCGCTCCGCAAGGGCACGGTCTGCGGCTGGAGCCCGCGGATGCGCCTCGACCTGGTGGTCAACACCATGTTCCGGACCGCCGTGGGCGAGGGGCGGATCGTGGTCCGGAACCCGGCCATCTGGCGCCCGGTGCTGGCGATCCAGGACGCGGTGGCGGCCTACGTGCGGGCGCTCGAGGCGGGGCCGGAGGTCTCCGGCGTATTCAACGTGGCGTCGGACAACTACACGGTGGGCGAGCTGGGGGACCGGGTGAAGGAGGCGGTGGAGCAGCGCCTGGGGCGCCGGATCGAGCTCGAGATCCGGGACGAGCACGACCTCCGGAGCTACAAGGTGCGGACCGAGAAGGCCACCCGCGTCCTCGGCTTCCACCCGCGTCACGACGTGCTGTCGATCGTCGAAGAGCTCTTCGACCACC
>CAZLLV010000192.1:0-7913 GCA_964560325.1 uncultured Thermoanaerobaculia bacterium | reverse complement strand
CTCCGAAGGCGGCCGAACCGTAGCGCTCGCGGAGGGGGCGAACACCGGGGACCTGACGGCCGAAGAGTTGGCGGTGGTGGGGTACGTGGTCGACCAGTTCGGCCACCTCAACGCCGGCGATCTCGGAGACCTGACCAAGAGCCTGAACCCCCAGCTCAGCGCCGACGAGTGGGGCTCGAACCGGACCCCCAGCACGGGCGAAGACGCGTTCGCCCGCCTCGGCCCCACCTGGCTCGACCTCTGGCGCCGCCTGCCCGACCTCGAGCTCGACGATTCGTCCCTGTGGGGAGAGCCGATCGAGGACGCCGAAGCCTTCGCCCAAGAGACGGTGAGTGGCTAGAGAAGTCCGCCCCTTCCTCCCCACCTGGGAGGACCGTCGGTACAAGAAGGACCTCGAGCGGCAATCGCCGCGAGACCGCGAAGCGATCCAGAAAGATCTCGCGGACCTCATCGTTGCGATCCGGACCGCCACGAATCTGGCGATGGACCCCGACCTGGCACGTTTCAAGCCGACCGCCTACAGATACCGGGGTGTCCCCCGCCTCCGGACGCCCGGCGCACAGCTGTACGAGTATCGACTCCACGGCCTGACCCGCGTCGTCGTCTGCCACTTCGCCGCCCACGCCGCCGTCGCCGGCGAAGAGCTGGTGCTGCTCGTGGCAATCACGGTGACCCACGACCACGAGCGCCTGGTCCGAGTCATCCGGGCGCACCGGTCAGAGCTCGATGATTCGAACGGATGAAGATTTCACGCGGTGTCCGCGCCTTCATCGACCTCCATCAGCTCCGAAGCGGAGCCGCACCATAGCCGGCGCCTGGCCATCCTCGAAGTGACACCGGACCGCATCTCGGACATTCTGCAGCTACTGCTTCTGACCCCGAGCTGATCCCCGCCACTTCGGGGACCGGCCGGCCGCGGCGGACGTCCCGCCAGCGGTCTCTCAGCCGGCGAGAGCTTCGCGTAACGCACGAACCGCCTGGAGGGCGGTGGGGCGGTCGAGGAGGGAGACGACGAGGGCGAGGTCGAGGTCGGGGAAGAGGCGGCTCGTTTCCGTCCTCTCGTAGCGGTCCCCGGCGAGGACGTGGACCTCGATCCTCTCGCCCTTCCAGGTCCAGACCTCGGCGACTCCGAGCCGGCGGTAGATCTCGAGCTTGTCGATCCCGCCGCTGGTCCAGACCACCTCGATGGCGAGGTCCGGCACCCGCTTGTCCTGGTCCGCTCCCACGATGTAGCACTCGTCCGGCTCGAGACCGGCGGTCGCCGGGGCGTGCTTCAGGGTCCAGGCGCCGTAGGGCGAGAGGTCGATGTTCCTCTCCAGCGCATACGCCTCGAGAAGGCAGCCAAGATAGGACTTGATGCGTTCGTGGTCTTTCGAGGGGCTCATCAGTTCCAGGGCTCCGTCGAGGTAGGCCATCCTGGGCACGGGAGCGTCGCCCCGGAGGGCGAGCTGCGCCTCGAAGTGCGACCACGGCACTCCGTAGGTCACGATCCGGTGGTCCGCGGTCTCGACTCGCTCGCCCGGGGGAACGGCTACGGTCTCCAGCATTCAGCCCATCCTATCAGGGGCTTGGAAGGCTTTGCCCTCACTACGGCCCCAGGAGCGCCGCCGGGACCACTCCGATGCCGTCGGGCCGGCGGTAGGCCGTGGGGCCGGAGGTGATGACGAGGCTGTCGAGGAGGTCGTCGCCGAGCTGGTGGGCGAGCCAGCGGAGGTGGCGCACGTCGCGGTCGTCCACGCGTCGGGCCAGTTTGACCTCGACGGCCAGTACGCGCTGGTCGCCACGCTCGACGATCAGGTCGATCTCGTGGGTCGCGCCGCGGGTCCGGAGGTGGCGCACGCTGGCCTCGGCCGCCTGGGCGAACACGCGAACGCCGAGCGTCACGAGCGCTTCGAAGAGGTTGCCCAGAAGCGTACCGTCCCTCGGGATCGGTAGTCCGGACGGACGAGCGTCGAGGAGCGCCCCGACGCCCGCTCCCAGGAGGCGCGCGGCGAGGGCAGGGTCGGCGAGCTGATGCTTCGGTGGGGAGGCGAGCCGGCTGATGGGGTTGCGCGCCGGCTGCCAGGCCGGCACCGGATCGAGGATCCAGAGCCGCTCGAGGGTATCGCGGTACGGCTGGGTGGTCGTTTTCGCCGGTTTGTCCCCTTCGCCGCTCGTCGCGGCGTCTCGAATGGTCTCGTAGTACGCCGTGGTGGAGGTCGCCGCCGCGTACGCAGTCATCCAGCGTCGTAACGCTGAAGGGTTTCGGAGGCTGTGTCCGAGATCTTCGAAGTCCCGCTCCACGATGCGCGCGATGTATCCGTCGAGCTGCGCACGGAGGGCCCGCCCCGTCAGGTGTCGCAGGCCCGGGAACCCGGATGCCACGATCTCGTGGGCGTAGGTCTCGAGGGAGACGTCCGTCTCACCTTCGAGGGGGGGGCGCCCCCCGGCCAGCAGCCGCTCGAGACTCACCGTCGGTTCGCCGACCCCACGCTCCATCAGGCTCATCGGCCGCATGCGTACGGTCACGATCCGACCCGCGCCAGAGTGCGTCGGTAGCTCGGCCGGTGTCGCCGAGCCGGTCAAGAGGAAACGGCCGGGGGACGAGTTCTCGTCCACGGCTCGGCGCACCACGTCCCACGATTCGGGGACGCGCTGCCACTCGTCCACGAGGACCGGGGGGCGCCCCTGGGTCAGGCGGGCAGGATCGGCCTCGGTGACGGTCCTCTGCGCCGAGTCGTCGAGGCGATAGATCGTCGTCGCCCGCTGGAGAGCGGTCTCCGTCTTGCCCACGGCTTTCGGGCCCTCGATGGAGAGGGCGGGAAGAGCGGGGAGGAGCGCGTCCAACTCGACATCGACGACGCGCCGGACATAGCCGGAGGTCTGCTTTGGGCTACCGGTCGGCACAGATCTACACTACCATTTGGCGCGAACTTACGCTACCGATTGGCATCGTCTCACCAGGGCCGGATGCGCCGCCCACGGCCGTCCGTGGCAAGATCGGCCCCATGTCCGACGCCGACGCTGCCCGCCGCTCGACCGAGGTCTTTTCCGAACCGCGCCTGCGCGCCTTCCTGCCCATGCTCTACGTGGCATGGGCGGACGGGGACCTGGCGGCGCGGGAGATGGAGGCGCTGTCGGAGAGCCTGACGGCCGACGGCGATCTCGACCCGGGGCTGTGTGGCGAGCTGTCGCGCTGGCTCGATCCGGAGGCGCCGCCGTCGGCCGAGGAGCTGCACCGGCTGCTCGGCGCGCTCCGCCGCGCCGGCTCCGGGCTCTCGCGCACCGAGCGCCGGGGGCTCGCCGCGCTCGGCGGCGACCTGGCGCGCGCCGGGGGGCACGAGCCGGCGGCGGCGGAAACGCAAGCGCTGCGCAAGATCGAGGAGGTCCTCGGCCTGGCGGCGGTCGACGTCGCGGGGCGCCTCTTCCGCCCGGCGCCGCCCGAGCCGGTGGCTCCCGCCCCCGCCGCGCCCGAGCCGTCGTTCGACGTGGCGGCGATGACGCGGCTGCTCGACGGCGAGCACCACGCGCTGCGCGAGCGGGTAAGGAAGCTCCTCGCGAGCGACGAGTTCCACTACCTGCCGGACGAGATCGTCCGCGACCGCGCCGCCTACCGTGAGCACGTCCTCGCCTGGTGCCGCCGCCTCGCCGACGAGGGCCTCGGCGCGCTCGCGATGCCGGAGGCGCAGGGCGGGCAGGGCGACCCGGGCGCCTTCGTCGCCGCCTTCGAGACCCTGGCGCACCACGACCTCTCGCTGCTGATCAAGTTCGGCGTGCAGTTCGGCCTCTTCGGCGGCGCCGTCCTCCAGCTCGGCACCGAGCGCCACCACGCCGCCTACCTGCCGGGCGCCGCCACGCTCGAGCTGCCGGGCTGCTTCGCGATGACCGAGAGCGATCACGGCTCGAACGTCCAGGGGTTGGAGACGACCGCCCGCTACGACCGCGGCGGCGACGGAGGCAAGGGGGAGTTCGTTCTCACCACGCCCCACCCCGGCGCGCGCAAGGACTACATCGGCAACGCCGCCCTCCACGGACGGACGGCGGTCGTCTTCGCCCAGCTCCTGCTGCCGGGTGAGCCAGAGGACCCACCGGATGCGGCGGCGGGTGACGAGGAGAGCCGCGGCGTCCACGCCTTCGTGGTGCCGATCCGCGGCGAGGCCGGCCGGCCGCTGCCCGGCGTGCGGATCGAGGACTGCGGCCCGAAGCTCGGCCTCGAAGGGGTCGACAACGGCCGGCTCTACTTCGACGGCGTGCGCGTGCCGCGCGAGGCTCTGCTCGACCGCTTCGCCACGGTCACCGCCGACGGCACTTACGAGAGCTCGATCGCGAGCCCCGGCCGGCGCTTCTTCACCATGGTCGGCACCCTCGTCGGCGGCCGGATCGCGGTCGCCCTCGGTGCCGTCTCGGCGACCAAGAACGCCCTGACGATCGCGATCCGCTACGGCGCGCGGCGGCGGCAGTTCGGCCCGGAGGGGCGGGGCGAGGCGGTGATCCTCGACTACCTGACCCACCAGCGGCGCCTCTTCGTGCCGCTCGCCGGCGTCTTCGC
Organism: uncultured Thermoanaerobaculia bacterium; assembly: GCA_964560325.1. Classification (GTDB taxonomy): domain Bacteria; phylum Acidobacteriota; class Thermoanaerobaculia; order Multivoradales; family DATKCC01; genus CAZLLV01. The sequence continues at coordinate 3,385 of CAZLLV010000192.1, read as the reverse complement.
CCACCACTTCGCCCTCCACGACCTGGCAGGGCGCTACTCCGCCGGCCCGAGCGACGAGGAGCGGCGGCAGGTGGAGACGGTCGCGGCGGGGCTCAAGGCGGTCGCCACCTGGCACGCCGTCGAGACCATCCAGACCTGCCGCGAGGCGTGCGGAGGGCAGGGCTACCTCTCGGTCAACCGCTTCGCGGCGCTGGCGGCGGACACCGACGTCTTCACCACCTTCGAGGGCGACAACGTGGTGCTCCTCCAGCTCGTCGCGAAGGGGCTCCTGTCGGAGTTCCGGCAGGAGGTGGGGGACCTGAACTGGGTCGGCCTCGTGCGGATGGTCGCGGGGCGGGCGGCGCACGCGGTGGCGGAGCGCAACCCGCTGCTCGTCCGCCGCACGGCGACCGAGCACCTGCGCGACCCGGAGTTCCACGCCGCGGCGTTCCACTCGCGCGAGGAGAGCCTGGTCTACTCGCTCGCCCGCCGGATGAAGCGCAGGATCGACGACGGCGCCGATCCGTTCGCCGCGCTGATCGAGGTCCAGGACCACGCGCTGTCGGCCGCCCGGGCGTACACCGAGCGGCTGGCCTACGAGGCGTTCCGCGACGCGGTGGCGCGTGTGGAGGACCCGGCGCTCGCGCGGCCGCTCGTTCTGCTCCGCGACCTCTACGCGCTCGAACGGCTCGCCGCCGACCGCGGGTGGTTCCTGGAGCACGATCTGTTCGAGGACGCGAAGGCGAAGGCGATCCAGAGCCAGGTCAACGAGCTCTGCCGCGAGCTCCGCCCGGACGCGGTCGCCCTGGTCGACGCCTTCGCCATCCCGGACGCCCTGATCGCTGCCCCGATCGCGACCTGAGAGCCTGAGAACAGAGGTCCGGCCCTGCTGCGGTCGCCCCCGCATCGCCGCTCGCGGCGTTGCCTCTCCTCGACATAGCTCTGCTATGCCTGCGTCGACGCGCCTTGCGAGCGACGACCGGCTGACGACCTCGCGACGGGCGGACCTCTGTTCTCAGGCTCTCAGGTCGCCCATGAATTTAGAAGGTCGTCGGCGGGCGCGTGCTAAATTCCCGGCACGACGACCACGAACGAGGGGGGAGCCATGGTTTCAGTGTCCGCGCTGTGCCGTATCCTGGGCGTTTCCGTGATCGCTTTGCTGGTCGCCGGGCTGCTCGTCGCCGTCCCGGCCCACTCGCAGGAGGAGCCCGACGAGGCCGAGTCGGAGGAGGCTGTCGAGCCGGAGGCGGTGCTCGACGAGATCGTGGTCACGGCGCAGAAGCGGGAGGAAGACCCGCAGGACGTGCCGGTGGCGATCTCCACGCTCGACACCGAGGCGCTCGAGACGATCACCGCCGGCGGCCAGGACGTGGTGCAGTTCCTGTCCGCGCGGGTGCCGAGCCTGCTCCTCGAATCGTCGTTCGGCCGCGCCTTTCCGCGCTTCTACATCCGCGGCCTCGGCAACACCGACTTCGACCTCAACGCCTCGCAGCCGGTCTCGCTCGTCTACGACGGCGTGGTGCTCGAGAACCCGATCCTGAAGGGCATGCCGGCCTGGGACCTGGAGCGGATCGAGGTGCTGCGCGGTCCGCAGGGCACCCTCTTCGGCCGCAACACCCCCGCCGGCATCGTCAAGTTCGAGTCGAAGCGGCCGACGCGCGAGCTCGACGGCTTCGTCCGCGGCTCCTTCGGCACCTTCGACACCGGCGACTTCAAGGCCGCCGTCGGCGGGCCGCTCTCCAGCACCCTCTCGGCGCGCGCGTCGGTCCTCTACCAGACGCGCAGCGACTGGGTCGACAACGACTTCACCGGCGAGGACGACGCGCTCGGCGGCTACCAGACCGGCGCCTACCGCCTCCAGCTCCTCTGGGAGCCGAACGAGCGCTTCGATGCGCTGTTCAACCTGCACGGCTGGGACGTCGACGGAACGGCGCGGATCTTCCGGGCGAACATCCTCGAGCCGGGGACGAACGACCTGGTCGACGGCTTCGAGCAAGACCGCGTCTTCCAGGACGGCCGGAACGACCAGGAGATCGAGGCCCAGGGCGCGACGCTCCAGATGTCGTACGACCTGGGGATCGCGGAGCTGACCTCGATCACCGGCTTCGAAACGATCGAGTCGTTCAGCCGCGGCGACATCGACGGCGGCTTCGGCGCCGTCTTCGCGCCGCCGTTCGGGCCCGGGTTCATCCCCTTCTTCTCCGAGACCGCCGACGGCATTCCCGACCTCGATCAGCTCACCCAGGAGGTCAGGCTGACGAGCACGGGCGAGGGCCGCTGGCGCTGGCTGGTCGGCGCCTTCTACTTCGACGAGGATCTGCGGGCCGAGACCTACAGCTACGACTCGCTCGCCGGCAACGTGCAGGACGGCTTCGCCTTCCAGAACCAGCAGGCGACCTCGTACGCGCTCTTCGGCTCCGTCGACTTCCTCGCCACCGAGCGCTGGACGCTGAAGGCCGGCCTGCGCTTCACCCAGGACGAGAAGGAGTTCTCGGCCGAGCGTCCCGACCCGACTTTCAACACCCCGACCGTGGCGCCGATCACCGCCTCGACCGACGACGACTTCGTGAGCTGGGACCTTTCGGCGACCTATGCGGTGAACCCGGACGTGAACCTCTACGGCCGGGTGGCGACCAGCTTCCGGGCGCCGTCGATCCAGGGGCGCATCCTCTTCTGCGCCGACTTCGCGGGCGGCACCGACCCGTCGACCGACTGCGTCGACGTGGCCGAAGAGGAGGAGATCCTGTCGACCGAGGTCGGCGTGAAGAGCGAGCTCCTCGACCGGCGGCTGCGGCTGAACGCTAGCGTTTACCGCTACGAGATGGAGGGGCAGCAGATCGTGGCGGTCGGCGGGCAGCTCAACACGGCGACGCTGCTCAACGCGGACGAGACGGAGGGCTACGGCGTGGAGGTCGACATGCAGCTCGCGCCGACGCCGCGCTGGCTGGTGAGCCTGGGCGTGTCGAACAACCAGACCGAGATCCGGGACGCGGACCTGGCGGTGGCGCCGTGCGGCGGGGGCTGCACGGTGCTCGACACGATCGGCCCGAACGGTGCGCTGGTCGACGGCAACAGCCTGCCGCACGCGCCGGAGTGGATCGTGAACGGGATCGTCGATTACCGGCGGCCGGTGGGAGCGGGGCTGCTCGTCGGCTCGGTCGACTGGTACTACTACAGCGAGAAGAGCTTCTTCCTCTACGAGTCGGAGGAGTTCCGGGGGGACGGGATGGAGATCGGCGCGCGGCTGGGCTACGTATTCCCGGAGGCGCGCTACGAGGTGTCGCTCTTCGGCCGCAACGTCACGGACGAGGAGATCGTCCAGAACGGCATCGACTTCAACAACCTGACCGGGATGACGAACGAGCCGGCGGTGTTCGGCGTGGAGCTGGTCGCGAGGTTTTAGGGA
>CAZLLV010000191.1:0-3755 GCA_964560325.1 uncultured Thermoanaerobaculia bacterium | reverse complement strand
ATCGGCACCGGCGGCACGATCAGCGGCGTCGCCAAGTACCTCAAGGAGCAGAACCCGGACGTGCGGGTGATCGGCGTCGACACGGTGGGGAGCGTCTACGAGCACTTCCACGAGCACGGCGAGATGCCGCCGGCCGACACGATCCACCAGTACCTGGTCGACGGCATCGGCGAGGACTTCATGCCCTCGACCGTCTGGTGGGACTACATCGACGAGGTGATCACGATCGACGACGAGACCGCGTACCGGGCGGTGTTCGAGCTCACCCGCAAGGAGGCGATCTTCACCGGCTCCTCGGGCGGCGCGGCGGTCGCCGGGGCGCGGCAGGTGGCGGCCGGGCTGCCGGAGGACGCGCTCGTCGTCACCCTGTTGCCCGACTCGGGCGAGCGCTACCTCTCGAAGCTGAACAAGGAGTGGATGGCCCAGAAGGGCATCGAGATCGAGGAGTGACCATGAGCCGCGAAGCCACCCCGCCGGCGCGGACGTTCGGCGGCCTCGTCGTCCGCCTGCTGGCCGTCGGCGCGTGCGCCGGCGCGGGGATCGAGCCGGCGCCGGCGCCGGTCCCCGCCCCGGCGGTCGCGGAGGCCGGGACCGAGCGGGTCGAAGTGACCCTCCTTCACATGAACGACGTCTACGAGATCACGCCGATCGAGGGCGGCGCGGTCGGCGGGCTCGCCCGGGTGGCGACCCTGCACGACCGGCTGCTCGAGGAGACGCCGTACGTGGTGCTGACCCACGGCGGCGACATGTTCAGCCCCTCGGCGATGGGCACGGCCATGGTCGACGGTGAGCCGCTCGCCGGCGAGCAGATGGTCGACGTGCTCGACCGGGTCGGCCTCGACTGGGCGACCTTCGGCAACCACGAGTTCGACGTCACCGAGGAGCAGTTCCGCGAGCGGCTGGCCGAGTCGGAGTTCGGCTGGGTGTCGGCGAACGTCACCGCGCCCTCGGGCGAGCCCTTCCCCGGCGTGGCCGAGACGACGGTGCTCACCTTCGGAGAGCCGGGCGGCCCGTCGTTCCGGCTCGGGGTGGTCGGGGGCACGCTGCGCTCGGGCGACCCGGACTGGGTACGGGTGACCGACCCGGTGCTCGCGATCCAGGCCGCCGCCTCCGCGCTCCGGCCGCGGGTCGACGCCCTGCTCGCCCTCACACATCTCGATCTCGACCAGGACGTGGCGCTCGCCGAGACGGTGCCGGCGATCGACTTGGTGCTGGGCGGCCACGAGCACGAGAACTGGGCGGTCCGGCGGGGCGATTCGCTGACGCCGGTCCTCAAGGCGGACGCGAACGTGCGCACCGTCTTCGTCGTCCGGCTCTCCTGGGAGCCGGCGACCGGCGAGCTCTCGATCCACCCGGACCTGGTGCCGATCACCGACGCGATCCCGGAGGACCCGGAGGTGGCGGCGGTGGTCGCGCGCTGGGTCGATCTCGCCTACGCGGCCTTCCGCGAGCAGGGCTTCGACGCCGACGAGCTGGTGGCCGTGACCGCGGACGACCTCGACGGCCGCTCCTCGGTCGTTCGCAACCAGTCGAACACGCTGACCGACCTGATCGCCGAGGCGATGCTGCGCGCCGCGCCCGGCGCCGACGCCGCGGTCTTCAACTCGGGCTCGATCCGGATCGACGACGTGGTGCCCGCCGGGCGGGTGACGCAGTACGACGTGATCCGCATCCTGCCGTTCGGCGGCGACGTGGCCGAGGTCGAGATCGCCGGTGGGCTGCTGCGCCAGGTGCTCGACCAGGGGGTCGAGAACCAGGGCACCGGAGGCTTTCTCCAGTTCGCCGGCATCGCGCGGACCGAGCCGCCGGGCGGAGGCTCCGCCTGGATGGTCGGCGGCGAGCCGCTCTCCGAGGCCCGCACCTACCGGGTGGCGCTCACCGACTTCCTGCTCTCCGGCCGCGAGACCGGCCTCGACTACCTGATGCTCGGCCACCCCGACCTCCAGCTCCTCGGCGACCGCGGCGACATCCGCAAGGCGGTGATCGCCGAGCTCGAGCGCCGGTACGGGACGGCGGACCGGTGACCGGGCCGGTCGTCTGGATCACCGGCGCCTCCTCCGGCATCGGGGAGGCGCTCGCCCGCGAGTGGGCGGAGCGCGGGGCGCGGGTGATCCTGTCGGCCCGTACCGAGGAGCGGCTCGCGCGGGTGCGCGACGCCTGCGCCCACCCGGAGCGGCACCTCGTCCTGCCGCTCGATCTCGAGCGGACCGAGACGCTCGCCGGGGCCGTCGAGCGCGCCCTCGACGCGTGCGGCCGGATCGACGTCATGGTCCACAACGGCGGCGTCAGCCAGCGCTCGCTCGCCGAGGCGACCGACCTCGCGGTCGACCGGCGGGTGATGGAGATCGACTACTTCGGCACCGTCGCCCTGACCAAGGCACTGCTGCCTTCGATGCTCGTCCGCGAGTCGGGGCGGTTCGTCGTCGTCTCCAGCCTGGTCGGCAAGATCGGCACCCCCATGCGCTCCGGCTACTCGGCGGCCAAGCACGCCCTCCACGGCTTCTTCGAGTCGTTCCGCGCCGAGGTCTACGACCGCGGCATACGGGTGACGATGGTCTGCCCCGGCTTCGTCCGCACCGAGGTCTCGCTCCACGCCCTGACCGCCGATGGCTCCGAGCAGGGGACGATGGACCGGGCCCAGGAGCGCGGCATGAGCCCGGAGACCTGCGCGCGGCGGATCGTGCGGGCGGTCGAGCGGGAGAAGGACGAGGTGCTGGTCGGCGGCGTCGAGGTCTGGGCGGTGCGGCTCGCGCGCTTCTTCCCGGGGCTCTACCGGCGCTTGATCCGGCGCGTGCGGGTGACGTGACCGGGCGAGCGCGAGGCCCCGTGCGGGTGGTCGGCCTCTCCGCCCTCTACCACGAGGCGACCTGCTGCCTGCTGGTCGACGGGGAGCTGGTGGCGGCGGCGTCCGAAGAGCGCTTCTCGCGCGTCAAGCACGACCCCAGGATGCCGGTCGAGGCGTTCCGCTGGTGCCTCGCGCAGGGCGGGCTCGCCCACCCCGGCGAGCTCGACGCGGTCGCCTGGTACGAGCTGCCGGAGGCGAAGCACGACCGCCAGCTCTGGGCGCTCGAGCGGGCCGCGCGCGATGCGGCCGAGGTCGCCGAGAGCTTCGCCCCCGAGGATCTCGACCCCGACCGGCCGCTCCGCTTCGTCCGCGAGCGACTCGGCTGGGACGGCCCGGTGCTCCGCTACCCGCACCACCTCTCCCATGCCGCCTCCGCGTACGCCTTCTCCGGTTTTCCGGAAGCCGCGGTCCTGACCGTCGACGGCGTCGGCGAGTGGGCGACGACCACCTACGGCGTGGGCGCGGGCGGCGAGGTCGAGATCTTCGAAGAGGTGCGCTTCCCCCACTCGCTCGGGCTCTTCTACTCGGCGATCACCGCGCTCCTCGGCTTCCGGGTCAACGGCGGCGAGTACAAGGTGATGGGTCTCGCACCCTACGGCGAGCCGCGCTACGCCTCCCGGCTGCGCGAGGTGGTCCGGAGCGATTCCTCCCAGGAGGGGAGCGGCGGCTTCACCCTCGACCTCGATCACTTCGACTTCGTGGGCGGCCGGCGGATGTTCTCCGACGAGCTCCCGCGCCTCCTGGACGGGCGCGCCCGGAGGCCCGACGAGGAGCTCACCCCCTGGCACGCCGACGTCGCGCGGAGCGCCCAGGTGGTGCTCGAAGAGCTGCTGCTCGACAAGGTGCGCTACCTCCACGAGCGCACCCGGGGCCGGATCGGAGGCGACGCCCTCTGCATGGCGGGCGGCGT
>CAZLLV010000190.1:0-5542 GCA_964560325.1 uncultured Thermoanaerobaculia bacterium | reverse complement strand
ACCTCGAACGAAGCCTCTCACTCGGCCGTTGCGTGGACGAGCCTCCTGAGCTGGTCGTCGGCGACCACGAGCATGGCGACGTCGATCGACTTCGCCGCCCGGACCTCGCGCAGGATCTCTTCGGTGCGGGCGACCACGCCGCGGCGCTGCGAGGCCCAGGCCTCGATCGCCTTGCGGCTGCCGCCGTCACCGGTGTACGCCTCCAGGACCTGCCGCGTCAGACCGCTCTGGTGCTCGAACAGATCGTCGATCACCGCGGTGATCGCCGCCTTCTGCCAGCGCCCGTCCGCGGTCAGCCGCGCCGCCCGGTGGCGCAGCCACTCGAGCCCGAAGCGGTCGCCGGCGACGAAATAGATCCGCCCCACCTCGTCGACCGGCCGTCCGCTCGCGTGGGCGATCCGCCAGACATCGCTCGCCGCCGCCAGGTCGTGCAGGCTCGCGACCCGCCAGGCGAGATCGTGCGGCACCCCCTCCTTGACCAGGTTGCGCTCGCGCCGGCGCAGATCCGAGAGGACCGAGCGCGGCAGGATCTCCTCCAGCTTGGCCGACAGCACCTCGACCGCGGGACGGAAGGCGGCGCTGCACTCGCTCATGTCGAGCGGGCTCGGCTCGTGGCGCAGAAACCAGAGGGTCACCCGCTCGACCAGGCGGCCGACCGCCACCATCATCTGGAGCTGGACGTCGGCCGCCACCTCGTTGTCGAGCGCCTCGATGCGCGCCCAGATCGAGCGCAGGGCGAACGACTCGCGCACCACCGTGTACGCCCGCGCCACGTCCGCCGGCTCGGCGCCGGTCTCGGCCATGATTTCGGTCAGAAAGCTCGGGCCGACCCGGTTGACCATGCTGTTGGTCACGAAAGTGGCGACGATCTCCCGGCGCAGGCGGTGGCGCTCGATCTCCTCGGCGTAGCGCTCGCGCAGCGGCTCCGGGAAGTAGAGCCGCAGATCGCCGGCGAGGAGCGGGTCGTCGACCAGGCTCGAGCGGAGCAGATGGCCGTAGAGATAGATCTTGCTGTAGGCGAGGAGCACCGCGAGCTCCGGCCGGGTGAGGGCGCCCCCGGTCGCCTGGCGCTCGGCGATCCGCTCGTCGTCGGGCAGCATCTCGAGCGAGCGGTCGAGGTGACCGGACCGCTCGAGCGTCTTCATCATCCGGTGCTGGGCGTCGAGGAGCGCCGGCCCCTGGGCCTCGGCGACCGAGAGCGCCTGCGCCTGGAGGTAGTTGTCGCGCAGCACCAGCCCCGCCACCTCGCCGGTCATCGCGTCGAGCAGGGCGTTGCGCTCCTCGAGCGTCAGCTCGCCTTCGCGCAGGGGCTTGCCGAGCAGGATCTTGATGTTGACCTCGTGGTCGGAGGTGTCGACCCCGCCCGAGTTGTCGATCGCGTCGGTGTTGATCTTGCCCGGCTCGCCCGTCGCGAACTCGATCCGGCCGCGCTGGGTGATCCCGAGGTTCGCCCCCTCCCCCACCACCTTGCAGCGGAGCTGATTCGCGTCGACCCGCACGGCGTCGTTGGCCCGGTCGCCGACCTTCGCATCGGTCTCGTCCGAGGACTTCACGAAGGTGCCGATGCCGCCGAACCAGAGCAGGTCGCAGCGGTGGGTGAGGAGCGCCCGCACCAGGCGGTTGGGCGGTATCGACTCCTCCTTGATGCCGAGCAGGTCGCGGATCTCCGGCGTCAGGTCGATCGACTTCGCGCTCCGGTCGTAGACCGCACCGCCGGCCGACATCTTCGACCGGTCGTAGTCGTCCCAGGTCGAGCGCGGCAGCTCGAACAGGCGCTTCCTCTCCTCGAACGAGACCTCCGGGTCCGGATCGGGGTCGACGAAGACGTGGAGGTGGTTGAACGCCCCGACGAGGCGGATGTGACGCGACAGGAGCATGCCGTTGCCGAAGACGTCGCCCGACATGTCACCGACGCCGACGACGCTGAAGTCCTGCTTCCGGATGTCGACACCGAGCTCGCGGAAGTGCCGCTCGACCGCCACCCAGGCGCCGCGCGCGGTGATCCCCATCGCCTTGTGGTCGTAGCCCGCCGAGCCGCCGGAGGCGAAGGCGTCGCCGAGCCAGAAGCCGTTCTCGACTGCGAGCTGGTTGGCGATGTCGGAGAACCTCGCCGTGCCCTTGTCGGCCGCCACCACGAGGTAGGGGTCGTCGCCGTCGATGCGCACCACCCGCTCGGGCGGCACCACCGCCCCGTCGACCAGGTTGTCGGTCAGGTCGAGAAGCCCCTGGATCATGATCCGGTAGCAGGCGATCCCCTCCTGCGCCATCGCCTCCCGGTCCGCCCCGGCCGGCGGCCGCTTGACCACGAAGCCGCCCTTGGCCCCCACCGGCACGATCACCGCGTTCTTGACCATCTGCGCCTTCATCAGCCCGAGGATCTCGGTGCGGAAGTCCTCCTTGCGGTCCGACCAGCGCACGCCGCCGCGCGCCACCAGCCCGCCGCGCAGGTGCACCGCCTCGACCCGCGGCGAGTAGACGAAGACCTCGTACAGCGGCCGCGGCTGCGGCAGCACCTTGATCTCGGTCGAGGCGAGCTTGAGCGAAAGGTAGCTCTTGCGCTCGCCGGTCTCGGTGCGCTGGTAGTAGTTGGTGCGCAGGGTGCTGCGGATCATGTTCAGGAAGCGGCGGAGGATCCGGTCCTCGTCGAGGCTCTTGACCTCCGCCAGCGCCTCCTGGAGCCCTTCCTGCACCTCCTGCATCGCCGCCTCGGCGTCCTCGCGCCGGTCCGGGTCGAAGCGCACCCGGAAGAGCTCGACCAGCAGGCGGGCCGCCTCCGGGCTGGCGGCCAGCGTGGCCTGCATGTAGGCCTGGCTGAAGGCCGAGCGCGCCTGGCGCAGGAACTTCGCGTACGCCCGCAGCACCACCACCTCGTGCCAGGCGAGCCCGGCGCAGACGACCAGCCGGTTGAAGCCGTCGTTCTCGACGTCGCCGTACCAGATCCGCTCGAACGCCTCCGGGAAGGTGCGGGCCAGCCGCTCGAACGGCACCGAGGTTCCGTGCAGCTCGAGCTCGAAGTCGTGGATCCAGACCGCGCGGCGCTCCTCCCCCACCCGCACCTCGTGCGGAATCTCCGAGCCGACCCGCACGCCCATGTTCTCGAGCTGCGGCAGCACGTCGGAGAGCGCCACCGGCCGGCCCAGATGGTAGACCTTGAACCGCATCTCGTGCTCGCCGGCGCCCTCGGCCCGGTAGAGGTGCATCCCGATGCGGTCGGACGCGAGCACCTCCTCGATCCGCTCGATGTCGAACAGCGCCTGCTCGACCGTGAAGCGCTCGCGGTAGGCGGTCGGGAAGGCGTCCTGGTAGCGGCGGTAGCGGGCGGCCCGCGAGCTCTCGTCCGTCTCGCCGGCCATGATCTGCTCGTAGAGGTGATCGCGCCAGGTGCGCGTGGCCTCGGCGACCTTCCGCTCGATCTCCTTGACCTCGTAGCTCGGCACCTGTCCGGGCCGGGTGCGCACGATGTACTGGACCCGGGCGAGCGGCGAGTCGGCGACCTGGGTGTAGTACGCGGTCACCTCGCCGGCGAGGGCCTCCTCCAGGATCTCCTTCATTTTCAGCCGCAGCTCGGTGTTGTAGCGGTCGCGCGGCACGTAGACGAGGCACGAGACGAAGCGCTCGAACGGGTCGCGGCGCACGAACAGGGCGATCCGCTGACGCTCCTGGAGCTGCAGGATGCCCATGCTGATCTCGAACAGCCGCTCTTCGGAGATCTGGAACAGCTCGTCGCGCGGGAAGGTCTCGAGGATGTGGACGAGCGCCTTGCCGTCGTGGCTGTTCGGCGGAAAGCCGGCGCGGGCGACGGTGCGCTCGACCTTCTCGCGCAGGAGCGGGATGGTGCGGGCGCGGCGGTTGTAGGCGACCGAGGTGAAGAGGCCGAGGAAGCGCTGCTCGCCGATCACCCGGCCCTGGTCGTCGAACTTCTTCAGGCCCACGTAGTCCATGTGGGACGGCCGGTGGACGGTCGCCCGGTGGTTCGCCTTGGTCACGAACAGGAGCTGCGGCTGGCGTGCGAACTTCGCCATCTTGTCGGTCAGCGGGCGCAGCCGGTGCGACTCCTCGGTCTCGCGCGCCCGCAGCACCCCGAGGCTCGACCCCGGCACGAGCCGCAGGTTCACCTTGCCGCCCTCCTCCACCAGCTCGAGCTCGCGGTAGCCGAGGAAGGTGAAGTGGTCGTCGTCGAGCCAGTGGAGGAAGCTCTTCGCCTCGGCGATCTCCTCGTCGCCCACCGGCGGCGCGTCCGTCTCCCATCCCGCCACGATCTCGGCGAGCTTCTCGCGCATCTTCGGCCAGTCGTGTACCGCGGCGCGCACGTCGGCGAGAGTCTCTTCGATCGTCCGCAGGACCCTCTCGGTCTCCTCCGGCTCGAAGATCCTCTCGACCTCGATCTGCATGTACGACTCCCGCCGCACCCCCGCCGGAGGGCCCTGGTACTTGTCGTCCGGCAGACGCATCGACTGGCGCCGCCCGTCGTCGTCGCGGACCACCTCGACCACCGGGTGGAGGACGAGCTGGACCGGGTGCTCGAGCTGGTTGAGCGCCGCGGTCACCGAGTCGACGAGGAACGGCATGTCGTCGTTGACGACCTCGAAGACGGTGTATGGCGAGTCCCAGCCGTGCTCGGCCTGGGCGGGGTGGTAGGCCCGGAGCTTGGCCCTCTCGGTGTCGCGCTCGCGGCCCCAGTTCCAGAGCGAGAGCGCGGCCCCGACGAGGTCGTCCGGGTTGCGGACGGCGATGTCGTCGAGGGAGATCGTCTCGTAGCACTGGCGGACGAACTGGCCGGCGGCCTCGACGGCTTCGGCGCTCGCCCCGGTTTCGCGCATCCGGGCGGCGGCGAGGCGCGCGAGGTCGTTGACGAGGTCGGTCTTCTGGGTCTCGGCGGTGGAAGGTGCCATAAGGGGTCGGGTCGGTCGGTTCCTGGGTCGGGGCCACCACGGCGGGGCCCGGCGGCGAACGCCTGCTGCGGGGGCCAAGGCTAACGCAAGTCGGATGCCGGAAGGGCCTCGCGCGCTGGGTTAAGCTGCGTCGTCATGAGAAAGGGCTACCCGCTCGTCGAGCTCCACCGGCACCTGGACGGCAACGTGCGGCTGGAGACGGTGGTCGACCTGGCGCGGCGGCACCGGGTGGAGCTGCCGGCGCTCGATCCGGAGGGTCTGCGTCCGCACGTGCAGGTGACGGAGCGCGAGCCGGATCTGATGTCGTTCATCGCGAAGTTCGAGTGTCTTCGGCGGGTGTTCGTCGATTACGAGGCGGTGCGGCGGGTGGCGCGGGAGAACGTGGAGGACGCGGCGCGCGAGGGGATCGATTACATCGAGCTGCGGTTCAGTCCGTATTTCATGGCGGAGCGGCACGGGCTGGACCCGGCGGGGGTGGTGGAGGCGGTGTGCGACGGGGTGGACGAGGCGCTTCGGGCGGAGGTAGCGGAGGCGGCGGATGTGGCGGCGCGCCCGGCGGGGCTGCCGCCGCGAGCGCGGTTGATCGGGATCATTTCGCGGCATTTCGGTCCGGAGGTGGGGTGGATCGAGCTGGAGGCGGCGCTGGCGTT
>CAZLLV010000189.1:0-3813 GCA_964560325.1 uncultured Thermoanaerobaculia bacterium | reverse complement strand
GAGTTCCGCCACCACCTCGAGCTGCGCACGGAGCACTTGATGCGCTCGGGTCTGTCGCCCGCCGAGGCCGCGCGGCAGGCGCGCATCGAGTTCGGCACGGTCGAGCGGCTGAAGGAAGAGGGCCGCGCCTCCCGCGGCCTGCGCCTCTTCGACGAGCTCCGAGGCGACCTCCGGTACGGCATCCGCTCGCTGCGGAAGAACCCGGGCTTCGCCACCGTCGCGATCCTGACGCTGGCGCTCGGTGTCGGCGCCAGCACCGCGATGTTCACATTGGTCGACTCGGTGCTCCTGCGTCCGTTGCCGGTCCACGAGCCGGAGCGCCTGGTGGTCCCCCTCGAGGTGGTGCCGGACCGATCGCTCCAGGTTTGGACCTCGCCGCTCAACTTCTTCGCCTGGCGGGACGGAGTCGAGAGCTTCGAGGGCCTCGGCGGGGGTCACGTGCAGCGACGCAACCTCACCGGCCAGGGGCGTCCCGAGGAGCTGCCGGTCCTCGCCACCACGGCGAACTTCTTCACCGTCCTGGGGATCCAGCCTCGGCTCGGGAGGCTCTATGCCGAGGGCGAGGTGGACGAGCCGGTGGGGGTCGTAAGCCACCGCCTTTGGCAACGGCGCTTCGGCGGCGATCCCGACGTCGTCGGCCGCACCATCACCCTCGACGGCGAGAGCCGCACGGTGATCGGCGTTCTGCCTCCGGACTTTCTGTCCCTGGGCGACCGGGTGGACGTATGGCTGCCGAGCCGGTTCAACCCGGAGAGTCCCGGCCGCTTCATGTATGCCGTGGCGCGGCTGCGTCCGGGCGCTACCCTGGAACGGGCCCAGGCGGAGATGGAGGCGGTCCTCCGTCACCAGCAGGAGGAGTATCCGCAGTGGACGGCGGGGTGGGGGGTTCACCTGGCGCCGCTCCACGAGCAGGTCACGTCCGACGCCAGACCCTCGCTCCTGGTGCTCTTCGGCGCCGTCACGCTCCTGCTTCTCATCGCCTGCGCCAACGTAGCGAGCCTGCTGCTCGCACGCTCGGCGGTACGGCAGAAGGAGATGGCGCTCCGGGTCACGCTGGGTGCCACCCGGCCGCGGCTGGTCCGCCAGACGCTCGTCGAGAGCCTGGTCCTCGCCGGCCTCGCCGGTCTGCTCGGCCTCGTGCTCGCCGCCTGGGGCACCCGCGTCCTGGTACGGCTCCTGCCGGCCGACCTCGCGCTGCCGCGGGTCGCCGAGATCGGCGTCGACGGCAGCGTCCTCGCGTTCGCCCTGGGCGTCTCGGTCCTCACCGGCGTTCTCTTCGGCGTCGCGCCGGCGCTCTCCGGCTCGGCCATCAGGCTGGCCGAGACGCTGCGGGAGACGGCCCGGGGGACCACGAGCGGCCGGCACTCCTTCCGCAAGATCCTCGTGGTGGCGGAGGTGGCGCTCGCGGTGGTGCTGCTGGTGGCGGCAGGACTGATCGGCCGAAGCCTCCAGCGGATGCTCGAGGTCGACCCGGGCGTGCGGATCGAGCAGGTGCTGACGATGCAACTGACGCTCACCGGGCCAGGCTACGAGGGGCCGGAGCCGAAGCGTCGGTTCCTGGAGACCCTGCTGCCCCGGCTGGACGCCCTTCCCGGCACCCGCTCGGTGGGCGCAGAGATCTTCCTGCCGCTGACCGGCGACAAGATGGGGCACGTCTTCTTCCGCGACGACCGGCCGCGGCCCGCCCCGGGGGAGGACCTGCCGGCGGACGTCCGGGTGGTCGCCGGCGACTACTTCCGCACCCTGGACATTCCCCTCCTCCGCGGCCGCACCTTCGAGACCGGCGACGACGAGACGGCGGCGCCCGTCTTCGTCGTCAACCAGGAGCTGGCGGATCGCTACTACCCGGGCGAGGATCCGCTCGGCAAGCCGATCGCCATCCCGTGGGGGGACGACATCGTGGGCCGGATCGTCGGCATCGTGGGGAGCGTTCGCGAGAACGGCCTGACGGAGCAGCCCTCCCCCGCCATCTATCGCGCCTACGCCCAGATGCCGTTCCCGCAGGTGGCCGTGGTGATGCGGGCCGAGGGTGAGCCCCTGACGCTGGCCGACGCGGCGGCCTCCGTGGTCCGGGAGATCGACCCGGACCAGCCGATCGCCCAGGTCCGGACGATGGAGCAGGTGGTGGCCGAGACGGTCGCCCGGCCGCGGTTCAATCTGTACCTCCTGGCGGGCTTCGCCGGCACGGCGCTGCTGCTCGCGGCGATCGGCCTCTACGGCATCATCTCGTTCTCGGTCGCGCAACGCCGCCAGGAGATCGCCCTGCGCGTCGCCCTCGGCGCCCGCCGCGCCACGGTGCTCCGGCAGGTGGTCGGAGAAGGCATGGGGCTGATGCTGGTCGGGCTCCTGCTCGGGCTCGGTGCCGCGCTCCTCGCCACCCAGGTGATGGAGAGCATGCTGTTCGGCGTGGCGGCCACCGACCCTACGACCCTGGCCGCGACCGCCGCTTTCCTGCTCGCGGTGGCGCTCTTGGCCTGCTGGCTTCCCGCGCGCCGTGCCCTGCGCGTCAGCCCGATGGCGGCGCTACGCGTGGAGTGACTGCCGCCGACTTCGTCCCCTGACCGGCCGCCTACTCCGCTCGCAACGCGACCGTCGGCTCGATCTTCAGAGCGCGGCGTGTCGGCATCACGCAACCCAGCATGCAGACGCCCAGCATGACGATCCCGTAGCCGACGATCATGGCCATCCCCTGGAGGCCGAGGTCGTTCTCCGAACCCGGCAACTCGGTGTTTCGCGTCAGGGTGGCACCGATGAAAACGATCGCGGTGCCGACGACGACGCCGAGCGTGACCTGGAAGAGAGGGCGGCGGAAGGTGGCGGCGACGACGCGCCGGCGGCTGGCGCCGAGGGCCACGCGCACGCCGATCTCACGCGTTCGACGGGCAACGGTAAACGACAACACGGCGAAGATTCCGGCCAGCGACAAGACGAGGGCGACGGCGGACAACACCGACGTGATGCGCAGCATCATCGTCATCGTCCAGAGGCGGTCGTCGTTGGCCTCGCTGACGCGCTGCACGCCGACGAGCCGCAACGAGCGATCGACGGCCATCGCAGCCTCGCGCACCTGCGGCGCGAGCGTCATCGGATCGCCGCCGCGCACGTGCACGATCATATGAACCGGATCGAACATGTCCGGCGTGGCTGGAATGTAGAACCCCGCGGCGCGCCCGTCCTGGCTCGGCGCGTCGGCGCCGAGCTCGCGCACGACGCCGATCACTTCGTACCAATCACCCGGTCCCGCAGGATCGTCCAGGTTCCCCGGCCCCCAGCTCCGTAAGGACCGCGCAGGGTAACGGAAGCGGACCTGCTGACCCACCGCATTGCGGCCCTGCAGGACCTGCTCGACGAAGCTGTGATCGACGATCGCCACGCGCGAACCGGGGACTGCGTCCGCGTCGGTGAAACCGCGGCCGGCAAGAATCGGCGCGTCCAGTACCTCGAAGTACGACGGATGGACCGCCGCGATGGTGGCCTTGCGCAAGGACGGGTCCGCGTCCGAGCCGGACGCGTCGAGGTCGTAGCCCATCTCGATGGTCTTTTGCGGGTGAACCGTCGCCGGAAGGACCTCCGCGAACGTCACGCCGGTCACGCCGGGCTGCTCCGCAACCCGCCGGCGAAGCTCTTCGAGCGTGGCGGCCTGCCGCGCGTTGCGCGCGCCCGCGGCGGCGCCGGAGGTCGCGCCGCCATCGACCGGATCATCCGCTTCGATCTCCACCGCGAGGAATTGCTCGGCTGCGAATCCTGGATCGAAGTCCTCGACTCCACGCTGGAACGCCTGTTCCACGTAGACGAGCGCGGGGAACATCACCG